>JBJSWT010000046.1:0-36858 GCA_046086025.1 Actinomycetes bacterium | reverse complement strand
TTTTTAGGCCAAATATGAGTAGAGATTTCGTTGATATCCAAAGCTTTGGAATCTGACATTTTTATCCTAAAAATTAGTTTGGGTGGGAAATCTCTTATGTTCAAGATTAACCGAACACAAAGATTTCCCACCCATAAAGGTGTGAACTTCGTTAATTATTTAAACGAATATTTTCCTTTTGAATCATTTGGCACAAGTAAAACCCAAACTTGACCAATATCAAATGGAACAACTTCGCCATTTACGGTGAAAGATGTGCCAGCGCCACCAGATGGTCTTGACCATTGAGCGTCATAGCGTTGTCCATCACGCAAAATAAATGCTTTACCTGATCCGATGGTTTGAATCTTTGGAGTTCTTCCACCAAATTTGTCACCTTGACCAGATGCAGTTTGAGTTACTAATTGCACAACAACAGTTTTAGCAACAACTGCTTTTCCAGTTGCTCTGTCTTTTTGTGGTGAATTATCTAATGCAATTGCCCAACCATCACCATTCCACTTACCGCTCACACTTGATGCTGGCCAGGAAGCTTTGAAAGTTGAAGTTGCTTTTCCACCTGCTGGTGCAGTTTCAGAAAAAACCAAACCAATATCTTTTGCAACACCTAATTTTGATTTAGCAGCTTTAACAGTTGCTGACAAGTTCAAAATCAAGTTATGTGGAATACGTTTTGAGGAATCTCTGGAATATTTTGCTCCATTTAAACTTGGACCAAATCTAACTAGAGGTTCTTTGGCAATTTTTGGAAGTAGTGCTTTGTTTGCACCAGAATAAGCAAATCCTGGTTTATCAAATTGCTTTAAGATTTCTAAATCAGAAATACGTGCTGATCTAACTGGACCAACTTTTGATGGAAAGTTTGAGTTATACATAGCAGCAATTCTGGTTAAGCCACCTTCTACTTGTTCTACGTAAACTAAATCAGCTTTAGAAATATTTACGTGAGGTCTTGCAGGTCTAACGTTGTCAATTTTGACCATGACAACAGGATTTCCTGCTCCACCTGGTAATCCAGAAAGTGGACTTGCTCCATCATTTGCCATTGATGCAGTTGCACCAAGAGAAACTGTTAAAGCAATTGAGATTGCACTTGCGAATAGGGTTTTAAGTTTTGTCATAAATTAGACCCTAAACTACCTGGGTTAATTTTGGAACTAGGACTCTCTATTTATTACATTCTTTGTGGGGAACTTACCCCTAATAAATCCAATCCATTTGCTAAAACCTGCCTGGTTGCATCACACAACATCAATCGGGCAAAGGTTTCATCTGTTGGTGTTTCATCGACTTGAGGAAGCACTCGACATGCAGCATAAAAAGAGTGATAAAAAGTTGCTAGCTCTTCAAGATATCTTGCAACTCTGTGAGGTTGGCGAAGTTGGGCCGCAGTTGTGACAATTCTTGGAAATTCACTTAAAGCTGTTAATAAATCTGTTTCTTGACTCGTAGTTAAAACTTCAGGTTTAAATTTATTATCTAACCAATTTAAGTTTTTTTCTTTAGCTGTTTTTAACACAGAACTAATGCGTGCATGGGCGTATTGAACATAGAAAACTGGATTGTCATTTGTGTGAGATGTTAATAAATCAATTTCTAATGTAAGAGGAGTATCAACTGGATATCTAATTAGTGAATACCTTGCAGCATCTACTCCTACTTCTTCAACTAAATCTTCTAAAGTGATCATGTTTCCTGCGCGTTTACTGAGTCTTACTTCTTGACCATTTTTATACATCTTTACTAATTGACCTATTAATACTTCAATATTTTTATCAGGATCATCTCCTGCGCATGCTGCTACTGCTCTTAAACGATTTACATAGCCATGATGATCTGCCCCTAATAGATAAATATTTACGTCATATCCTCTATTTCTTTTATCTACGTAATATGCAGTGTCTGAAGCAAAATAGGTATATTCACCATCTGCTTTTATTAAAACTCGATCTTTATCATCAAAGAAATCTGTAGTTCTAAGCCATAAAGCACCATCTTTTTCAAACACATGCCCATGTTGTTTAAGTTTTTCTAATCCTTTTTCCACTGCATTTGATTCATGTAGAGATCTTTCTGAATACCACACATCAAAATGAGTTCTAAAATTATCTAAAACATCTTGTTGTTGTTTTAATTGTTTTTTATACCCTGCTTCTCTGAATGAAACTATTTGCTCGTGTTTACTTTGTTTCAAATATTCAGGATGTTCTTTAATAATTTCATCAGCTATCTCTTTGACATACTTTCCGTGATAACCATCTTCTGGAACAGCTAAATCGTTCGCTGCTGCAAAAAGTGATTCCCCAAATTTATCTAATTGAATACCGCGATCATTTATATAAAATTCTCTAACTACTTTTGCTCCACTTGCCGCTAGAACTCGAGCAATGGCATCTCCTACTGCAGCCCAGCGAGTGTGACCTAAATGAAGAGGTCCTGTGGGATTTGCACTTATAAATTCCACATTGATGGTTTGATTTTTTAAAGTTTCTGTTTTCCCAAATTCACTAGATTTTTCAACAATTATTCGAGCAAGTTCACCAAGACTTGCTGTATCAAGTGTGAAATTTAAAAAACCAGGACCTGCGATTTCTATTTTTTTAATACTTTTTTCTTTACTTAATTCTTCAATTAGCAGTGTTGCCACTTCTCTGGGATTTTTACCAACAGGTTTACTTAACGCTAAAGCAATATTGCTAGCAAAGTCTCCATGATCTTTACTTTTTGGTCTTTCAATCTTGATTTCAGGTAAATCTATTTTTTCTATCTTTTGAGCAGAAATAAGTGACTCAACAGCACTTTTAATTAAATTACTCAGTTCTTCTGGAGTCATGTTCTAATCGTAGGCAGGTGCTAGTTAAAAAATTGTTTGCGCCATACTCTTATTTATATGTGGAAAATCGCATTTAAGAAAAAATGGTTCCTTTTTCATCTTGCAACCATTATTGGAATACTTTTTTGTCTAAGACTAGGTCTGTGGCAATGGATCAGACGAGAAAGAGTTGACCAAGTAACTGGTGAAACAGTTATCAATTTGCAAAGCACTTTTTATGCATTTCAATGGATCTTCTTTGCTGTTGCCCTTGCTTGGTTCTGGTATCGATTTTTCAAGGATGAATATTTAGTTAGTATTGGACAATTAAAGAAAGGAACCAGATAAATGGATAAGTCGCTTAAAAGATATAGCTTTGTGGCCTATCTTGCTGGTGTGATTTTAATTTTGTTCACAATAGAAATAATTGTGAAATACACATTAGGACCAGAAATTCCTTGGTTTGCCCAATTGCACGGAATTGTTTACATGGTTTATTTAGTTGTGGGATTTGATATTTCAAGAAAAGCGAATTTAACTTGGGGACAAACTTTACTTGTTTTATTAGCAGGAACAGTTCCTGTGATGAGCTTTGTTGCAGAAAAAAGAATTCGACGGCGGGTATTAAACCTAAATTAAAAATTTAGGTTTTAAATTTTGCCCCCGTAGCTCAGTGGATAGAGCGTTGCCCTCCGAAGGCATGCGCGCGTGTTCGACTCACGCCGGGGGCACTTTAAAAAATAATTGGTAGCAATTCTTCTAAATGTTCTAAATGATGATCGGCAAGTGCTAATTCATGTTTTTGATGCGAAGTTAAAACTGCTGCCACAGTGCAACCTGCAGCTTTTCCAGCAATAACTCCTGCAGGAGCGTCCTCAACAACTACACAATTATTTGGATTTATTCCTAATCTTTTAGCACCAAGTAAAAAAGGATGAGGAAATGGTTTTCCTTTTTCCACATCATTGAAAGTTACTGAATTTTCTGGGAAAGGAATTCCTGCAGCTTTAACTCGAGAAAGTGCAAGTGGAATTGTGCAAGAAGTAACAATAGTCCAAGAGATTTTTTGTTCATCGAGTTTTTTAAGTAACTCAATTGCGCCATCAATGGCAGTAACTCCATTGGTATCACTGGTTTCTAAATATTCAATTCTTTCTACCCATTTAATTATTTCTTTTTCATCACGATCTGGAAGAAGTTGTCTTAAGGATTGCTCCGCTGGAATTCCATGTAACCCCACCATTTTTTCGAAAGGGATTTCTGCTTCTAAAGCAAGCTGTATCCAGGCTCGCTCCACTGCTGGCTTGGAATTAACTAAAGTTCCATCTAAATCAAAAAGTACTGCTTGTGGTTTCACTTTTTTATTCTAGTGATTTATCTCTTAATGCACTTGTTGAATTAATCAAATATGCTTGAAAACATATGTTGAACAATTTAGTATTGCCACAAGCAGCCCTTGATGGTCAATTAAATAATTGGCTAGATGTATTTGGTCCGTTTATTTTTTATGTAGTGGTCTGGGGATTAGTTTTTGTAGGAACTGGTTTTTTTGTAGGTGCTTTTGTGCCATTTGTCACAGGGGATTCTTTACTTTTTGCAGCAGGAATTGTGGCAGCAAGTTCCAGCAATATAAATATTGCGATATTGGTTACTGGAGTTGGAATTGCTGCATTTTTAGGAGATCAAGTTGGCTTTATTTTAGGAAGACATTATGGAAGACCTTATCTTGATAAACGTGGTGGACCTAGAACTCAAAAAGCAATTAAGAAAACTGAAAACTTCTATAAAAAATATGGCTGGTGGGCAGTTGTGGTTGCAAGATATATGCCTTGGGCCAGAGTAATAATTCCTGCTGTAGCTGGTATTGGGCGAATGAATTATTACAAATTCCTCTCCAGCAATTTTGTGGGAGCAATCAGTTGGGGTGTGGGAATTACTTTGACTGGTTTTTATGCAGCAACTATTCCTGCGGTTAGAAATGCCGCTTATTCAATAGCTGCTTTCTTTATTATTGGTTCAATTGTGGCTGGATTTAGAACTTGGTATTTAGATAGAAAAACTTCATAACATGAGTAGTTGGGTTCTTGCTTCTGGTGGCAATGAATTTAGTGATTATTACAAAGAAGCAGACTTAAAAGCATTAAGTTTAAGAACTGATTCAAATTCTGAAATTTTAGTTATAGTAACCGCTCCTTTTCCAACTCAAGATTTAGCATATGAAACTGCAAAAAACTATTTTACTTCTATCGGAATTAAAACTAAAAAAAGTAATATTTTAAGTCATGAAGATTTATATTCTTCAAATCTAAAAGAATTGGAAAATGCACAAAGTATTTACTTTGCAGGTGGCACTCCAAGTCGATTAACTAAAGCTTTTATTAATACCAAAGCAGAAGATTCATTAAGAACAGCTATAGAAAATGGATCTGTAATCATGGGTTCTAGTGCTGGGGCGATGTTGTTTGGTAAGAAAGTAATCATGCCTAGTGGGCAAGATTTAGGCCCAGGTTTGAATCTATTGAAAGAGCAAATTGTGCTTGCTCACTTTTCTGGAACTTGGCCTTCTTGGACCAAGGGCTATCGCGAGCAAGGATTT
This sequence comes from Actinomycetes bacterium, assembly GCA_046086025.1. Taxonomy (GTDB): domain Bacteria; phylum Actinomycetota; class Actinomycetes; order S36-B12; family UBA5976; genus ATZT02. The sequence goes on along the minus strand of JBJSWT010000046.1, from coordinate 31,450 downwards.
GGATTATTAGGACTTTCCGAAGGAGGTTCTGTTTTCACTTCTGTCACAGAAAAAACAGAGAGTCTAGAATTTGGAAAAGTTTTTAGCCTGTAACAAATTTTTAACAAATACCTAAGAGTGTCCTAGGTCCAAAGTGTCCAGTGTTCTGGAATCCTTTGCCTTATTACTTGATGCGCAAGTAATACAGGGGAGGAAAAAAACACTAGTGGCAACATTAGCGGGTTATTTCAAAATAAAGCAAAGAAAATCCAGTGTCGGCCAAGAAATTCGTGGAGGTCTTGTGACCTTCTTAACGATGGCCTACATTGTGGTACTTAATCCACTCATTCTTGGATTTACTCAAGATGTGAATGGAAAGTTCTTAGGTGGCGGAGATGCACCTAATCTTCCAGCAATTGCAGCTGCAACTGCTTTAGTTGCTGGAATTTTAACCATATTGATGGGTGCTGTTGCTAATTTCCCACTTGCTCTTGCAACTGGGTTAGGCATCAACGCATTCGTGGCAAGACTTGCAGCAAATTACATGCCATGGGAACAAGTAATGGGATTAGTGGTGCTTGAAGGCATCATCATCACCGTTCTAGTTCTTACTGGTTTTCGTGTTGCTGTATTTAAAGCAGTACCAACTCAATTAAAACTAGCTATCTCTGTTGGTATTGGTTTATTCATCGCGCTTATTGGCTTGGTGGATGCAGGATTTGTGCGCAGAACTCAATCTGGACCAGTTCCAGTTGAATTAGGTGCCGGAGGCAATCTCGTTGGTTGGCCAGTTGTGGTATTTATCTTTGGTCTGATCTTGATTGCAATCTTGTATTCCACAAAAACAAAAGGAGCAATTTTAATAGGAGTTATTGCTGCAACAGTGCTTGCAGTAATTCTTGAATCCGTATTTAAAATTGGACCTTTATTTACTGCTCCAGACAAAGTAAATCCAAGTGGATGGAACCTTAACGTTCCGGCAATTCCAAGTTCCATAATTGCCACACCTGACTTTAGTTTGTTAGGACGTTTTGATTTATTTGGTGGATTTGCAACTGCAGGTTTAGTAACTGCTGTGTTGTTAGTCTTCACTCTTTTAATTACTGACTTCTTTGACACCATGGGCACAATGACTGCTATTGGTGCAGAAGCAGGATTAACAGATAGAAGCGGCAACGTTGAAGGTGCAGATCGTATTTTGTTAGTGGATTCAATTGCAGCTATGGCAGGTGGTGCAAGTGGTATTTCTTCAAATACTTCTTACATTGAATCTGCTTCAGGTGTGGGAGAAGGTGCAAGAACTGGTTTAGCAAGTGTTGTTACTGGTATTGCATTTTTGTTAACAACTTTCCTTTCACCACTTGTTGCTTTGGTTCCTTACGAAGCTGCAACTCCAGCATTATTAATTGTTGGATTCTTAATGATGACACAAATCAAAGATATTGATTGGAGCGATATAACAATTGCTCTTCCAGCATTTTTGACAATTATCTTGATGCCATTTACATACTCAATTGCAGTAGGTATTGGTGCAGGATTTGTGACACATGTGTTGCTAAAACTTGCGACTGGCAAATCAAAACAGATTCACCCATTGCTATGGGCATCTGCAATTGCCTTCGTAATTTATTTCGCATCATACCCACTAAACAATTGGCTTTCCTAAAAGTCGTTATTTACCTAGGGTAAAAATTAAGGGCCAGAAGAAATTCTGGCCCTTAATTAATTAATAAATACTTTTAATTTTTCCAAGAAGTGTATAAAGGTCTTCCCTCTGCATAGCCTGCAGCAGATTGAATTCCAACTACTGCTTTTTCAGCAAATTCTTGAATATTTGCAGCCCCTGCATAAGTGAAAGAAGATTTTAATCCAGCAATAATTTCATCAATTAAATCTTCCACCCCTGGCCTATTTGGATCTAGATACATTCTTGAAGTTGAAATTCCCTCTTCGAATAAGGATTTTCTAGCTCTATCAAAAGCATCTTCCCCACTCGTTCTTGCCGCAACTGCTCTAGCTGAAGCCATACCAAAAGATTCTTTATATAACTTTCCATTTGAATCTTTTTGTAAATCACCAGGTGATTCATATGTGCCTGCAAACCAGGAACCAATCATCACATGACTTGCTCCTGCAGCAAGTGCTAAAGCTACATCTCTTGGATGTCTTACTCCACCATCTGCCCAAACAGTTTTGCCATATTTTTTGGCTTCTTCAGAACATTCCAAAACTGCAGAAAATTGAGGACGACCAACTCCAGTTTGCATTCTGGTCGTACACATAGCTCCTGGGCCAACACCAACTTTAATAATGTCTGCACCTGCATCAATTAAAGCTTTAACACCTTCTTTAGTTACCACATTTCCTGCCACAATGGGAACTTTTGGATTTATAGATTTAATTGCTTGTAATGCTTCAAGCATCTTCTTTTGATGCCCATGTGCTGTATCAACTACTAAAACATCAGCACCAGCGTCAAGTACTTGTTGTGCTTTTCCTGCTACATCACCATTTATTCCAACTGCCACTGCAATTCTTAATTTTCCTGATTCATCTAGTGCTGGTTTATATAAACTTGCTCTTAACGCTCCAACTCTTGTTAATATTCCAACAAGTTTTCCAGATTTATTTATAACTGGAGCTGCATTACTTCTATTTTCATTTAAATAATCAAAGCATTCTCTAGCACTTAATGAGTCAGGTAAAGTAATTAATTCTTTGCTCATAACTTGTTTTACTTGAGTGAATCTATCCACATCCACACAATCATCTTCTGTGACAATTCCAATTGGTTTATCATTTTCAACGATTACTACTGCTCCATGAGATCTTTTATGAATAATTCCTAAAGCATCGGCAACAGTTTGTTCCGAAGTTAAAGTAAGTGGGGTATCAAAAAAAGTATTTCTACTTTTTACCCAATTAATAATTTCTTTAATAATGTCAATTGGTACATCTTGCGGGATAACAGCTAATCCACCGCGTCTTGCAATAGTTTCTGCCATTCTTCTTCCAGAAATTGCTGTCATGTTTGCAACCACTAATGGAATTGTGGTTCCAGTGTCATCTGTTGAATTTAAATCGACTTCTAGTCGAGAAGATAAATTGGAAAGACTTGGGACCATAAATACGTCATCATAAGTAAGGTCATAAGTTGGTTGGTTTAGAAAGCGCACAATCATTCATTCTATTTATATAGAGCAAAGTCCCACTTTTAGTCTCTAGGTGAGTCGAAAACTGTGGGGAAAATTGCGATTATCACAAACCCATAAACATTTCATAACACTCAAATAAAGGCCAAATCTCAATTTTGTATCTTTACCAAAAGCGCTGTTTTTTAATTGACCTTACTTGTTAAAAACTTCTATAGTGATGAAATGCAATCAGATTCTGGCCAAAAAAATCTAGAAATTATTTGTGCCGGAATTATTGTTTCTGACATTTTTTTACCACCTTTATCTCGACTGCCTCACGAAGGTGAGCTTTTAAAAATGGGTGAACCAATTCATCAAGTTGGAGGTTGTGCTGCTAATACCGCAATTGCACTTTCTCGTTTAGGCAAAAAAACAGGAATCATCGGCATGGTTGGAAATGATTCCATGGGAAAAAATTTAATTGATTCTTTAATAAATGAGCACATCAATACAAATGCAATTTTTAAATCTCAAAATTCTTCCACTTCACAAACAATAATTATTCCTGTTCAAAATCAAGATCGTAGATATATCCATTATTTTGGAGCAAATGCAGATTTTAATGTAGCTAATTTAGAAAGTGGAATAAATAATTACTTATTCACAAACGATTCTAAAATCTTTATTCTTGGTGGATATTTATTGATGCCTAAGATTGAATCAAAGGAATTAGCTCAATTGCTAAAAAATTTAAAGAAACAAAATTACACAATTATTTTAGATATCGCGATTTCAAGTGATGAAACTAAACTAGTTGAAAAAGTTCAAGATGTCCTACCATATGTAGATTATTTCTTTCCCAATGATGACGAAGCAGAAGTTCTTACTGGAATTGAAAATCCCCAAGAGCAATCTAAATGTTTTCTAGATTGGGGTGTAAATGCTGCTGCAATTACTTGTGGAACTAATGGCGTCATATATAGAGATTCAAAAGAATTTTTTCGAATAGAACCTTACGAAATTGATTTTGTTGACGGTTCAGGTGCAGGAGATGCTTTTACTGCAGGTATGGCTATAGGAATAAGTGAATCTTGGCCTTTAACTGAATCTTTAAAATTTGGAGCAGTCTTAGGAGCATCTGTTTGCCAAGGATTAGGCTGTAACACAACCCTTTTTAGTAGATCAAAAGCTCAAGTAGAAATGCAAAAGTTGAAAGTTATTAATTGATATGACTTTAGTTTCAATGTCAACTCTTCTAAACGATGCTGCAAAAAATAAATATGCAGTTGGATATTTTGAAAGCTGGGATAGTTATTCGTTTGAAGCCATTTTAGAAACTGCTGAAGAAGAAAAATCTCCCATCATCATGGGCTTTGGGGCCACAATGTTGGAAGACAATTGGCTAAATAAAACAGGTATTTCCTTCTTGGGTGCAAGTGGAAAAGCCATGTTAGAAAAATGTTCAGTACCAGTTGCTTTTTTACTTAATGAAACTCACACGCTAGAGCAAGCCTTAAAAGGAATTGAAGTTGGATTTAATACGGTCATGATTGATAGTCATAGATGGCCAGTTGAAGATGCTAAAAAAGCAGTTAAAAAATTAGTTGAAGAATCTCATAAAAATAATGTGGAAGTTGAAGCTGAATTTGGAAGTTTGCCTGATTATCTTGGAGGTGAAATAGTAGACGCCCATTCTTATATGACAGATCCTCTTGAAGCAAAACAATTTGTTGAAGAAACAGGAATCGATTGTTTGGCAGTTGCTATTGGCAATGTGCATCTATTAACCAAAGGTAGTGCAAATATTAATATTGAAAGATTAAAAGAGATTAAGAAACAAGTTGATATTCCCATTGCTGTTCATGGTGGAACGGGTTTTCCAGATGATCAAATAAAATCATCTATTGAAAATGGAGTCTCAAAATTTAATGTCGGCACAAGGTTGAAAACTGACTTTTTTAATGAAGTTAGAAAGTATGTTTTAGGTTTAGAACCTGAACCATTTATTCACGATATTGTAGGTTCACATAAAGAAAAAGATTTCTTAGAGCAAGGAAAAGTTGGAATAAAAAGAAATGTTAAAAAATTTATTCACCTTTATGGATCAAATGGGAAAGCAAAATAATGGTTGAAAGATCCATTAATTTAAATAATTTAGACAAAGAATTATTAATTTCTCTTTTCACAGACGTTATAAGACTTAGAAAATTTGAAGATAAAGTTTATCAATTATTTTTAAAAGGTGAACTTCCTGGAACAATTCATCAATACCAAGGCCAAGAAGCAGTTGCTGTTGGTGTTTGCACAGCATTAAATAAAACAGATTGGATTACTTCAACTCATCGACCACATGGACACGCCATCGCAAAAGGTGTTTCGATGCGTTCTGCAATGGCAGAACTTTATGGCAAAGAAACTGGATGCTGTAAAGGAAAAGGTGGATCCATGCATCTGGGTGATCCTGAAGTTGGAATGCTTCCAGCAATTGCAATTGTGGCAGGTGGAGTAAGCATTGTTACTGGAGTTGGTTTAGCTTTCAAAATGAAAAACACTAAACAAGTTGCTGCATGTTTTTTTGGTGAAGGTGCCACAAATGAAGGTGCGTTTCATGAGGGATTAAATCTTGCAGCAATTCAAAAATTACCAATTATTTATGTGTGCGAAAACAATATTTACGGTGCCTCAACTGCTTATAACAAAACCACTCTTGTGGAAAATGTGGCTGACAGAGTAGGTAGTTATGGCATGACTTCAAAAATTGTTGATGGCATGAATGTGGTTGAAGTTTATTTAGCGGTGAAAGAAGCAAGAGATGCCATTGCAAATGGTTCAGGACCGATCTTGATTGAAGCTAAAACATATCGCTTTGCAGGTCACAGCAGAGGTGACGCTAAAAAATATAGAACTAAAGAAGAGGAAGACTACTGGAGAACACTTGATCCCATAGATCGGATGAAAGATTCCCTTATCGAAAATAACTTAATTGATAATGAAGCTTTTGCATTAATTGTTAAGAATATTCAAGAAGAAATTGATGATGCAGTGGTATTTGCGCAACAATCACCATTTCCAAAAGCTGAAGATGCCTTTATTGATGCGTATGCCTCAGACATGAGTTCACCAACTGAGGTTCAAAAATAATGACCACACGAAGAATTGGAATTGGTGAAGCAATAAGAGAAGCAATTGCAGAAGAAATGCAAAGAGATGAAAATGTATTTCTCATTGGTGAAGATATTGGAATTCCTGGTGGTTTTGGTGGTGCTTTTGGAGTTTATTTAGGATTACCTGAAAAATTTGGCCACGAAAGAATTATTGATACCCCAATTAGTGAAAAAGCAATTATTGGAACATCTGTGGGTGCTGCATTAATGGGAATGAGACCTATTCCAGATTTACAATATTCAGATTTTATTTTTGAATGTATGGATGAAATTGTTAACCAAGCAGCAAAGATGAGATATATGTCGGGTGGAAAATTAAAAGTACCTTTGACCCTTCGCTGCCCTGTTGGCACTGCTAATAGAGGTGCCCAACATGGTCAATCTCCAGAAAGTTATTTCATACATGTTCCTGGTTTAAAAGTAGTTTGCCCTTCTGATGCATATGTTGCAAAAGGCATCATGAAAAGTGCCATCAGAGATGATGATCCAGTAATTGTCTTTGAACATAAGTTGCTTTATGGAAGTAAAGGTAGAGAATCTGCAGGTGGTATGGATTTAACTGCTGAAGTTCCTGAAGAAGAGTATTTATTTCCCATTGGAAAAGCACTGAAAAAAAGAGATGGAAATTCTCTGACAATAATTTCAACTCATTTAACTTTATACAGATGTCTTGCAGCTGCAGAAGAACTTAAAATTGAAGGAATCGAATGTGAAGTTATAGATCCAGTTTCTTTACTTCCCCTAGACACCAAAACTATTTATGAGTCAGTAAATAAAACAGGTAAAGCTTTAATAGCCCACGAGGATACTTTTACAGGTGGCTGGGGAGCTGAAGTTGCTGCCTTAATTTCACAAAACTGTTTCTCCAAACTAAAAGCACCAGTACAAAGAATTGCTGCCTATGATGTACCTCTACCAGTTACTCCAGTATTGGAACAAACAGTAGTCCCAAGTATTGAAAGAATTAAAGAAAAAATAAGACAACTACACAAGATGGAGTTAAAGTAAATGGCAAATGAAATTCGCCTACCAGCATTAGGACAAACAGCAGACGAAATGGAAATTATTTTGTGGCATAAACAAATTGGCGACAAAGTAAGTATTGCTGAACCTTTATTGGTAGTAGAAACAGATAAAGCCCAAGTAGATGTTGAATCTCCTGAAGAAGGAATACTTTTAAAAATCGTGGCTGAACCAGGAACTGTACTAAATACTGGAGACTTAGTTGCTTATGTAGGTAATGAAGGTGAAACTATTTAATGCTTGAAAAGAAAGTTATTCAAGAAAAACAAGAATGGGCTTTTAATGAATTTAAAAGTGCTGGAATAGTTTTAACTGCTGAAGAAAAAAATAAAATTGAAGTTTCTGACTTTGGTTTATCCAATTTAGAAAAAATAGGTATTCAATTACTAGTTTATGTAAATACCGAAAGAGTTTGTGCTAAAGAAATCGTGATGACCCCATTTCAAGTTTGTCCTGAACATAGACACGTATCGGTAAGTGGAAATCCTGGTAAAGAAGAAACTTTTCGCTGCCGTAAAGGAATCGTCTATTTATATGTTGAAGGAGAAAAAACTCCTAATCCAAAAGCTAATCCACATGAAATTGAAAAAAATATTTACACAGTTTGGCATGAAAAAGTATTACACCCAGGCGAACAACACACTATTTATCCAGACACCAAACACTGGTTTCAAGCAGGACCTGAAGGTGCTATCGTGACTGAATTTTCTACCAGAAGTACAGACGAATACGACTTATTCACAGACGCAAGAATTAAAAGAATCACAGAAGTCGTTGACTAATAAGTATCTACAACATTTATTAAAAGAATTAGTTGTAGTAGCGTGACTATGTGAGCCAAGATCCTTATGAATTAGCTAAACAATCTGCACAAGAGTTAACTAAGTTAACAAATGTTTCAAATCATGAGGTCCTTGTTGTATTAGGTTCTGGCTGGACACCAGCTGCAGATGCTTTAGGGAAAGCGCAATTTGAAATTTCAGTTTCAAAACTGCCAGGATTTTCTGCCCCTTCAGTTGAAGGCCATAGCGGAAAATTAAGAAGTGTAAAAATTGGCAATAAAAATGTTTTGGTCCAAATGGGTAGAACCCATTATTACGAAGGAAAAGGTGTACCTGCAGTAGTTCATGCAGTTAGAACTGCAATAAATCATGGAGTTAAAACTGTAATTTTGACTAATGCTTGCGGTGGACTTCGATTGGAATGGAAACCTGGAACCCCAGTTCTCATAAAAGATCACATAAATTTAACTGGAGCAACTCCATTAATTGGAGCAAGATTCTTAGATGTTAGTGAAGTTTATTCGCAAAGATTAAGAAATATTGCTAAAGAAATTGAACCTTCATTAAATGAAGGTGTTTATGTTCAATTTCATGGACCCCAATATGAAACTCCAGCTGAAGTACAAATGGCAATTAAAATTGGTGGCGACATGGTTGGGATGTCAACAGCCCTTGAAGCAATTGCGGCAAGAGAAGCTAATGCTGAAGTTTTGGGAATTTCGTTAGTTACAAATCCTGGTGCTGGCTTAACTAAAGAAAGATTAAATCACGAAGAAGTGTTAGCTGCAGGTTTAGCTTCTGCTACAAAAATGGGTAATTTATTAAAGAAAGTAATTGAAAAAATTTAAATGTCAGATGTTATTCATTTAGCTAAATCCTGGGCAGAACATGATCCTGATGCAAATACTAAAAATATAATTTTAAAATTAATAGAAGATAACAATTTAGTTGAATTAAACAAAATATTTTCAGGCGACTTAGAGTTTGGCACTGCCGGCTTAAGAGCAGAAATTGGTCCTGGTCAATCCAGAATGAATAGAGCAGTTGTTATAAGAGCCACTTATGGATTATGCCAATACTTAATCAAAAAATATCCAAATAAAAAACCTAAATTAATTGTTGGTAATGATGCAAGACATATGTCTGATGAATTTGCACATGATGTTTGCCAAGTTGCTGCAAGCTTAGGTCTTGAAGTTTATAAATTACCTACAAAAATTCCTACTCCAGTTTTAGCTTTTGGAGTAAGACACATTAAAGCAGATGCCGGTGTCATGATTACTGCATCGCATAATCCTCCTTTAGATAATGGTTACAAAGTTTATGATGAATTTGGTGCAGGAATTATTCCTCCCATGGATAAAGAAATTGCATCCTTAATAAAACTTGCTCCTTTTGCAGATGAAATTAAAAAGTCAAATAATTACAATCAAATTGATCTAGTTGAGGAATATGTCGAAAGAATATCTCAAGTTATCTCAAATAAATATGGCGATTTAAAAGTTGCTTATACTCCTATGCATGGCGTTGGTCAAGAAACATTTGATAGATGTATGAAAAAAGTAGGATTTTCTAAATCATTTGATGTTTTGGAACAAACTAAACCAAATCCAGATTTTCCCACCGTTTCTTTTCCAAATCCTGAAGAAAAGGGAGCAATGGATTTATTGCTTGCTCTTGCAAAATCAAAAAATGCCGATATCGCAATTGCAAATGATCCAGATGCCGACAGGTGTGCTTTAGCAGTTAAAGATAAAGGAAATTGGAAGGTTTTAACTGGAGATGAAATTGGTTATCTAATCACTTGGTGGATATTAAAAAAAGCAGAATTAGAAAATAAGAAATTATCTGGAAAAATTGCAGCTTCAATTGTTTCAAGTTCCTTAGTGCCAAAAATGGCTAAAAATAATTTATTAACTGGAACTACCACTCTTACCGGTGTTAAATGGATGGGTCATATTGAAAATTTAATTTTTGGTTATGAAGAAGCAATTGGCTATTGTGTAGATCCAGAATTTGTCAAAGATAAAGATGGTGTGGCAACAGCACTTTTACTAGTCGAATTATTTTCATATCTAAAAAGACAAAACTTAGAAGCAACAGATATTTTGAATGAAATTTATGAAGACTACGGAGTACATGTAACCAAACAGGTAAGTTTTAGGTTTGATTCGGTTGAAAAAGCAAAAGATATAACAATCAAATTGACAACTAATGCTCCAAAAGAAATAGATGAATTTGTAATTGAAAAAGTTGAGGATATGAATAAAGGTATAGATAATCTTCCTGCTTCTTCTGGAGTTCGCTTAACTTTCAATAATGGAAGAATGATAATTCGCCCAAGTGGCACTGAACCTAAATTAAAGTGTTATTTAGAAGTATTTACTTCTGCAGGAGATGTTGATATTAATTTAGAAAAAGCTAACCAAAGAATTAATAAACTAGCCGAAAAAATGCAAGAATTACTCAGCAAATACTGACTAAATAAGCCATTGGATACGCTAGGGCTGTGAGCACTAATTACTTAACGCAACTTCCCAGCCTTCTAAGTGATGCGACAAAAAATGAAGAGTCTCTGAAAAAATTTCTAAATGGGCTTTCCGGTGTTGACAAAGTGGGCGTTGAAGAAAGAGCTGCCAAATTAGCAACTAGATCAATTAAAACCACTGCAAAAAAAGAAGGAATTGATCTTTCAATTCGAATGATTGATTTAACAACACTTGAAGGAATGGACACAAAAGGCAAAGTTAAAACTCTTTGTGCAAAAGCAAGAAGACCAGATCCATTAGATAATTCTGTTCCAAGTGTTGCAGCGGTTTGTGTTTATAGTGATTTAGTATCAATTGCAAAAGAAAACTTAACTGGCACAAATATTAAGGTTGCAGCTGTTGCAACAGGATTTCCTGCAGGAAGAGTTTCTTTAGCTGCAAAATTACAAGATACAAATGATGCTGTTTCTCAAGGAGCAGATGAAATCGACATGGTTATCGATCGTGGAGCATTTCATGAGGGAAGATTCTTTGATATTTATGAACAAATTCTTACCATCAAAGAAGCATGTAAAAGTGCTCATTTAAAAGTAATTCTTGAGACTGGTGAATTAAAAACTTACGACAACATAAAAAAAGCTTCTTGGATTGCAATGCTTGCGGGTGCTGACTTTATAAAAACATCAACTGGAAAAGTTCAACCTGCAGCAACTTTGCCTGTAACACTTGTGATGCTTCAAGCAATAAATGAATTTGAAAGAGCTACCGGAAAAATTATTGGCATGAAACCTGCTGGAGGAATTAAAACTACTAAAGATGCAATGAAATATTTAGTTTTAGTAAAAGAAACTTTGGGCGATAGATGGCTTACTCCAGATTTATTTAGATTTGGTGCTTCGAGTTTATTGAATGATCTTTTAATGCAAAGACAAAAACTAAAAACTGGTTCTTATTCTGGACCAGATTATGTGACGGTAGATTAATATGGTTTTTGAATATGCACCTGCTCCTGAATCAACAAAAATAGTTGATTTAAAAAATAATTATCAACTATTTATTGGCGGAAAATTTATTAAATCAATCGGTGGTAAAACTTATAAAACAATAAATCCTGCAACTGAAGAAGTTTTAGCTGAAATTATTGAAGCTAGTCAACAAGATGTCGATTTGGCAGTTAGATCAGCAAGAAAAGTTTTTAGAACTTGGTCTAAGTTGACCGGTAGTCAAAGAGGAAAATATTTATTTCGTTTAGCAAGAATTATTCAAGAAAGATCTCGCGAATTAGCCGTTTTAGAATCAATGAACAACGGAAAACCAATCAGGGAAAGTAGAGATATTGATATTCCTTTAGTTGCAGCACATTTCTTTCACTATGCAGGTTGGGCTGACAAATTAGATCATGCTGGTTTAGGAAAAAATCCCTCCCCACTTGGTGTTGCTGGACAAATTATTCCTTGGAACTTTCCATTACTTATGCTTTCATGGAAAATTGCTCCCGCACTTGCCGCCGGAAACACAGTCGTTTTAAAACCTTCAGAAACTACACCTCTAACTGCACTTTTATTTGCAGAAATTTGCCAACAGGCAGAACTTCCAGACGGAGTTGTAAATATTGTTACTGGCGCTGGTGAAACTGGTAAATATTTAGTTGACCATCCAGATATAGACAAAATTGCATTCACGGGCTCCACCGAAGTTGGAAGACTAATTGCTCAAAGTGTTGCAGGAACTAATAAAAAAGTAACACTTGAATTAGGTGGAAAAGCTGCCAACATAATTTTTGATGATGCTGCAATGGACCAAGCAGTTGAAGGTGTGGTCAACGGAATATTTTTTAATCAAGGACATGTTTGTTGCGCTGGTTCAAGATTATTGTTACAAGAATCAATTGCTGATAATTTCCTAGATCTGCTGTATCAACGAATGAAAACTTTAAGACTTGGAGATCCTTTAGATAAAAATACTGATGTAGGAGCAATTAATTCTTCAGGTCAATTACAAAAAATTAAAGAACTAGCAGAATCTGGAACTAAAGAAGGGGCTCAAATATGGTCTGCTCCTTGTGAAATTCCAAATAAAGGATTTTGGTTTGCACCAACTGTATTTACAAATGTTTCTTTATCTCATCGAATTGCTCGTGAAGAAATATTTGGACCAGTTTTAAGTGTTCTAACTTTTAGAACTCCTGATGAAGCAATTGAAAAAGCAAATAACACTCCATATGGTTTAAGTGCTGGAATTTGGACAGAAAAAGGTTCCCGAATTCTAGAAGTAGCTCACAGATTAAGAGCAGGTGTTATTTGGGCAAATACCTTTAATAAATTTGATCCAACAAGTCCTTTTGGTGGTTATAAAGAATCTGGTTATGGCCGAGAAGGTGGCCGTCACGGTTTAGAACCTTATTTAAAGGCAGGAAAATAATGACTAATTTAGACGTTAAAAGAACTGCCAAATTATTTATAGGTGGAGCATTTCCTAGATCTGAATCAGGTAGAACTTATGAAGTTTTCGATAAGAATAAAAACTTTGTAGCAAACGTAGCTCTTGGCTCAAGAAAAGATGCCCGCGATGCTGTTGTTGCTGCACGAAGTGCTTTTAGTAAATGGTCAGAAGCAACTGCTTACAACAGAGGTCAAGTTCTTTATCGAATATCTGAAATGATGCAAGGAAGATTTGACCAATTTGTAGAAGAACTTTCGTTATGGAATAAAAATAAATCTCAAGTAAAAATGGAAGTTCAAGATGCCATAGACAAAATGGTTTGGTTTGCAGGTTGGACTGACAAACTTGCCATGGTTACAGGTTCAAACAATCCAGTTGCTGGTCCTTTCTTTGATTTTTCAGTTCCTGAACCAACTGGCGTAGTTGCTGCAGTTAGTGGCAAGGAACAACCTCTACTTAATTTAGTGAAAACTATTGGATCAATTATTCTAAGTGGAAATACTTGCATCGTGATCGCTTCAAAAACTCAACCATTAACCGCAATAACACTTTCTGAAGTTATTGCAACAAGTGATGTTCCTGCAGGAGTTGTAAATATTTTGACGGGTGACTATGAAGAAATAGCACCATGGCTTGCAACACATTTAGATGTAAATGCTTTTGATTTAACTGGAGTAATTGATAGAAAACTAGCTTTAAGTTTAGAAAAAGATTGTGCAAGCAACCTAAAAAGAGTAATTAGACCAAACTCTAAAATTGATGACTTAACCAGAATAAAATCATTTTTAGAAACTAAAACTGTTTGGCACCCTAGAGGATTTTAAAAAGAAATACTTAAATCTTTAGCAATTTGAGCATATTTTGGTTTTATTGTTTCATTAATCAATTTTAGTCTTTGATCAAAAGGGATAAATGCACTTTTCATGGCATTTACACTAAGCCATTGTAACTGTTTTAAAGTAAAATCTAGTTCCGTTACTAACAAATACATTTCTTTAGTCATAGATGTATCAGACATTAAACGATTATCAGTATTAACTGTGGCTCGAAAACCTAATTTAGTTAAAACGCCAATGGGATGTTCTTTAATGCTTTTGGCAGCACCGGTTTGAATATTTGATGAGGGACAAAGTTCCAAAGGTACTCTTTTATCTCTTACGTATGCAGATAATTCACCTAATTTAATTTCACCATTTGATTGAAAACTTAAATCATCAACAATTCTTACTCCATGACCTAAGCGATCAGTGCCACAAATTTGTACAGCTTCCCATATTGAAGGTAAACCAAAAGCTTCACCAGCATGAATTGTCATATGAAAATTTGCTCTTCTTACAGCATCGAATGCATCTAAATGCCTAGTTGGTGGAAAACCTGCTTCTTTGCCTGCGATATCAAAACCAACCACACCTTTTTCTCTCCACTTAACTGCTAATTCAGCAATTTCACTAGATCTTGCTGCAGTTCTCATCGCAGTTAATAGTGCTCTTATAACTATTGGCTTTCCTTGACTTCTCATTTGCAATTCAGCCTGATTAAATCCAGAGATAACTGCTTCAACTACTTGATCTAGTGTTAATCCATTATTTTGGTGAAGTTCTGGTGCAAATCTTATTTCTGCATAAACAACACCATCATTTGCTAAATCTTCACCTGCTTCAAAGGCCACTCTTTTTATGCTTTCAACAGTTTGCATCACCCCCACGGTGTGAACAAAAGTTTCTAAATATTTTTCTAACGAACCTGAATCGCAAGCTTGTCTAAACCATTTCGCTAATTCAACTGGATCAGTAGTTGGTAAATCTTTATAACCATTTTTAATTGCTAAATCAGCAACAGTGCTTGGTCTTACTCCCCCATCTAAATGATCGTGAAGAAGTACTTTTGGAACAGTTTTTAGAACTTCAAAAGTTAATTTTTCATCCATTATTTAGGCGTCTCCGCCGGCCATTAATCTTCCTACTTTATTTCTTTCAGCATCTTTTTCATCTAATATTTTAACAATTTTTCCTGCATACATAACTGCTACTCGATCTGCTAAACCTAAAACTTCATCTAGTTCTGCAGAAACTAACAAAACAGCCGATCCTGAGTCTCTTGCTGCCACTATTTGGTTATGAATAAATTCAATGGAACCAACATCTACTCCACGGGTAGGTTGAGCAGCAATTAATAGTTTTGGATTCCAAATTAGTTCTCTTGCGATAACTAATTTTTGTTTATTACCACCGGATAAAGATCCGGCAGAAGTATCAATTGAAGGTGTTCTTACATCAAATTTTTCCACTAATTTCTTTGCTAAAGCTCTAATTGCCCCAAATTGTCTAACTCCTGCTTTTGAGAATTCTTTTTCATCAAATCTGTTTAAAACAGAATTATCAGCAATCGAATATCCAGCAACTAATCCATCTTTTTCTCTATCTTCAGGAACATGTGCAACACCTAATTCATGAATTTTATGAGGGCTTAATTTCGTGGCATCCACGTTGTTTATTAGAACTGTTCCTGAATCAATTTTTCTTAAGCCAGTTATTGCTTGAACTAATTCTCTTTGCCCATTTCCTTCAACTCCTGCTATCCCAAGAATTTCACCAGCTCTAACTTCAAGAGATAAATCTTTTACTGCAAGTAATTTTCTATCATCTGTGACATTTAAATTACTTACTTTTAAGATCACATCATTTGGTTTAGCAACTGATTTTTGAACATCTAAAACAACACTTCTTCCAACCATCATGGTTGCAAGTCCTTCTTGATCTGTGTTTTTTGGTTCCGTGGTTCCTACAACTTTTCCATTTCTTAAAACCACAACACGATCTGCAACTGCTAAAACTTCGCGTAATTTATGGGTAATAAAAATTACACCCACACCTTTTTCCGCAAAACTTTTCATTGTTTTTAACAATTCATCAGTTTCTTGCGGAGTCAAAACAGCTGTTGGTTCATCCATAATTAAAATATCGGCTTTTCTATAAAGCATTTTCAAAATCTCAACTCTTTGTTGCATGCCAACAGGTAAATCTTCGATTCGGGCAGTTGGATCAACTTCTAAGCCATAATCTTTGGATAACTGTGCAACTTCTTTTTCTGCTGCCTCTAAATCAAAATTAATTCCCCTAGTTTTTTCTGCACCTAGTGCAATATTTTCTGCAACACTCATAACTGGTACTAATTGAAAGTGTTGGTGCACCATGCCAATACCTCGAGCTATCGCATCAGCTGGTGATTTCATATTTACTTTTTCACCTTTTATAAATAATTCACCTTCATCTGCACCATAAAGGCCATAAATCATTTTTACTAAAGTTGATTTTCCTGCACCATTTTCACCAAGCAAAGCAACTATTTCACCTTTATTTAAAGTTAAAGAGACGTTATCGTTTGCCAAAACTCCAGGAAATTTTTTGACTAAGTTTTTTGCTTCAATTAGTGGCTGATTCAATTTGAACTAGCCTTCCTTTGTGTAAGGCTGACCAGCTGCCGCAGGCGGTCTTACTCTTCCTACTGCGATCGCTAAAACAACAAGTGTCATTACAAATGGGAGCAAATTAACAAATTGTTGAGGAATATTTATTACTTCATCTGCTTGTAATTGACTTGCAATTGCTGTTGATAAACCAAAAAACAATGCTGCGGCAAGTGCTCCGAGTGGATTCCAAGCACCAAAAATCATGATGGCTAATGCTAAAAATCCTCGGCCAGCAGTAATTCCTCTAGCAAAAGTTCCAGCTGCTTCAAGTGCTAAAAATGCACCGGCACAACCTGCTAAAGCTCCTGCAAAAGTTACGTTTAGCATGCGAATCCTTGTGACATTTATTCCTGCTGCATCTGCAGCACTTGGATATTCTCCAACTGCTCTACTTCTTAAGCCCCATCTTGTTTTAAATAATCCATAATAAACAGCGGCAACTATAAATAGTGTGGAAAGTGCAAATAAACCATTTCTAAAAAACACAGGTCCAATTAATGGAATTTGACTAAGCAAAGGAATTGAAACAACAGGCATTAAATCTGGAAGAGTTTTTCCTTGAGCGTAAAAAAATGATGTTAAACCTGCAGCGACAATATTTATGACAACGCCAGCAATTATTTGATCCATTTCCCATTTAACAGCAGCTACAGCTAAAAATGCTCCCATTAACAAACCAGCTGAAATACCAATCAAAATTCCAAGATAAATATTTCCTGTAAAAACTGAGCCAAAGAAACTAGCAAATGCTGCCATCAACATTTGACCTTCGATGCCAATATTTACAACACCTGTTCTTTCACCAATAATTCCAACCATTGCAGCAAGAACTAAGGGAACTGCATATCCCCAACCGAAAACTAAGACAGATGTTGTTTTTATTTCATCTAAAAAGTAAAAAGTGTAAGCAACAATGGCTACTAAAATTAAAGTAATAATTGGTTTTTTATTTTCTCTTATAAAATCCATTATTAACTTCCCCATCCACTTGTTACATTGGCATTCTTTTGAGCTTTATTTTTAAACAAGAATTTTGCCAAAATTGGTGCTGAAACTAGAAGTAGAGTTATTGCTAGCAAAACATCAACGATTTCAGGTTCGATACCGGTTTCAAATTGCAGTGAGGCAGCACCTGCTCTTAATGTTCCTACTAAAACTGCTGCAGGAATTGTGGCTAAAGGATTAGCTCTAGCAAGAAGTGCAATAGTTATGCCATCAAATCCAAGTCCAGCATTAAATGCTGGTTCAAATCGGTAAGTAATTCCAAGAGTTTCAATTGCTCCACCTAAACCTGCTAAGCCACCACTTAAAAGCATTCCTGTAATGATCATCAACTTAGTATTTATGCCCGCATAAACTGCAGCAAACTTATTTTTTCCAACAGTATTGAATCTAAATCCAGCCGTGGTTTTATTTAAAAACCATGAAATAAGTAAGGTGACAGCAATTGCAAAGATAAAGCCTAAAGGAATAAATCCGAAATTAGGAAGCATTGCAGTTTCAGCAATTTTTTTGGTTCTTTGCAGAGCTTGATCTGGTTCTTTAAATGGATTACTTACTAAGTAATCTAAAATTCCAATTGCAATGCTATTTAGCATGATTGTTGAAATTACTTCGTGAACTCCTCTATAGGCTTTTAAAACACCAGCAATTGCAGCCCACAAAGCGCCAACAATTACTCCACTTAATAGTGAAACAAAAACATGCAATATTGCTGGCAAATTAGAAAAATAAATTCCTGCAAGTGCTGCAGCAAGTGCTGCAGAGATCAACTGACCTTGTGCACCTATATTAAATAATCCAATTCTTAACGCAACTGTAACTGCTAAACCTGCAAGAACTAATGGAGTAGTTTTTTGAAAAGTTCTTAATAATCCATCTGAGTCAAACCAAGCCTCTGAAAAGATAGATCTATAGGCAGTTATGGGATTTACACCTTGAAATGCAATAAGAATTGCACCAAGTAAAAAAGCAACAATTAATGCAACTATTGGAACAACTATTGATTGATTTTTTACAAAGAAAGAAAATTTATCTGATTTTTTTTCTTTTTGTTCCAGACTCAATTAAAAAATTCCGTTCTTAACTTAAGAAAGTGGGACGCAAGGAAATCTTGCGTCCCACTTACATTCTGTCGCTAATTAACTGTTTTGACTAGAGAGTCACACCAGTTTGAATTGAGCCGTCTTTTAATCCAGCTACAACTTCAGCAACCTTTGATTGAACATCTGCAGGAACTGCTGATGCTAAATCATGGTAGTCAGCTAAACCGGTGGTTCCTAAGAAGTTTCCACCTTTGATGGTTCCATCAAATACAGCTTTTACTAGGTCTGAAGTTCCTTCAGTTAAACCTTTCATTGCTGATGTAACTAAGCATGGTTGTGCTTCTGGAACTGTTCCCCATTGATCAGTGTCAACACCGATACAAAAGATTGAAGTTCCTGCACCTTCAGCTTTAGCAATTTCAATTAGTGCACCGTTACCGGTTCCACCACCAGCACCGAAAATAATGTCGGCACCTTGTGACAATTGCTTCTTAGCTTCTGCTGCACCCCATACAGGATCAGCGAAACCATTATCTGCAGGTGGATGGTAAACAGTTGTAACGCTTACATTTGCGTTAGCTGCTTTTGCGCCTGCTTCAAAACCTTTAGCAAATTTTTGAACTGGTGCAATTTCTAGACCTAGAACTTGACCAAGTTTATTTGTTTTGGTTAGTAATCCTGCTAAGTAACCTGCTGCATAACCAGCTTGATCTTCAGGGAAAATCAAACCTGTTACGTTTGCAACTTCTTCGCCTTGGAATTGATCTACACCAATAAATTTAGTGTTTGGATTTTCTTTTGCTGCAACAACTGTTGCTTCTGCCATTAAGAATCCGACGGTAACAATTACGTCGTAAGACTTATCGGTGAATTGCTTCATGTTTGCTGCATAGTCTTTGGTGTCAGTTGTTTCAATATATTTATAGAAACCGCCAACTTCAGCTGCTGCTGCCATTGCACCTTCATGTGCAGATTGGTTGAATGATTTGTCATCAACCTTGCCAATGTCAGTTACAAGACCAACACAGAAACTTTCAGCTGCTGCGCAGTTTGAATCATCAGCAACTGCTGCGGTGGTTTCTTCCATGCCACCTTCTGCTGCTGTGTCTGATGCTCCGCTACTGCATGCTGCTAGTACTAAAGCAAGAATTGAAATTCCTGCCAACGTGCGCATACGTTGCATTTAGTATTGCTCCTTTTGTTGTCATTCCTTGTGGGAACTTTTTGAATCAGTTGCAAAATACGACTGATGCTTAAACCCTACGCTACGAAGGTTAATTTTTTTCTATATATCTAGGTGAATTCAATTACGTGATAAAAGCGTTATGAAACAAATGTTACTAGTGTTAACAAGAGTTTCAAGAGATACGTTCTAGGACAATTTTTCTTTTTTCTTTAGGCTCAGGACCTATTTCAAAAGCATTAACTAAAGCATCTTTTGCAGAATTGGTTCGAGTTTCATCATCTATATGTAATTCCAAAACTGGTTGATCTTTTTCAACAAAATCACCTTCTTTTGCTAAACACATTATTCCAGCTGTTTTTGAAACAGCGTCTTCCTTTTTAGCTCTTCCTGCACCTAATCTCCAGGCAGATAATCCAATTGAATAGGCATTTAAATCAGTTATGTAACCACTTTTATTTGCCAAAATAAATTCTTTTTTATTTGCCATAGGAATTTCTGCTTCAGGATTTCCACCTTGAGCTTTAATCATATTTTTCCAAACATTAAACGCAGATCCATTTTTTAATCCTTCTGCAGGATCTTTATCAATTCCTGCAAGAGTTAACATTTCTTTTGCTAATGCCAATGTTATTTCAATAACATCACTTGGACCTTTTCCATTTAACACATCAATTGATTCACTTACCTCTAATGCATTTCCCACAGCATTTCCAAGAGGTGTTTCCATTTGAGTAATTAAAGCAACCGTTTTTACTCCCGCATTATTTCCGATTTCTACCATTGTTTCTGCCAATTGTTTTGCCTTGGCAAAATCTTTCATAAAAGCACCACGTCCGGCTTTTACATCTAGAACTAAACTTTGTGTTCCTTCGGCTATTTTTTTACTCATAATTGAGGATGCAATTAGTGGAATACATTCAACTGCGCCTATTACATCTCTAAATGAATACATTTTTCTATCAGCTGGAGCGAGTCCAACTCCCGCTGCTGTTATAAAAACTCCAACATTTTTTAATTGATTTATCATTTGTTCATTTGATAGTGAAATATTAAAACCAGAAACTGATTCCATTTTGTCTAATGTTCCACCAAAAGTTCCTAAACCTCTGCCAGATAATTGAGGAACTGCTGCACCAAAAGAAGCAACAAGAGGACAAAGAGGAAGTGAAATTTTATCTCCCACTCCACCTGTGGAATGTTTATCAACAGTTGGTTTTCCTACCTTTGATAAATCTAATTTTTCGCCACTTTTTATCATGGCATCTGTCCAAACATTTAGTTCTTCTTTATTTAAACCTCGAAAGAAAACTGCCATAAGAAAAGATCCAGCTTGTTCATCTGGAATTTCATTCTTAGTGAATTTATCAATGAACCATCTAATTTGTTCTTCACTTAAAACTCCACCATCACGTTTGGTGTAAATCAAATCTTGAAAATTCATGCCACGCTCCAACCACCATCAACGGTAACAGAAACTCCTGTTATCCCAGATGCATCATCACTTAAAAGAAAAGAAACAGTTTTTGCAACTTCACTTGCTGTAACTGGTCTTTTAATCGGAGCTTTTTCGATCCATTTTTTTAGTCCTTCTGGCCAAGACTTTTCTAAACCATCGCGATAAATAAGACCGGGAGCAACTGCATTACATCTAATTTTTCTTTCTGCTAACTCAATAGATGCAAGTTCTGTGTAACGGGTAAGAGCAGCTTTGCTTGCTGCATATAAAGAATGATTTGGAAAAGGAAAATTTGCTTCAATTGAAGTTATGTTCACAATTGCTGAATTTTCTGGAAATTGATCAAGACAAGCTTTAACCAATGCTTGAGGTGCAAAAACATTTGTCATCATGATCGAATTTAATATGGTTTCATCCATTGGATCAGTTGGATCTAATGATTGATCTGCTGCGTTATTTATTAAATAATTTATTTGTTTGAAATTAGTTGTTATTTTTTGAATAAATTTTCCACAAACTTCGTCTAGATCACCGTTAGAAAAATCTTCTTGAATTAAATAGCTTTTAACTCCAAAGGAATTTATTTCTTTTGCTAAAAGTTCTGCTTCTTTTTGATTTTTATTGAAATGAATAACAATATTTGCTCCATTTTGAGCTAACTCTAAAGAAATTTCTTTACCAAGTCCAGATGTAGCCCCGGTAACTAATGCTGTTTTATTCTGGAACTTTTTCATTTTGCGATGTGATTTCTTGCTTCTTTAATTATGAAATCTTTATCAACTTTGGTTGGAACTCTATCCACGATGACAGGATCTCCTGCTACCAAAACATGCACGACATCAGCTCTTCCTGCTGCATAAACAATCAAAGCGTGAGGATCACCCACTGGCACTAAATGGGGCTGATCTAAATCCAAAACAATTAAATCTGCTTCTTTGCCAATTTCAATACTTCCAATTCGATCTTCTAAACCTAAAGTTTTTGCGCCGTTAATTGTGGCAGCTCTTACTACTTCAGAAACTGAAACAACTGATGGATCTTCATTAATTAATTTTGCTAAATTTGCAGCTTGTCTCATTACATTGAACATGTCTAAATCGTTACTTGAAGAACAACCATCTGTGCCTAGTGAAACATTAATTCCTTTATCTATAGCTTTTTTCCATTCGAAAGCACCACTTGCTAATTTTAAATTTGATCCAGGGCAATGACATAAACTAACTTGATTCTTCTTAACTATTTCTCGGTCTTCGTCATTTAATTTCACAGCGTGAGCAAAAACTGCATTATCAAGGGCATTAATATCAGCAAGCACTTTTGTAGGTGACTTTTGATATTTACCATAAACATCATCATTTTCTTTTTGGTTTTCTGAAATATGGGTGTTAAAAATTGCTCCGATTTCTTGCGAAATTTTTGCAACTTGAGCTAAATTTTCTGGCGAAACTGTATAAGTTGAATGAGGTTGTGCAACTAATGGAATAAAGGCTCCACCTATTTCATCAATTACTTTTTTCCAATTTTTTAAGTATTCAATTCTTTTATCCCAATCCAATCCATCTGGTCCTTCAAAATCAAAAAATACTGGACCGATTGCATGTCTTAAACCAACTTCAACTGCTCCTTTGTGTGCCATGTGTGGATGCAAATACATATCTAAAGTGCAAGTAGTACCTCCTAAGAGTGCTTCTAAAGCACCTAATTTTGCACCTATGTATGTTCCCTTTTCATTCATAATTCTTGCTTCTTCAGCCCAAACTTTTTCTAAGAATCCTTGCAAATCAACATCTTCTGCAATTCCTCTTAAAAGAACCATGGGGGTATGAGTGTGCGTGTTTATTAAACCTGGCATAACTAAATGATGGGAACAGTCAATAATTTTTTCAAACTCAACTAAATTAATTTGTTCCGAAGAGATAATATTTGTAATTTTTTTATCTTTAATTAAAATACTTACATTTTTTAAAACTTCAGATTTTTGATTTACTGTTAGTGCTATTTGAACGTTGTGGAGGATTAAATCTGCTTTTTGACTCATTTATTTTTCTGCCAATATTTTTGTTGCTTCATCTAGAATTTTTACAACTGTCTTTGCTGAATCTGATACCACTTTTTGAACATCTTCCATAGTGATTATGTCCTCACTTAATCCAGCACCAGGATTTGCCACAATACAAATGGCTGCATATTGCAAACCTTTTTCTACTGCTAAGACAACTTCTGGAACTCCAGTCATTCCCACCATTGTTACGCCAAATTGTTTTGCCATTTGAATTTCAGCTTTAGTTTCAAACCTTGGACCTTCAAAACCTCCGTAGATTCCACCATCAGAAATTTGAATATTCAAATTTTTACCAGCCTGTAGTAAGACTTTTCTTAAGTTTTGAGCATAAGGTTCATTCATATCAACATGATTAACACCTTCTTCGCCATCAAAGAAAGTTAAAGTTCTATTTTTTGTAAAGTCAATAAAGTCATCTACAACTTGAAATCCACCAACTGGAACTGTTTTATCTAAACCACCGCATACATTTACTGCTAAAACTTCTTCAACACCCAAGTCACATAATGCTTGAATATTTGCTCGATAATTTATTTTATGAGGCGGAACTGAATGTTTTACTCCATGTCTTGTTAAAAAATAAGTTTTACGCCCATGCCAAGTTCCTTCAGTTACCTGAGCAGAACCGTACTTAGTTTCAATAACTTTAACTTCACTATTTTCCAGTGGAGAAAGTGAATAAAAACCAGTACCAGCAATTATCCCTAATGGTGAATTCATTTTTTATGTAAGTTACTTCCATCAAAAGCATCTGGAAGAAGTGCACTTAGTTTTTTTGGACCATCATTGTGATCAATTAATAAATCACTTCCACCGTGTTCTTGAAGTAATTGTCTACATCTTCCACAAGGTAACAAAATTCCTGGTTCAGGACCAACACAAGAAAATGCGACTAGTCTTCCCCCACCAGTTAATGCAAGTTGAGAAACTAAACCACATTCAGCACAAAGAGTTAAACCATATGATGCATTTTCTACATTGCAACCTGTGACAACTCTGCCATCATCAACTAATGCAGCTGCTCCTACTGGAAAATTTGAATAACTTGCATAGGCATTTTGCTGAGCTATCTTCGCTTGGCTTCTTAGTAATTGCCAGTCAATGTTTGTCATAGTTATCCAAGACTACGCTCTTTAGATTAGAAATTTACACCCAATACTTAAATTAAGGAATTTATTCGCTGAATTAAAGGGTTCTGTGCCATTTCTTCTTTTGTTCTCAATAATGAAATCGCGGTTCTTCTTCTCCAGATATCCTCAGGCATTTGCACCATTTCATTTTGAGCAATAAAAAGAGTTTCTGCATAAGTTAGATCAAGATCAGGAAAAATTCTTACTCGATTTTGAGGATCTTGTTTCATAATCTCCAATATTTTAAAAGATTCATTTCCGTGTCTTCTCCAAATTGCAGGTGCTATAACTTCAATATCATTTTCAGATATTCCAATTAGTTGCTTAAAGTCTGTTTCAAATGTTTTGAATATTTTTTGATCATCTTCGCCGTACCACTTTTTAACTTTGGGAATTGAAATTCCAAGTTTTCGCACATAGTCAACTATTTCTTCACCAACGTTAACGCAATCTGTTAACTTGCCACCAAAAATTGTAATAATTTTAGTTTTCTTATTAACTTCAATTTCATGTTTTCTAGACAATGCTGTCCATTCAATTTTTGATACATCTTTTTTACCTTTTACAACTAAAGGTCTTACTCCGCATCTTTCTGAAATAATGTCATCTTTAGTCAAAGGTTTAACCAGATTTAAACAACGATTTGCTTGCTCCAAAACAAAATCCCTATCTTCATCGGTAACTTCACTGACCGGATTTTCTACTCGGGTATCTGTTGTCCCAATTACGCTTCTATCTTGCATCGGAATTACGTAAAATAATCTTCCTTTATCATCAAAAAAAGCCAGCACACGATTATTAGTTGTTAACTTAGGAACAACTAAATGAATACCTTTTGATAAAGCTAATTGGTGCAAAGTTTGATCGTGAAATTTAGAAGTTAAATCTTTTCCAAAAGGTCCACCTGCATTTATTACAACGTCTGCTTTAATTTGAAATTCATCGCTAGATAATTCATCCTTTAAAAATAATTTCCATTTTCCATCTTCATTCTTGGCATCCTGCATTGAAACATAATTTGCAGTAATTGCACCGTGGTCTTTAGCGTTTTTGACAAAATCCCAAACAAATCTTGCATCATTATCAATTAAAAGCGCATCGTCGTATCGAACTGCTCCTTTTAAACCATTTGAATTTATTAAATTTTCGACTTCAGAAGTTTCTTCTGGAGAATAAACTTTAGGTGGTTTAGTTTTAAATCTTCCTAAAACCCAATAAAGAATTGTTCCCAATGCTCCTAAAAATCTTCCAAATGGTGCTGTTGGACCAATTGCAGCTAAAAAAGAAATTGCTTTGATTCGATTTGGAAAAGCATCTAATAAATGATTTCTTGAACCACATAAATTCCACACCAAAGGAATTTCATAGGTTTGTAAATATTTAATTCCGCCCCAAACCATATTGGAAGATTCTTGACTTGTGACTCCAGCAAAATCGCCTCGGTCAATCAAGGCAACTTTTACTCCCCCTGCGGCTAGTGCCGCAGCAGAAACAGCGCCATTTATTCCTGCACCAACAATTGCAACTTGAAAATTTTTATCTTTGAGGTTATTTAAGTGATGCTGTCTTGATTCCAAGTAAGCCTCACATTTTATCGATTTATATAAGTAAATCATATAGTTAAACCCTTAAGGGTTCAATTCTTAAAGTTATATAAAAGAAATCTAAAAGTTAAACGATTGTTATCGTGTGAAAATTGCATAAAAACCAAATAAATGAAAGTATTAAATTAAATCACGGGAGTTTAATTTGAATAAACGAATCAGTATTTTCGCGATATTTTTTGTGACATTTGCCTTAACTGCATGTGGTGTATCTACCACGGATTCTTCAAGTATGAGTTCAGGTTCTATGCCAATGCCAGGTGCTGAAATTGCAATGGATAATAAAATGGCAACTGCACCTGATACTAGGGCAGTAATTAAAACAGCTTCCCTTTCTTTTCGCGTTAAAGATATTCAAAAAGCAGTAGATAACGCAACTTCCATTGCAAAAGAATTTAATGGACAAGTTGATGATTCTTCTATATATAAAAATCCAGGAACAAACGAGATTAACGGTGCTAATTTAACTATCAGAGTGCCTGCAGATCAATTAGAAAATACTGTCGAAAAATTAAGAACTGTAGGAGAAGTTGAAAATTATTCACTTTCAAGTTCTGATGTAACGATGCAAAAAGTAGATCTTGAAGCAAGAATTTCATCACTTGAAACTTCTATTACGCGTTTTAAGGAATTAATTTCAAGTGCAACAAATGCATCAGATTTGATAGCAGCAGAAAGTGCATTAGCTGAAAGACAAGCAGAATTAGATTCATTAAATGCGCAAATGAAATATTTGAGTCAACAGGTAGATATGTCTGCAATATATGTTTCCATGTATCTTCCCGAATATCTAAACACCATAAAACCAATTGGATTTGTCCAAGGCCTTGAAAAGGGTTTCTATGCGATGCTTAATTTTGTAATCAATCTGACATCTATATTTGGCCTAATTCTTCCTTGGGTACTTTTACTTGCGCTGTTGGTGGCAATTTATAAAGTAGTGCAAAAAGTACGTAGACGTTAATTATTTAATTTAAATATAATTAAATAATGACTTCTAAAATCCTTGTCATCGGTGAAGCCTTAATTGATGTAGTTCACTCACCCAATGGAGAAGTTCAAAATATTGTGGGTGGATCTCCTGCAAACACTGCCGTTGCCTTATCAAGACTAGGCGTAAATACATTCATGAAATCTAGAACCTCAACAGATGAATTTGGCAAAATTATTAGAAAATACTTAGAAAATGAAAATGTGGATTTAAGTATTGGGGTAATTGGGGATGAACCTTCAACAGTTATAAAAGCATTTATTCAAAACGATAGATCAGCAAAATATGAAGCTAATTTGATTGGCGCCTCTGATTTCGGGTGGACTAGTAAAGAACTAGATTTTGATGAAAGTGATTTCAAATTTGTCCATTTAGGTTCCCTAACTTCTTATGTAGAACCTGGTGCATCTGTAGTTGAGAAATGGTTTAGCAACTTAGGTAAAGAAACTAATTTATTACTAAGTTTTGATCCAAATATCAGACATCCTTTGGATGGACAAAAGACAAATGATGTAAGGAATCGAGCTAAAAGACTTTGTTCAATATCACATATTGTTAAAGCAAGTGATGAAGATTTTGAATGGATATATGAATCTAAAAACTTCAAAACTCATGCAGAAAAGCTTATAGATAATGGAACTGAAATTGTAATTATTACCAAAGGAAAAGATGGTGCTTGGGTATTAACAAAAGAAAAAAATGAATTTGAAATATTAGCCAAAGATGTTGCAGTAATAGACACAATTGGTGCTGGTGACACTTTTTCGGCAGCTTTTCTTGCACAATTAATTGAAAAAGGTATAACTTCAGTTGAAAAGTTAAAGTCCTTGAAAAATACTGAATTAGAAGTTGTGCTTCAAAATTGTGCTCATGCTGCAGGAATAACTTGTTCAAGACAAGGGGCCAATCCCCCGTATCGAAGTGAAGTTAATTGGTAACATCTAGTCACCTAGAAAAGGATTTATTTTGAGCACAACTATTTCTTCACCATATGTAATCGATTCAATTTGGGAAAAATCCAAGAGCTCTACTTACGTTCAAGTTGGTGCTTTGACTCTTTTAACGATCATAAGTGCCCAAGTTGTTATTCCCCTTCCTTTTACACCTGTACCAATGACGCTGCAAACTTTTGCAATTTTGTTTGGCGCAGCAGCAATTGGTCCATATAAGTCAACCATGGCGCAATTTATTTACCTACTTATTGCAGCAATTGGTTTTCCAGTTTTAGCATCCGATAAGGGTGGAGTTGAAGCACTTTTTGGTGCCACTGCTGGTTACCTATTTGCATTTTTAGTTTCAAGTTATGTGGTTGGACTCGTAGCAAAACAGTTATCGACCCGTAAATTTATTAA
The DNA here is from genome assembly GCA_046086025.1 of Actinomycetes bacterium. Classification (GTDB taxonomy): domain Bacteria; phylum Actinomycetota; class Actinomycetes; order S36-B12; family UBA5976; genus ATZT02. Next base: position 3,142 of record JBJSWT010000046.1, on the reverse strand, counting down.
CGTATTTGTTGGTTTCTTTCTAGGAACTTTTCTAATCTATTTCTTTGGTGCTACTTGGTTAGCTTTCTATACAGGTAATGGTTTAGCTTATGGAATTTCAAAAGGAGTATTACCTTTTGTCCTGGGCGATATCGTAAAAGCGCTACTGGCTGCTTCTTTACTTCCAGTTACTTGGAAACTAATCAAAAAGTAATGGAATTATTGCTTGCACTTTTTGCAGGAATGGCAAGTGGCTTCTTAAATGTCGTTGCAGGTGGTGGAACTCTAATTGTTTTTCCAACTCTTGTAGCGCTAGGGCTTTCACCTCTAGTTGCAAACGTAACTGCTGCGGTAGGAGTTTTTCCAGGATCTCTTGCTGGAAGTTGGACTTATAGAAAATTATTACTAGAAAACAAAAAATTAGCACTTCTTTCTATAATTTTTATGCCGTTGTTTTCTTTTTTTGGTGCTTTGCTATTACTTCGTTTACCAGAAAAGAATTTTGAATTTATTGTGCCATTCTTGATTGGTACTGCTGGTTTATTAGTGGCAATTCCGCCATTTGTTTCCAAATTATTTCCTAAACAAAGTAAAAATGTATCTCTTAAATTAGTTATTCCAGATTTTATTGTTTCAGGTATTTATGTGGGCTACTTTGGAGCTGGCACTGGGGTGATTCTTTTAGCAATTTATGGTTTAGCAGGATTAGCAAATATTCAGCAAGCAAATGGTTTAAAAAATCTTGGATCTGGAGCTGGTAATGCCATAGCAGCTTTTATTTTCATTCTTTCAGGTTTGGTTGTTTGGAAATTTGCACTTGCCGTAGCTCTTGGTTCAATTATTGGAGGAGTTTTGGGAGGAAGAATAGCTCAAAAATTAGATGCTTCGATTTTTAGACTTATTATTTTGATTATTGCAGCAATTGCTGCAATCTATTTGTTTATTCAAACTAACTAAATACCAAAGAATCGTCCAACTTGCCAACCCATTTGTTCAATTAGATTAATAGCATCAATTCTTAAATACCACAGATTTTTAAAACCTTTGATTCCATAATGTGCTCCTTGTTCAAAACCACCTATTAAACCTTCTAGTGCTGGATATTTGGAGTTATTGATTTTTATTCTGAACTCCTCCATGCTGTGAAAAATTACTTCTTTAGAGGCTTCAACTCTTTCGCCAAAAAGATTTAAGACATTTGATACTTGTAAATCTATTTCAGGAAAACCAAGTTTTTTGTTTAATTCTTTTATTACTTCTCGCGAAGTCCTTTCATTCGCAAATAGGAAAAGAGCTATTGCTAAAGGAACAATTTGATTTGCTTTCAAAGTTGTTAAGTAGTTTTGATTTCTTCTCTTTACTTTCCATAAAGGATGATTCTTCATAAAATTAGAACAAATATTGTTTAAATTTTCTTTTTCCTCGTGAAATAATTTAGGATTATTCACAACATAATTCCATTCATTGCTTGCTTTAAGTAGACAGTTTGAAATTTCAGGAATACTCAATTTTTTACTTCGTCTTGCACTAAGAATTAATGCATCAATAGCAAATAAAACCAATTGAAAGTTATGGCTTACTAATGAATCGTGAGGAGGAGCAGTGATGCCTTTTGCTCCATAAAGATTAATAATTTCTTCATTACTTTTTCCTTGTAAACAACTACCCATCACATCACCAATCGCAGATCCCATAAGGGCACCTAAGATTCGATCTTGTTTTGAATTTGGCACAGGTTTAGTCCGAAATAATGATCTTGCTAAATTCGGACTTTGGTAACTCATACGAACCACCTTTAATTATCCAATAATAAAAGATGTTTTAAATAATTTAAATTAATAAATCAAAGTAAGTACCTAATTTGGTATGTCTGAATTTAAACTAACGACAATATTCCTGCGGCTATAAATGCAAAACTAATTCCAAGATATTGAATTAATCTTAGTTTTTCACCCAAAAATGCTGCAGCCAAAATCACTGTTGCAGCTGGGTATAAAGAGGCAATAACTGCATTTATTGAAACAGTTCCTTGATAAGCCGCAATTACAAAAACTGCATTAGCGCTTGCATCTAATGCCCCTGATATTAAAACTAGAGCCAACATTTTTGAGTCATATCCGGTTTTTAGTTTTTCTTTAATTTTGGCAAAGAAGAAAATAATGACTAAAACAGAAGAAGTAGCTCTTGCAATTACTAAAGTCCACATTCCATTTGCTTCAGAAGAAAAACCAACAATCGAAAGAAATGTACCTATTAATAGTCCTGAAAGTATTGCTAAAGCTAAACCCTTTCCACTAACAATTAATTTACTTCCGGTTGGTGAAGTTTCAAGACTTACCAAGAAAACAGAAATAATTGCTAAAGCAATACCAATCCAAGCAAGCCAAGTTAAATTTTCTCCAAAAAATATGCCTGCAATTATTGGAATCATTGTTGAAGCTGCTGCAGTTACCGGACTCATAACCCCCATTGGTCCTATGGCAAGTGCGACATACAAAAATCCCATCGCCAAAATTCCAACTACTCCCGCTATAAGACCCAAATAAATTGCTTGATCAGAAATAGTTCCGGGCAACATAAAAGCATAAACAAGTAAAAAGAAAAATCCAGCTGGATAAGACAAAACTAATACTTTGACTGCAGAAATTTTTTTACTTACAAAACCGCCAAAAAAATCTGCAGTTCCCCACATCAAACTCGAGATAAGTGCTAAAAATGCAGACATAAAGTAAAACATATCAGTTATATCTGGCAAAGTGTCTATATGGCTTTACCTTTGATGCAAAACTTTGAAAGCAATCTTGAATTGAATCAATTAAAATCGGTCATTCAAAATGATTCTTTTCAAAAACAAAGATTTAATGATTTAAAAGTCATAAGTTATGAATTTTTGAAAGAAAATTCTAGTATTAAAATTCAAAAAATTTTAGAACTTGAGCTTGCTGCAAATATATCAGCAATGGTGTCTAATCCATTTGAAATTATTGAAACATGGAACTTAGAGGATGCAAATAATATATTTATTGTAGTTGAAATACCTAAGGTTCAGTCTAAAATTCAAGTTGAAATCACAAAAAATAATCAAAACATATTTGAAGTTAAATCACTAATAACTTCAACAGTTTTTATGATGGGAAGTTTTGTTGAAGAACATGTTGCTAAA
>JBJSWT010000045.1:0-12735 GCA_046086025.1 Actinomycetes bacterium | reverse complement strand
CCAATTTTTAAGGTAGAAAGAAATTACTTTAAACCAAACATTTTGTGCCAATTTTGTGCCAACCTGTAAGTTTCTATAAGTTTCTATGAGGTGATTTAAAGGGTCATTAAATGTATTTTAAACTATAAATATATTAATTCCCTCACAAAAAATTATATTTGGTAGTCATCAGTATTATATTGTTGGAAAGTAGAGAATTTAGGAGACAAAAGGTCCAAATGGAAGTAAGAATTGGTGTTCAAGATAGTGCCAGAGAAGTTATTTTTGAAACAAAATCTTCAGCTGACGAAATAACAAAAGAAGTAGAAAACGCGGTTAAAAATAAAACTTTATTGTCATTAATTGATGACAAGGGAAGAAAAATTTTAATTCCAGGAGATCGATTGGCTTTTGTAGAAATAGGTGCTCCGGAACAAAGACGTGTAGGTTTTGCTGGCTAATAAATGCAAGAACAGTTATTAAAAAATCCTGCAGGAGTTAGAGAAGAAAAATTAATTACCCAACGTTGCATAGTTGGTGCTTTAGTCTCAGAACCAGAATCTATTCATGCTGGAACTATTTTGATGATTCCAGGTTTTAGTGGCAGTAAAGAAGATTTTGTAGCAATAATGCCTATTCTTTCTTCACTTGGTTGGCATTGTTTTGCTATTGATCAATATGGTCAACCTGCAACTTATGGATCAAATGATGAAAAAGATTTCACAATTGATTTACTTGCTCAAGATGTAATTGACATAGCAAATAGTTTTTCTGAACCCATTCATGTCATGGGCCATTCTTTTGGTGGATTAGTTAGTCAAATTGCTGTAAGTAAATCTCCTAAATCTTTTGCAAGTATTACTTTGATGTGCAGTGGACCTGGATCTTTACCCAGAAATCGTTGGGGAGGATTACCAAGACTTGTAAAAGCTACAGATAAATACAACATGGCAACTATTTGGTTTTTAAAAACAGTTGCAGAAAAAATGGTTGGTTATAGAAAGTTTTCTAGAAAAGTAAGAAAGTGGCGCAGACAACGATGGATCAAAACAAATCCATTATCAATTAAAACAATTGGCAATATGTTGATGCACATTGAACCTGTGAGTGAAAAATTAATAAAAACTTTAGAAAATCATAAAATTCCTGTTCTTGTTCTATCTGGTGAAAAAGATGACATTTGGCCATTACCTGTTCAACAAGAAATGGCACAAAATTTAAATGGACAGTATGTCGAAATTTTTGGTGCAGGACACTCTCCTGCTAGAGAAATGCCAGAAAAAACTGCAATTGAAATAGATACGTTTCTTAAAGCTATTTAGTTTTATATCCCTTAACCACAAAAACCATTCCTGTCATTAATAAAACAATGGCTGGAATTGTTTGCCAAGGTGGAACTTGTCCAATTAAAAGTGCGGCAATAATTGTTGAACCTGGCATTTCAAATAAAATTCCCATGCTCACAACTGTTGCAGAAAGAGATCTTAAAGTGATATTAAACAAAGTATGTCCAAGAATTTGGGCAAGTAAAGTTAATAAAAATATATAAATCCAAGCTTGTCTTGAAAATCCAGTCAACTTGATTGATAAAAATAAACTAATTAATAAGAGTGAAAAAGCTGCAGCAGAATAAGCAATAAAAGTGTATTGTGCTGTGGAAAGTTTTTCTCGAGCACTTTGTCCAACCGTTACATAAAGTGCAGCAAAAATTGCACCTAACAAGGCAAGCAAATCTCCAATAACAGCATTTCTATTTAAAGAAACATCTATTCCAGTTAAAAGTATTACACCAATTAATGCAACAAAAATTCCAAACCAAACTTGCTTAGGAAATCTTTCTCCTCTTAATCTTGCAAATAAGGCAGCCCATGCAGGTTGAGTTGCAACCATCGCAGTTGAAGCAGCAACTGTAGTAAATCTTAAGGATGGAATCCAAACTGCAAAATGAATTCCTAATAAAAAACCTGCAAGTAATGATGCTTTAAATGCTTTTTTATCAATATTTATTCCAGATTTAAAAGCAAAAGGTGCTGTTGCTATTGCACCTATCAAACATCGCCAGAATGCAATGGCCAATGCAGGTGCTGCAGTAATAGTTATTAAGGGTCCAGAAGTTGAGATAGCTAATATCGCAATGGCAAGAATTACAAAATCAAATGAATTTTTGCTTAATGTATTCGTAAATTTCATATAAGAGTAAAAGTCAATCACAAGTAAGAAGTAGACTCACGTTGTGACTGACCGTATATTTATATCTCGCTTAACAGGCACAGCTGTATTTGATCCTCAGGGAGATCAGCTGGGCAAAGTTCGCGATACCCTCGTTCATTTAAGACATAGCAATAATCCTCCAAGAATTATTGGATTATTAGTGGAAGTTCCTCAGAGAAGAATTGTGTTTTTACCAATTTCTAGAGTTAATGAATTTGAATCAAGACAAATAATTTCAACCGGTGTTGTAAATATGCGCAGATTTGAACAAAGAGAATCAGAATCTCGGGTAGTAGGTCAACTTTTAGATAGAAAAATGAAAATGAAAAAAACTGGCGAAGAAGTTACTTTGCTAGATATTGCAATGGAACAATCAAGACCTGGTGCTGATTGGCATATAACAAAAATTTATTTAAAACGTGCCTCAACCAGATTTGGCAGACGTGGAGAAAAATTCTTTGCCGATTGGAGTGAAGTTGAAGGTTTAACTTTGCAAGAATCAAATCAACCAGTTGATAACACTTTAATTTCTATAAATGACATGAGAGCACCAGATATTGCAACTTATATTGCTGATTTTGAAATAAATAAACAAGTTGAAGTTTTATCTAAATTAGATGACGAAAGACTTGCTGATGTTTTAGAAGAGATGAGTGAAGAAACTAGAGTTTCCATTGTTGAAAAATTAGAAATTGAACGTGCTGCAGATGTTATTGAAGAAATGGCTCCAGATGATGCGGCAGATTTATTAAAAGAATTACCACCACAAAAAGCAGAAGAATATTTAGAGTTAATGGAACCAGAAGAAGCAGATGATTTAAGACGACTTTTGACATATGGCGATTACACAGCTGGTGGAATGATGACAACTGAACCAATAGTTTTACCACCAGATGCAACAGTTGCAGAAGCTTTAGCAAATGTGAGAAATCCAGAATTGCCACCATCTTTAGCAAGTCAGGTTTATGTTGTAAGACCACCACTTGATACTCCAACAGGAAAATATTTAGGTGTTGCTCACATGCAAAGACTTTTAAGAGAAGCTCCTGGAACTTTAGTTTCAAGTGTCATTGATACTGAATTAAAACCAGTTGAACCAAACACTTCGCTTGCTTTAGTAACTAGATATTTTGCAACATACAACTTAGTAGCACTTCCAGTTGTTGATGCTGAAAATCGTTTACTAGGAGCAGTAACTGTTGATGACGTAATTGATCACATGTTGCCTGATGATTGGCGCGATCAAGATGCAATCGAGGTGAATCGATGAGTAAAAAAATAAGATCATCTCGTCTTGACCAACCAAGAAGTAGAGGTTTGCAATTTAAAAATCCTTATGATCCAGAAAGATTTGGATTATTAAGTGAAAGAGTTGCTCGAAGAATTGGGTCATGGCGATTCATTGCTTTGATGACAATATTTATAATTGCCTGGATTTTATGGAACACTATTGGTCCAGAAAATTATCGAGTTGATCCATGGCCATTTTTAGCTTTAACTTTGATGCTTTCCCTACAAGCTTCTTATGCTGCTCCCTTAATTTTGCTTGCTCAAAATCGTCAAGCAGATAGAGACAGAGTTCAAATTGCTCAAGATAGAACACAAGCTGCAAGGCTATTGGCAGATTCTGAATTCTTGGCTCGCGAATTAGCAGATTTGCGCATAGCCTTAAGTGATGTAGCAACTCGTGACTACATTAAAAATGAATTAAGAGAATTAATTGAAGAAATTCAATTCTCTAACGAGAAAAAAGAATTGGAATAAAAGTAAAAAGTGTCTTTAACTAAAGAAACTGTGATGACCGCTCTTGCCACAGTGCAAGATCCAGAAATTAGAAGACCAATCACAGAAATTGGTATGGTTAAAAATGTCGAGGTTATAGATTTAAATGTTCAAGTTGATATCTACTTAACTGTTGAAGGTTGTCCTTTAAGACAAGAAATCGTAAATCGTGTTACTAATGCTGTTAAAAAAGTAGATGAAAAAGCTAATGTAAAAGTTGACTTAGATGTAATGAATGATGCTCAAAGAAAGAAATTAAGAGAGCAGCTCAGAGGGCCTGTAAAAGATAATCCTTTTGCCAGTGAAAGAAATTTGACCAGAGTTTATGCCATAGCTTCTGGTAAAGGTGGCGTTGGAAAATCTTCAATCACTGCAAATTTAGGTATTGCTTTTTCTCAATTAGGTTTATCTGTGGGAATTCTTGATGCAGATATTTATGGCCACTCAATTCCAAGAATTATGGGTGTCACAAATGCCCCAACAGTTGTTGAAGGCATGATCATGCCACAACTTGCCCATGGCTTAAGAGTTATTTCTATGTTGGCATTTAAACCAGGTGGTGTTACTCAACCAATTGCATTTAGAGGACCAATGCTTCATAAAGCAGTCGAACAATTTATGACAGATGTCTGGTGGGGAGATTTAGATGTTTTACTTCTTGATTTACCACCAGGAACTGGAGATGTTGCAATAAGTGTTGCCCAACTTGTTCCTAAATCAGAAATTATTGTGATCACAACTCCTCAAATTGGTGCTGCTGAAGTTGCAGTTAGATCAGGAACTTTAGCCAAGCAAACTCATCAAAGAGTTGTTGGAGTTATTGAAAATATGAGTGGTGTTATTTGTCCTAAGTGTGGTGAGATTATGGATCTATTTGGCAAAGGTGGCGGAGATAACGTTGCCAAAGCATTAACTAATGAATTGGGCACAGAAGTAAAAGTATTAGGCAAAGTTCCTTTTGATGTAAAACTTCGAGAGGGTGCAGATGATGGAAAACCGTTAATTTTGTCCGATCCAGAATCTTTAGCAAGTAAAGAAATTATGAATATTGCATACTCACTAGTTAAGAATCCAAAAGGTTTAGTAGGAAAGAATTTAGGACTTCTTACTAATTAACCTTCTTCTCTACTTCCCAAAACCACACTAACTTCTCTTTCTGAACCTGAAGAATTTTTAACAGTTAACACAATTGTGTCTCCTGGATTATTTCTTCTAATCGCCACAATTAATTCAGTGGAATCACTAACAATTTCACCATTAATTTTTGTCACCACATCGCCAGTTTTTAAATCTGTTTTTGAGGCAGGTCCATCTACAACAACTTCTGCGATTCGTGCTCCAACGCCTTGATAAGTTGAATCAACACTAATTCCTGCAATTGGTGTTGTGGATTTTCCAGAGTTAATAATTTCTGTAATAATTCTTTGCGCTTGATTCATAGGAATTGCAAAACCTAAACCAATACTTCCACTTTGTCCACCAAGACCTAAAGTTGCAATTGCTGAATTAACTCCAATTACTTCTGCTTGACCATTTACTAATGGACCACCAGAATTTCCAGGATTAATTGCAGCATCGGTTTGAATAGCAGAAATAAATGATTGATCGTCTTGACCCCCTGCTGTTACTGGTCTATTAACTGCACTTACTATTCCTGAAGTAACTGTGCCACTTAACCCAAGTGGTGAACCAAACGCAACTGTTAAGTCTCCAACATTTAAAGCATTTGAATCTCCGATTTTTACTGGACTTAATCCAGTTGATTCAATTTTTAATACTGCTAAATCATAGGAAGGATTTCTACCAATTAATCTTGCTTCAAATTCTGTTTTATCTTCTAAATAAACAGTTAACTTTCCACCATTTAATGCTGGAGCTACAACGTGATTGTTTGTGATGATGTAACCGTCTTGTCTGTAAATAAATCCTGAACCGGTTCCTGTTCCTGAATTTCCTTCTGCCTTAATTGAAACCACACTTGATTTAACATTTTGCACAATTTGAGAAACTGTTTCATTTGCAGGTGTTATTGGAACATTTGTATTTACTGAAGGAGTTTGAATTGTTTGAGTAGTAGTATTTGTAACGCCATTTGCTAAATCAGCTGCCACATAACCAACTGCACCACCTGCAAGTCCTCCTACCAGTAGTGAAATAACTACAACTGCAGAAAGAGGTGTTCTTTTCTTTTTTCTTTCCCATGAAGGTTTAGTTGGCATTGTGGCAAATCCTGGTGTTGGTGAATTGGTGGTTTCTTCCATTTTTAACTTGGCTGTTTTCTTTCTCTAACAAGTCTTTCTTTTAGTTTAGGCCGAGGCTACAAATCTTGCACTTTAAATAAGGACTTATAAGGCAATTCTTGGTGAATTCCTTCGTGATTTTTAGAAATCATTAAGATGGATTCAAAGTCCTACAGAAGGTAGTGAAATGACAAGTTTTCCAAGCGTTGAAGATTGGAAATTCTCACAAGAATTTATTGAGGAAGATAGTTTCCAATTAAAAGCTAGAGAAAAATCAACTGAGCTTGGAATAAAACCAATTGGTGCAGGAGTTGGCAGCTTACTTAAATTCCTTGCTTCCACTATTGATGCTTCAAACGTGGTTGAAATAGGAACCGGTACAGGTTTATCTGGTTTATGGCTTTTTAAAGGGATGAATACTGCTGGAGTTTTAACTTCTATTGATAAAGATCCAGAAAGACAACGTGTTAGTAAAGATATTTTTAGTAATGCTTCAATTTCGCCAAATAAAATTAGATTAATTGCGGGTAAAGCTTTAGAAGTTATAACTCGTTTAACAGATAATGCTTATGATTTAGTTTTTATTAATGGTGACAAATTAGAATACGAAACTCTTTTAGAAGAAGCTATGAGGTTATTAAGACCTGGTGGAATACTAATTTATAACAATGTTTTAAATGATGCTCAATTTCAAAACGATCCAGATAATTTAGCGGTATTAAGAGTTTTAGAAAAAATCAAAGAGGATAAAAGATTAGTTTCGGTAATGATTCCAAATGGAACAGGTGTAATTGCCTGTTCTTACAGACCTAGTTAATTTATTTTAAAACTTCTAGTTGAACGTCTAATTCTTTAGCTTCGTCAACTGTCATTTCTACAACTAAACGACCGCCACCTTCAAGAGGAATACGAACTACAACACCTTTACCTTCTTTGGTAACTTCCATTGGTCCATCACCAGTACGAGGTTTCATTGCGGCCATCTAAACACCTTTTTCATTTCAATTAAATATTGATAAATCTATTATCCCAGTAATACTGGCACTTTGTCTAAATGGACCCCTTTTGTGCAAAAGTGAGAGCAAATTTCTTCAATGAATGCTTAATTGCGATAACAAAAAACGGTTTAATAAAAAACCAACCAATCCGACCAAATATTGAAAATGGTAATTCAATTGTTTCACTCCAAATAAATTTTGTTTTATTGTCTGTAATTTTTTCTGCGATCATAGAACCTGTACCTTTAACAACTTTTCCTAAATGTTTCATATCCACAATCTTTGGTTCTTCCCATTTAGTAATAACCATAGGATCATTAAAACCAATTTTCCAAAAACCAGTCCAAGCAACAATTTCTCCGCCAAGACCTTGGCCATTATTTTTTGTTCTATAAACTTTGGTGCCAAACATCCACTCGCCTTGAGTTTCCCAATTTACAAATGAATCAAATACTTGTTTTTGACTTGCTTCAATATCAACACTTAGTGATAAATCAACCTTCACTATTTAGTAAGCCATTTCTTTAAAGATTCATAAACATCGTTAATTTGAGATATTAAAACTTTCTCATCTGGATGATGCGCCAAATTAGGATCTCCTGGACCAAAATTAATTGCAGGAATTCCATTATTAGCAAAACGAGCAACGTCTGTCCAACCAAATTTAGGTGCAATACTTTTACCAATACTTGATACAAAGTCCTTAATTACAGGATTACTTAAACCAGTTGGAGCAGCATTTGCTGCATCAACTAGTAAAAAATTAAAATCTTTAAACAAATTTTTCATATTTGTTGTTGCTTGATCTATTGAAGTATCTGGTGCAAAACGATGGTTTATCGAAACACTCACAGAATCAGGAACTACGTTTCCAGCAATTCCGCCATTAATTTTTACAGCTTGCAATCCTTCTCTGAATTTGTAACCATCTATTTCTGGCTCTCTAGATTTGTAGTTATTAAGTATTTCTAAAATTTTATTTGTTTTATGTATTGCATTTTCACCATTCCACCATCTAGCAGAATGAGATCTCTTGCCACTTGTGCTTACTTCAAATCTTAAAGAACCTTGACATCCGACTTCTAAAATCCCATTAGTTGGTTCCATAAGTATTGCAAAATCGCAATTTAATAAATCTTTTTGTTGTTTTGTAATTAATTCCAAGCCATTAAATTTTGTTTCAATTTCTTCTGATTCATAAAATAAATAAGTAATATCAAAGTTTGAACTTGTGATCTCTGAAGCTAATTTTAAAGCAACCGCAATACCTGATTTCATATCAACTGAACCCAAACCAACTACTTCAGAATTGTTTATTTTTCCTGGAAAATTATTATTAGCAGGAACGGTATCAATATGACCTGCAATAACTACTCTTTGTTTGTTTCCAAAACTAGTTTGTGCGACTAATGAATTATTGACTCTTGTTAGTTTTAAATGATTGCACTTTTTTAAAGCTTCTTCAATTGAATCTGCAATTGATTTTTCGTCTTTTGAGACACTTGAAATATTGACAAGATCAAGGGTTAATTTGCCTAGTTCTTGATTTATATTCAACACATTCCTATTGTGCCAACAACCTAACCCTTATGTATCCAGTAACCCCAATTACAAGATAGTTTTGACTCATGAGTTTTATTACCGAAGCCGCTAGTGGAATAGGAATAGCCACTATTGATGGAAATAAAACACTTGATGTTTGGTTTCCAAATCCTGCATTGTCGATTTCACCAATCCAACTAATTGATAGTTCAAAGTATGAAAGAAAAGATTCAATTAGAGGTTGCGAAATAAAAATTGTTAAAACTTCAATTAAAGATTTATCAAAACCTGCTGTTGATGTTGCAGATGCGTATTTAAGGTTACATTTACTTTCTCACAGATTAGTAAAACCTAGAACTATAAATTTAGAAGGTATTTTTTCAATTCTTAATAATGTTGCTTGGACAACAATTGGACCAGTTTTGCCAGAAAAAGTTGAATCAGTCAGAGCAAATGCTAGAAAAGCAGGAACACATTTAACAGTTTTTTCTCTAGATAAATTTCCTAGAATGCTTGATTATGTAATTCCAAGTGGAGTAAGAATTGCTGACGCAGATCGAGTTCGACTTGGCGCGCATTTAGCAAGTGGCACAACTGTGATGCATGAAGGTTTTGTGAACTTTAATGCTGGAACTTTAGGAACTTCCATGGTTGAAGGAAGAATTTCTGCAGGTGTAGTTGTTGGAGATGGAACAGATATTGGTGGTGGTGCATCAATCATGGGCACACTTTCTGGTGGCGGCCAAGAAGTAATAAGTGTTGGTGAAAAATGTTTAATTGGTGCAAATGCAGGTCTTGGAATTAGTTTAGGAAACAACTGCATCGTCGAAGCAGGACTTTATTTAACGGCTGGATCAAAAGTAATACTTCCTGATGGAAAAATTGTTAAAGCAAAAGAATTATCTGGAGCAAATAACTTATTATTCAGAAGAAATTCTCAAACAGGAGCAATTGAGGCTTCTAATAAAACTGGTAGTTGGACTGGTTTAAATTCAGTCCTTCATTCAAATTAAATTTCGTTAATTAAATAACTTACTGAATCTGTTTCAAACACAAAATCTGTGGCAATTATTCTTTTTTGAGCATATTTCAAGAATTCATCTTTTAAATTTAAGGTTTTAGTGATCAACTTCTCGCCTTGATGATTCTTGACTTTATTGATCGTTGCATCAGAAATTGTTCTTAAACTACTTGCAGATTGAAGATATTTTTCAATATCTGCTTGGCTTCCCTGTTCTAAAAGATTCTGCAATTTTGCCAAATTTTCACTCAAATTTTCTACAACTTTCGATAATGATTTTCTATTTGGCCAAACAATTTCTGCAGTTCGTTCTGCAGGTGAAGTTGTAACTCTAGTTAAATCTCTAAAACTTCCCCCCGCTAACAATTGAGCTAATTGCGCAAACTCAGACTCCCCCACACTTTTTGCATATGCTGATGCAACAACGTGGGCAAGATGTGAACTTAAAACAACTGACTCATCATGTTCAATTGGATCAACTGGAACTACAAATGCTCCTAATTCATTAATAATCGAAACAATGGCAATTAAAGCTTGATTATTAGTATTTGAGGTAACACTTACTGCCCAAGGAGCATTTTTAAATATTTCAGGATTGGCATTTATAAATCCTGCTTTGGTTGATCCTGCCATGGGATGAGTTCCGACATAGTTTAAATCTTTTGCAGCTTCTTGTAATGAAGCTTTTACTGAACAAATATCGGAAACAAAATTCTTATATTTTTTATTACTTAATTCTTTTAAGATATCTTCACTAACACTTGTGGGAGCTGCCACAATAATTAACTCAGAATCAAGGGCTTCATCTATATTTTTTAAGACTTTAAATCCAGATTTTTTTGCTGCTTCTAATGAATTTAAATCAGGATCTAAAACACTTATTTCGTGTTTATTTTTTAGGCCTTGAGCAATTGAACCACCGATTAGGCCTAGGCCAATTATGGAAATTTTCATAAACAAAAAAGATTAACGAGGAACTTCAGTGGCAGCTTTAACTAAACGTCCTACCCATTCCTTCAAAACATCTGCTGTGACACTTCCTGGTGGTAATGATTCACCCACACGGGCAGAACTAATTTCTGGATTCATTGGATAAGAACCTAAAACTTTTACAGCAGCACCGATACTGCTTACATCCATAATTGCTGATTGCAAAGTTGGTTCCCCTATGTGTCCGCGAGCAGAAACTAAAAATGTGTATTCACCAAGCCTTGTTTTTAACGGTCTTGAACTAATTGCTGTTAAACCAATATCTCGTTTGGCAAAACAATTCAAAATATCTGATAACAAACCATTTCTATCTGCAACAGGAGTAATTACCAAAGTTGTTTTGTCATGACCAGTTGGTGAAGATAAATTTCTAGAAATTAGTGCCATTCTAGTTTTTCCACCAGCAAAATCTTCTAATCTGGTTTGTTTTACGAAAAGTCCAAATGTGTCTGCACCTTTACTGGCAGCAATTGCGCCCAGTCCTGCTTCTTTTCTTTCTGCCACAATTCGACAAGCATCCGCAGTTGAAGCCGTAAATTCAACTTCTAATTTATTTAGTTTTATAAATTCTTTACACTGTGCAGCAGCATGTGGATGGGTTAAAACTTTTTTAACTTCGGCATTTTTGGTAGTTGATGGAACTGCTAATACAAAAGAAATTGGCACAACTATTTCTTCATTAATAAAGCATTGAGCTGATCTAAAAATTAATTCATCTAAAGTACTTAAGACATCGCCTTCAACTGAATTTTCTAATGGAACTAATCCTGCATCAGCACTACCTGATTCAACTGCAAAGACAACATCAGAAACTTCTTTTTCTGCAACTATTTCGCCATTCCATGGCACAGTCATTAAATCAATTGCTGCGTGAGTAAAAGTTCCTGGTGGTCCTAGATAGACCAGTTTTTGATTACTCACAAGAATTATTTATTTCTTTGGTTTTGCTTTGATAACTTCAGGATCATTTGGAGTCATGCCAAGTTTGGCAGCACCACCTGGTGATCCTAAGTCTGTAAAGAATGCAGCATTGGATGCTGAGTAGTCTTTGTAATTTTCTGGAACATCATCTTCGTAATAAATTGCTTCAACTGGGCACACAGGCTCGCAAGCTCCGCAATCAACGCATTCATCTGGATGGATATAGAGCATGCGTTCGCCTTCATAAATGCAATCAACTGGGCACTCTTCTATGCAAGACTTATCTTTTAAGTCAATGCATGGTTCGGCAATTACGTAGGTCACGCAAATACTCCTCTACTAAGTATGTAAGACAAAACTACTTCATCTCTACTATTTACATATAAAGAGTATCCGAAAGGAACAAATTTTCTACTATGGCCGCAATCGGCAGGTTAAGGATTTCGCCTTCTGATCTTGGGCGAAGGGTGAGTGTGCGCCATTTCGATGGATCGAATTTAACTGACACTTTAGGAATTCTTCTTTCCTGGACTAATGATTGGCCTGAAGGTTTTATTCAAGTGGAGAAAAAAGATAAAAGTATTCAAAAAATAGTAACTGGAAATATTTTTGCTGCCAAAGTAATAGAACCAGAAATAGGTTCTCTTGATCTGGAACGAGATTCAGAAACTACTTGGGTGGCAAGTGAGAAAGAATTTATCAATGACTGGGCTTTAAGATTTTCTGGAAATAAATCAGCTCGAGCAAATTCTTGTCTTCTTGATGGTCGACCTGAAGAAAATATTGATGAAACTTTTAAAAAAATTATTGAATGGTACAGAAAAAGAAATGCTGTTGCAATTATTCAAAGTCCAAAACCTGGAGCTTTTGATGAAAGTTTAAAGAGAAATAAATTTAAAGAAATAGATAATGCTTATTACATGATTGGTGATGCTGAGAAAAATAATGTAACGGGTGTAATACTGGAATCCACTTTGAGTGATAAATGGTTTGATGCAATTTTGAATAGAGATGAAGAGGTAAGTGCAAGAATCAGTAAAGAATTATTGTT
>JBJSWT010000044.1:0-1486 GCA_046086025.1 Actinomycetes bacterium | reverse complement strand
TGATTTAAAGTTTCTTCACTCCAATTATTAGGAGCATAAATACTAACTATTAAAGGAGCAAATATAACTGCTAGAACAGTTAACGAAAAAAGAATTAAGCCAACTAAAGTTAATAATTTATTTGTATAAGAAACACCATTATCAGCATCATTTTTCATGTGTCTTACAAGTTGAGGCACAAAAACACTATTTATTGCTCCACCAACTACAACGACATAAACGATTGTTGGTAATGAATTTGCAATGGAGTAGGCGTCTGCAAATGTGCCAAGACCAATTGCAGCAATTACCGCTATTGAACGAATTACCCCTGTGATTCTTGAAGAAATTGTGCCTAACGCCATCCAGGTACTAGCTTTTGCAACGGAGCTCATGATTTATTTCTGTTTCTAATTCGTCTATAAATTGACAAAGCAGAAAGTAAAATTAAAGCCCCAAAAGCAAATCCTGTTACATAAGTTGCAACCGTGCTATAGGCCGCAGATCTAACTGAAATAATTTTAGGTTCACCATATTTAAAACCATCTCTAGTAAATAATTGAACCGTTACATCAACTGCACTTGTACCTGAAACTGAAGCATTAAGACTTAAACTAAATTTTGAATTTGCCTCAACAGTGATTGGCTCAATTTCATCTGCTTTGAATCTAAATTCAGGATTTCCTGTAGCGGTTAATTTAACAATCACAGGTTCTGAAAAATCATTAGCAATAGTGATAGGAATTGGACCTTTATCACTTGGTAAAACCACAGAATTTCCAGCCAAAATTCTTACGTTATCTCTACTTTTTTGCAGAGTTTGATTTATGTCATTAATGAAATCTCTTGCTTGGCTGGGTGCATTTTGCCAATATTGTGAACCTGCTCTTAATATTGCTGTTGCAAATTCTTCGTTAATAACTCCTGGTTGTTGGAATAATCCCGTTAATTGAGCAAGTAATGATTGTCCTCTTTTTAATCTAGTCATTTGATCGTTACTTAATTCTTGACTTCTTGATTCTTGAGTATCTAAGAAATCATCTCTTTCAACAGTTGAAACATCTTTTAATAAAACTTGCCAAGCTTCATCTCTTATTACCCAAGGTGCTCTTAATAAACCTTCAGCAAAAACAAAAGCTCCTTCACTAGATGGTTCCCAATAGGTTGGAGGAGAAACAAAAATATTTCTTTCAGAATTAGGCAATTGCAAAGCAATTAAAAGAGTGTCACTTAATAATCTTTGTCGTTGAAGACTTGTTTGTGCTGCATTTTCTACAGTATTCAATGAAAGATTTGATAGAAGTGAGTCAAGTAAAAATACTTTTACTCTGCCATTTGGAGTTTCAACGGTTGTAGTTCCAGAAGGTGTGAAATTTGTTCCTGCAATTGGAGAAAGTGCAGTATCTGGTAAAACAACAATATTTGTACCTAAAGAATTAGCTTTTCCTATAACAGTTTTATTTACCGGAAAATTATCTTGAAATAGAACAGTTCCACCAACTGTGAA
>JBJSWT010000043.1:0-3657 GCA_046086025.1 Actinomycetes bacterium | reverse complement strand
TGAATCATTATTTTTGTAATCTAAAATTTTACTTCTTATCTCGTGTCTTGTGACTGGACGATTAGAATTTAAAAGAATAAAGAAAAGATTTAATTGCCTCTCAATCTTTGATTCATTCATTTACAACATTCCAATTAATTCATCTACTCGTTCATCTTCGAATTTAAACGGATCTTTGCAAACTACAGTTCGTTGATTCTGGTCATTTATTTTTAGATGTACCCAATCTACGGTGTAATCCCTCTTTTTCTCTTGTGCTTTCTTGATAAATTCTCCCCTGAGTCTTGCTCTTGTTTTTTCTGGCGCAAAATCAATAGCATTATTGACTTTTTCTTCATCAACTATTTTATTCACTAACTGATTTTTTTCTAGAATATAAAAAATACCTCTGTCTTTTCTTATATTATGAAATGAGATGTCAATAAGAACCATACGTGCATCGCTATTTTTTAGACTATTTTTCTGTTGATATTGATCCATAAATTTTTTCTTTATTACCCAATCAATATCTTTATCAACTTTTGAAAAATCTTTTTGTTTTGCGCTATCGAGATATGTTTCCCAAAGTAAAAGGGCTTTTTTGTAGTATTCGTTAGCGACAAATTCCTCATAAAGTGATGAATTCTTAATCTTTTCTAAGTAATTTTCTTGTAGCTCTAGAGCAGATATTTCCTTACCATTTGATAATCGAAATTTTTTTGAGAATGTTAAATCGTTTGAAATATCCCGTAATGCTCTAATTGGATTTTCAATAGTAAATTCGTCATTTATTTGACCAATTTCAATTAATTGAAGAATCATCTCAGTTGAACAAACTTTCAAATTTGTAGTTGTTTGACTCATATTTGAATCTCCCGCAATTACGTGTAATCTTCTATATTCTTCTGGATCTGCGTGTGGTTCATCGCGTGTATTAATTATTGGCCTAGATCTTGTTGTTGCACTTGATATTGACTCCCACATATGATCAGATCTTTGACTTATTTGAAAATTTTGATTTTTATTATTAGAAATCCACTTTCCTGCTCCCGTGTAAATTTGACGAGTTATTAAGAAAGGAATGATTGATTCAGTAACTTTTTGAAAATTGAATTTTCTGCTAATTGAGTAATTCTCGTGACAACCATAGCTATTACCTGCAGCATCTATATTATTTTTAAATAAATGAATCTGGCCTTGAATTCCTTCACTGTTCAATCTATTTTCGGCCTCAATTGCCAATTCTTCAATTATTCGATCACCTGCTTGATCTTGACTTATTAAATCTAAAACGTTCTCACATTCTGCTGTGGCATATTCTGGATGAGATCCAACATCTAAATAAAGTCTTCCACCATTTGGTAAAAAAACATTTGATGATCTTCCCCAAGCGACTACTCGGCGAAATAAATACCTTGCAACTTCGTCGGGAGATAATCTTCTTTGGCCATCAACAACGCAGGTGACGCCATATTCTGTTTCTAAACCTAGGATTCTTTTATTAAGCATTTCAAGAAAGAATCTGACTTAATTCACTTTGACTCAATCTTACGAATTTTCTTCCGGTTTTTTTTCTATCTAACACGGCAACTTCAATAGATTCATTTGTAATTTTTTTGTCTGAAGTCGAAGCTTCATTTAACATCTTTAGGGATAATTTGATGGCTTCATTTGATTCTATTTCTTTTTTCCAACTAGCTTTTAACAACTCATTAATCTTTTCGCTATCACCACCTATTGCAACAAAATTCTTTTCATCTACTACTGAACCATCAAAAGTCAGTCTATAGATTTCATCGTTTTCCATCGAAGTGCCGATTTCTGCAACTAATAATTCAACCTCTAATGGTTTTAGTGCATCTGTGAAAACAGTTCCTAGAGTTTGAGCGTAAGCATTTGCAAGACTTCTTGCCGAGACATCACTTCTGTCATATGCATAACCTCTAAGGTCTGCAAATCTTATTCCAGATACTCGTAAATTCTCAAACTCATTATATTTTCCAACAGCAGCAAAACCAATACGATCGTAAATCTCACTAATCTTGTGCAAAGCTTTTGATGGATTTTCTGCAACGAAAACAATAGCGTCTTGAGCTTGAATTAAAACTACACTTTTACCTCTTGCAATACCTTTTCTGGCAAAGTCAGCTTTGTCTCTTGTTATTTGCTCAGGTGACACATAAAACGGTACGGTCATGTCATCCTCGCAATTGGTCCATCAGGTCGATTTTTTCTTTCACCAAATATTTTTGTAGCAATTTCGTTTAATTGATTGTCACTAATTCTTCTGAAACCTTGTGAATTTACTAATGAAACAATTGGATAAATTTCTCTTGTTATATCTATTCCTGCGGTAGCAGAATCTTCTTCTGCGGCATCATAAAGTGATTCCAAAGAAATTCTAATTGCCATTTTTTCATCTAAATTTTCTGTGTACATTTTTTTTAGTGATGATTTTGCAAATATAGAACCTGACCCAACAGCATAATAATCATGCTCTTCATATCTTCCGCCTGTAACATCATATGAAAAAACTCTGCCCGTGTTTTGATCTTTGTCGTAAGCAGCAAATAAAGGAATCGCTGCTAAACCTTGAAACGCTAAACCTAAGTTTCCACGAAGCAAAACGCTAAGTCGATTTGCTTTTCCGACAACAGAAAGTTGTGTACCTTCAATTTTTTCATAGTGTTCTAATTCAACTTGAAACAACTTTACAAGTTCTAAAGCAATTCCTGCACTACCTGCAATTCCAATTATTGATTCATTATCGGCTGGGAAA
Organism: Actinomycetes bacterium; assembly: GCA_046086025.1. Taxonomy (GTDB): domain Bacteria; phylum Actinomycetota; class Actinomycetes; order S36-B12; family UBA5976; genus ATZT02. The sequence goes on along the minus strand of JBJSWT010000043.1, from coordinate 899 downwards.
ACTTTTTCAATATCATTTTGTGCAACAAGATTTCCAATCGTTGCTCTTCTGTCCCCTGCCATTAATACGCCGTCTTTATAAACAATTGCAACAATTGTTGTTGCCTGCGGTGACACCTGATCTGATTTAGTAAACAACTCTCGATCTAGATATTTTTTTTCATTTAAGTATTCTGAGAATGAACTTGTAAAATCTAGTGCCATTTATTGGCCACCTTTTTGAATAAACCCTTTAACAAATTCCTCAGCGTTTTTCTCCAAAACCGCATCTATTTCTTCTAACACTGAATCTATGTCTTTTGTGTCAGGAGCATTAAAGACAACCTCATGGTCTGAGTCAATAGAAAAACTAGAATTGCTACTTTTCTTTATTTGCTCAGACAACTTGTCTCCTTTGCTCAAATATTACCGATGAGCACTATGGCCAGACAAAACACTCACCAACTCTTGAATACTGCTGGCCTGATTCAAAATTGCAGAGTGGCTATCAAAATTAAATCCATAAGGATCTGTCGTAGGAATTCTTAAAAGAGACTTATTTGGATCTAAATCAAGGATCACATTATCCCAAGATGCAGCTGAAATGAATTGAGGAAATTTCTTCAACATATTCGCTCTGAAATATGCTCGAGTAGTTTCTGGCGGATTCTTTTCACAAGATTTGACTTCCTTGTCATCAAAAAACTTATGTACAACCTTATTTTCTTTTAAAATATTCATTATATTTTGATCACTTGTGATTTCAGAATATTGAAAATCGATAGATTTTATTACATCACTTGAATTTGTACTTTTGCCTCTAGACATTTTATCTATTAAATATTTCTTAGTTAACCAGTCGATTTTGCCAATTAGTTTATTTGGATCACTAATTAATAAGTCCAAGGTAATCTTCCACAT
>JBJSWT010000042.1:0-1891 GCA_046086025.1 Actinomycetes bacterium | reverse complement strand
GTATGAATTGCTATAGCAAAACCTAACCGCGCATACATTCCACTTGAATAAAATTTAACGGGTGTATCAATAAAATCTCTAATTCCAGAGAAATCAATGATTTCATCTATTACTAAAGAAGTGTCTTTTCTAGATCTTCCTAAAATTGATGAATTTAAATAAATATTTTCTCTACCTGTCATATCTGGCTGGAATCCTGCACCGAGTTCTAAAAGTGCCGCAGTTGAAACAGGTCTAACAACTTGACCAGTTGACGGAGTCAAAACCCCACTAATTATTTTTAATAAAGTACTTTTACCGGAACCATTTCTACCAATTAAACCTAGAGTTGAGCCTTCTTTCACTTCAAATGAAACATCTTTTAGTGCCCAAAAGACTGTATTGAAATTTTTAGCATGTCGATCTGTTAAAAATTCTTTAAATGTTCTTTGGTAGTACTTTCTATACTCTCGACTTACATTGTCTACTTTCACACAAAAACTCATAGATCAACCACTACTGTTCCTGCCAGACGTGCAAATATTCTTTGGGCAATATAAAGAAAAACCCAACTTGCTAAAACTGAAAGCCATAATCTTGTGGAAAATGGTGAATCAAAAAATTGATAAACTTTTCCAGCCTCACTACTAATAGGTGCCCACAATGCTTGTTGCGCTGCCATTGTCACCAACCCAAATGGATTAAGTAAATAAATCTGTTGCCATACATCTCCAAATGGAAGACTTGCTAAGTACTGATGTGCAAATGTCCATGGATAAAGAATTGGACTGGACCAAAAAAGTAGCAAATATCCAACTTCAACAATAAATTGTGTATCTCTAAATCGAACATTTAATACAGAAAAAATCAAACTAAATCCAAAAGCCACCGGAAAAACAATTAAAGTAATAGGAATCAAATAAAGCAAATTTCCAGGGGATGGCCATGAATTAAATACGGCAAAACCTAGAATTAAAACTAAACATTGCACTAAAAAATGAACAGTTGCAACAGCAAAACTTGTTAAAGGAAGTATTTCTCTGGGAAACCAAACTTTTTTTAATAATGATCCATTTGTTGTCATAGACACAGATCCAGAACTTATTGAATCTGATAATAAATTCCAAAATAATAAACCAACAAAAATAAAAATTGCAAATTTTTCTACGCTTCTTGAGGCACCTAAGAATTGACCTACAACAACTGCATAGATAAATAACATGATTAAAGGTCTTATTAAAGTCCATCCCAGACCCAAGACGCTTCCTTTGTATTTGCCTGCTAATTCTCGTCCGAGTAAAGCAAAAAGTAATTCTCTTGACTTCAATAAATCTCTGACGTCTTTAAAAACACTTGCAGATCGACCTGCCGGTAGCAATGTGATTTTGGTTTTATCCAACTGCATGACTCCTATTGATTTCTAAATCATCAGATAAACATCTTACGCGTAAAGCGAAATATCCCAGAAACTAAGCCAAAAACACGAATTTTCACACCATTAACACTTAGAAACCATTAAATTATCTAATAACCCTTAGTTTTTATACTAATCTTTAAATTATTAATCGAACGAGGAATAAATTTTGAGTTTAATTGATCAATTTGAAGTCCAATTTAATGAATTATCGAATTTTGAATTGAGCGATGGTTCACTTACAGAAGTACAACCTGTAGAAATCGCAGGAGTTGTAAATCAAGAAATAAATAGAATTGAAAAACAACTAAAAGACTTTGACACTCTAGATTCACTCAATATCCATTTATCAAATCATGATCATAAGCGTTTATCAAAATATTATCCTCTAATAATTGAAGGTATCGAAAACCTACTTAAAAGAACAGCTGAATTAAAACGACTAGATAGTATTGGAAAGGCATCAATAGTAATTCTTCAAGATTCAAATCTTGAAAC
>JBJSWT010000041.1:0-2659 GCA_046086025.1 Actinomycetes bacterium | reverse complement strand
CTTCCAGCTTTAAAACTTGAAATCGATGAACACCATAACCATAAAGATGTTTATCAGCACAGTTTAACTGTATTAGATCAAGTTATTGATTTAGACAAAAATCATCAAACTAATTTTGAGCCGGATTTAGTTTTAAGGCTTGCAGCTTTGCTTCACGATATTGGAAAACCAAAAACAAGAAAATTTGAAGGTGAAGGAAGAGTTTCATTTCATCACCACGAAGTTGTGGGTGCTCGTTTAGCTAAAAAAAGATTAGAAAAATTAAGGTATTCCAATGAAATAATTGAAAATGTTGTTTTACTTATTGAATTACATTTACGTTTTCATGGTTACGGTGAAGGTAAATGGACAGTTTCTGCAGTTAGAAGATATGTAAGGGATGCAAACGAACAATTAGTAAGACTTCATAAATTAACCAGAGCAGATTGCACTACTAGAAATGCTATGAAAGCTGAAAAATTAAGAAAAGCCTACGACGATTTAGAAGCAAGAATTGATGAATTATCTAAAGAAGAAGAATTAAAGAGCATGCGTCCTGAATTAGATGGACAAGAAATAATGAAAGTATTAAATATAAAACCGGGACCAGTTGTTGGTAAGGCTTATCAATTCTTACTTGATTTAAGACTTGATCAAGGAATTTTAGGTCCAGAAAAGGCGAAAGAAGAATTAATTAAGTGGTGGGCGCAAAACATGTAGTTGAATTAGAATATTAGTCATGACTGCAGTATTTGAAACCGAAATTTTAGATCCTTCAATTCCACGTGAAGTTATTAATTATTCTCTGCAAAGAAGAGCTTCAGTTGAAGATTTAAAAAGTGGTCGAGTTTTAAAAACAGATTTATGTGATGCAGATACTTATTTAAAAAGAGCTGCAAGATTTCATGGAATAAAAACAAATAGATCTTGCCCAGTTTGTGAAATCGTTGATTTAGTTGAAATCTCATATGTTTTTGGTAAAGAACTTGGACCATTCTCAGGTCGCATTAAGAATCCTCAAGAATTATTACGAATGAGTAAAGAACATGGTCAAATAAAGGTTTTTGTGGTGGAAGTGTGTCAAGGTTGTAGTTGGAATCATGTTTATAGTTCCTACGTTTTAGGTGATGGCAGAGCCAGAAGACCTTTACGAAAACCGGCAGATTGGTTGGATTAATAAGTGGTAAAACGTGGCAGAGATATTTCTCGTCCTCCACAAAGAAAGCCCAGAAGAAGTTCAAAAGTTAAATGGAAATTATTTAGTGGAATTATCACTTTAGGTTTAATTGGCACAGTTGTTTTAGGTTCTGCTTTAGCTTTTGCAGTTTCTGTTACTCAAATTCCATTACCTAAAGAAGTTGCTCGCGCACAAACCACCATTGTGATGTGGGCAGATGGTGAAAAAGAAATTGGCAGATTTGGAGAATTCAATAGAACAGACATTGATTTAAATGAAGTTCCACAACACGTACAACAAGCAGTTTTAGCTGCAGAAGATAGAAATTTTTATAACCACAGAGGTTTTTCAATTCAAGGTTTTACTAGAGCTTTATTATCAAACATTTTTTCTGGTACTCGAGTTGGTGGATCTACCATTACGCAGCAATACGCAAAACTTGCATTTTTAACGCAAGAAAAATCAATAATCAGGAAAGCAAAAGAATTAGTTTTGGCAATAAAACTTGAATCAGTTGAATCAAAAGAAGAAATTTTAGAAAACTATCTAAACACTGCCTATTTTGGTCGTGGTGCTTATGGAATTCAAGCAGCTTCAAGAACTTATTTCGGTTTAGATTCAGCACAACTTTCTATTCCTCAAGGAGCTGCTCTTGCTGCACTTTTGCAAGCACCATCTGCAACAGAAAAAATTGAGAATAGAGATAGATGGATAAATAGATTTAATTATGTTTTAAATGGCATGGTTGATATTGGTGCTATTACTGCAGCACAAAAAGAAACAATAACTTTTCCTGAATCAATAACTTACACCTCATCAAATAAATTTGGTGGAACAAATGGATATTTACTTTATTCAGTAAGACAAGAAATGTTAGAAAAAGGTTATACAGAAGATGATCTAAATTTAAGAGGATTAAAAGTTATTTCAACTTTTGAAGAAAATGCCCAAACTGCAATTGTTGATGCAGTAACAAATGAAGCACCAACTACAAAAACTGAAGGACTAAGAATTGGAATTGCCTCGGTTCGACCAGGAACTGGAGAAGTGGTGGCAATTTATGGAGGTCCAGATTATGTGACAGAACCTTTAAATAATGCAACTCAAGCAATTGCTCAAGCTGGTTCTACTTTTAAACCATTTGCATTAGCAGCAGCTTTTGAACAAGGAATAGCACTAGACACAGTTTGGAATGGAAATTCTCCAAGAACCTTTGGTGATTACACATTAAATAATTACAGTAAAAAATCTTTTGGCGATATAACTTTGCTACAAGCAACAGAAAATAGTGTGAACACAGTTTATGTTGATGTGGCTTTTCAAATTGGGAAAGAAAAAGTTTTTGATGCAACACTTAGAGCAGGAATTCCTGCAGAAACTGCAGGAATGATTGATGACATCACTTTAGTCTTAGGAACAGCATCTCCACACGTTTTAGATGTAGCTAATGCTTATGCCACATTTGCAGCTCGAGGTATTTATGCCAAACCAACCATGATTAAA
>JBJSWT010000040.1:0-4493 GCA_046086025.1 Actinomycetes bacterium | reverse complement strand
TCATGAGAATCAGCTGGAATTTGAATAATCGCATCAGATGGAATATTTAAATTATTTAAACTTTCACGCATAACTTTAATTAAGGAAGCATTGGTATTTTGAGCCGAAGATGATCCTCTCAATAAAACTGAGTTTCCGCTTTTTAGACAAATTCCTACAGCATCTACCGTGACATTTGGTCGCGCTTCATAAATAATTCCAACCACACCTAAAGGTACGCGTATTTGTTCAATTTCTAATCCATTTGGTTGAACCCAACCTCTAACAACTTCACCAACAGGGTCTTTTAATTGGGATATTTCAATTAAGCCTTTGGCTACCTCTTTAATTCTTGCTTCATTTAAAGTTAAACGATCGATCAAATATTTATCAACTTTGTTTTCAATTGCATTTTTAATATCTAATTCATTTGCTTTAACAATTTCATTTGATTTCTCGACTAAGTCCTTAGCCATTAAATTAAGTGCTTTATCTTTAACTTCTCTATTTAATTGAGATAATTTATAGCTTGCTTCTTTAGCTCTTCTTGCTAAGGTTTCGACTGGATTTAGGTTTACGTTTGTCATTTTTGTCTCTTTAGTTATCAATAACTATATCGGCACTTAAAACTAAATCATCACGATGAATTACTTCTTTTTCATAACCTGCGCCAAATTCCTCAATAAGTTTGGCAGAATTCTTGCCCAACATTTTTGGTAGTTCTGAGGAATCGAAATTAGTAAGCCCTTTTGCAATTACTTTATGGTTTTCATCAATTACCTCAACAACAGCACCGTCTTCAAAATCTCCAAAGACTTCTTTAATCCCTGCACTTAATAAAGATGCTTGCTTGGTTAAAAGTGCATTTGCTGCACCTTTATCAACTTTTATTTGTCCTTCAATATCTGCAGCATGAGAAATCCAAAGAGATCTTGCGGATAATTTAGCTTTCTTTGGCCAAAATATAGTTCCAACTTCTTTTCCATCTAGTACTAATTCAAGATTTTTTGCATCAGTAATTAAAACTGTTACTCCTCCAGCGCTAGCAATTCGAGCAGCCTGAACTTTTGTGAACATGCCCCCAGTTCCAACACCGCTTGTACCTGCTCCACCTATTTCTAAATTATCTATTTCGGTGAAATCTTTAACTTCAGAAATAAATTTAGAATTAGTATTTCCTGGAGGTGCTGAATAGAGTCCATCAACGTCTGAAAGAAGAATTAATGCATCGGCATTAATTAAGTGAGTAACAATTCCAGCTAATCTGTCGTTATCTCCAACCCTAATTTCATCAGTAGCCACTGTGTCATTTTCATTAACAATTGGGATAACTTTCATTTCTAGTAACTTATTAAAAGTTCTTTGAGCATTTCGATAATGGGAACGCCTGCTCATATCTTCTGCAGTTAACAAGACTTGACCAACATTTATATCGTATTTTGAAAATTCTTGGGAATATTTATTCACTAATAAACTTTGCCCCACACTCGCAACGGCTTGTTGTAGCGATAAATCTTTAGGACGTGAATCAAGTTTCAATGGCGCAAGACCAGCAGCTATAGCACCTGATGAAACTAAGACAATTTCATGCTGTTTTTTATGATGCTTTGCTATTGCTTCTACTATTTGATTTATTTTTTTCTCATCAATTCCACCTTGAGCTGTAGTAATCGAAGAAGAGCCAACTTTTACAACTATTCTTTTGGAAGTAGAAATTAGATTTCTTAAATCTTTACTCATCTTCCATCCAATCTAATATCTGTGCCTCTTGGGCCACGAATATTTTTGACACCTGTATCGATTTCTGGATCCCAATCAAAAAGTACAGCGTCTTCGCCTTCTCCAATTGCAACTTCAACTCCTGGTGTGGCTCCTGCTTTTCTAAGTGCATCCTCAATTCCTAAAGTGGCAAATCTATCTGCCAAATAGCCCACTGCCTCATCATTTGCAAAATCGGTTTGTTTGATCCATCTTTCTACTTTACTTCCGGTAACAAAAAATCTTTCGCCATCTTTTTTAACTTTGAATTCAATACTTCCAACACCTTCTGGTCTAATTATTATTCGAGCTTTCTCATCTTCCATATGATCTTTTCGCCATTTAATTACTAATTCAGACATAGCAAATATCAAATCTTTTAAACCTTCTCTAGTAACTGCTGAAATCATAAATCCTTTTAAATTTCTTTTTTCTAATTCAGGAATCATCATTTCTGCTAATTCTCTTGCTTCTGGAACATCTATTTTGTTTAAAGCAACTAATCTTGGCCTATCTTGCAATCCACCATAAATCTCTAATTCTTTTTCAATCACATCTAAATCATGTAATGGATCTCGTCCTGGTTCCAAAGTTGCACAATCAATTACGTGAACTAAAACAGCGCATCTTTCAACGTGTCTTAAAAATTCCAACCCTAAACCTTTTCCAGCACTAGCACCTTCAATTAATCCGGGAACATCTGCAACCGTAAAACTTTCTTCACCTGCTTCTACAACTCCTAAATTTGGCACCAAAGTTGTAAATGGGTAGTCAGCAATTTTTGGTTTTGCAGCACTAATAACTGAAACTAAACTTGATTTTCCTGCACTTGGAAAACCAACAAGAGCAACGTCTGCTAAAGATTTAAGTTCCAGTTTTACATCATTTATTTCTCCAGGTTCACCGAGTAATGAAAATCCAGGAGCTTTTCGTTTATTATATGAAAGTGCAGCATTTCCTAAACCAACAGCACCACCTTCTGCAATTACATAACGCATATCTGGTTTTATTAAATCTGCAAGTATTTCATTTTGCATTGAATAAACAACAGTTCCAGCAGGAACAGGTAAAATTAAATCAGGACCATTTGCACCATTGTTATGACTTCCTTGTCCTGGTTTTCCATTTGGTGCAATTTGATGTGGATGTCGGTGATATTCCAAAAGAGTTGTTACGTTTGCATCAACAACTAAAACAACATCTCCACCTCGGCCACCATTACCGCCATCTGGACCACCAAGTGGTTTAAATTTTTCGCGATGAACTGATGTACAACCACTTCCACCGTTACCGGCTTTCGCATGAATAAGTACTTGGTCTACAAACATTTCATCACCACCTTTTTATTAAATTCAAAAGGGCGGACATTTTTCTGCCCGCCCTTTTTTAAAAAATTTTTAACGGGTTACTCAGCCGGAACGATGTCTACAACACGACGTCCACGACGTGATCCAAATTTCACAGCACCAGGTTGCAGAGCAAACAATGTGTCATCAGAACCAATTCCTACGTTTACTCCTGGATGAAATTGTGTTCCACGTTGACGAACAATAATTTCGCCAGCGCCAACTAGTTGTCCACCAAATCTTTTAATTCCCAGTCTTTGCGCATTGGAATCGCGACCGTTTCTAGTACTTGATACACCTTTTTTGGATGCCATTTATTTACCTACCTTGATATCTGTAACTTTTCCAGTTGTTAATTCTTGGCGATGTCCTAAACGGCGCTTGTAACCAGTTTTACTTCTGTAATGTTGAATTTTAATTTTTGGTCCACGATCGTGTGAAATTACTTCAGCTTCAACTTTTGTTGCAGACAAAGTTTGTGCATCATGAGTAATTTTTCCATTATCTACAACCATTAATGCTGGAAGATTAATTTTTGATCCTGGTTTAGCGTCTTGTCGATCCATGACAACAGTGTCACCAACAGATACTTTTTCTTGGCGTCCACCGGAACGCACTATTGCATACACTGTCGTTTTCTCCTTTTAATGCTTTCTTTTTACAAAACCAAATTTTGCCAAGTGGAAAGGGTGTCTTCCTAGATTACTAAATCTAGAAATTCGCCTTACCTATTGCCTGGCAGTCTCTTCAGAATTTGCTTCTGTTGCCTCGGTATTTTCTCGTTTGAAACGTCTATCTGAGTGTTTGTGGTCTACCGGTTCAGAAAAAACCTTTACCCCTCGACCATTGCAATGTTCGCAAGCTTCTGAAAAAGTTTCTAACAATCCAGTGCTGATTCTTTTTCTAGTCATCTGCACTAGCCCTAGAGAAGAAACTTCAGCAACTTGATGTTTAGTTCTATCTCGACCTAAACATTCCACAAGTCTTCTTAAAACTTGGTCTCTATTTGATTCAAGCACCATGTCAATGAAATCAATAACAATGATTCCACCTACATCTCTAAGTCTTAATTGTCGAACAATTTCTTCTGCTGCTTCGAGATTATTTTTAGTTACTGTTTCTTCAAGATTTCCACCCTGACCAATAAATTTGCCAGTATTGACATCAATTACAGTCATTGCTTCTGTTCTATCAATTACTAAAGATCCACCTGAAGGTAAGTAAACTTTTCGATCAAGTGCTTTAGAAATTTGTTCATCAATTCGATTTGCTGCAAATACATCACCTTCACCATTCCATTTTTCTAAACGGTCAGCAAGATCTGGAGCAACATATTTCACATATTCTTCAATAGTGTCCCAAGCATCATTTCCTGCAACAATAAGTTTTTTGAAATCTTCATTGAAAATG
>JBJSWT010000039.1:0-19963 GCA_046086025.1 Actinomycetes bacterium | reverse complement strand
CATCTAGAAAAAATTGATAAACCATTTATAGCAGGCGCAGTTTTGTCTCAAGAAAATAACTTAAAAAATTCAATCATTCAAATACAAGACAATATTAACAATAAAGAAAATGAATACACCAAAATTCACTTAGTTCCATTTGGTGAATATTTGCCATTTAGAAAACTTCTTGAAAGTAGAATTTCGAGATTTAATTTGTTGAGCAGAGATTTTGTTAAGGGAAATCAAATTGTTAATTTTCAAATAGATGAAAATCTAATTTCACCAATTATCTGTTTTGAAGTAGCTTGGAATGACGTTTTATCTCAACAGATATCAAATGGTGGTGAACTAATTAGTGTTCATACTAATAATGCTACCTATGCTTTCTCAGATCAAATCAATCAACAATTTCAAATAACTAGATTTAGAGCAATTGAAGCAGGAAGACAAACTGTTATTAGTGCTACGACAGGTATTTCGGCTCATATTAATGAGTATGGGGAAGTGTTGTGGAAATCTGATGAATTCAAACCAATGAGTCATCTTGCAAACGTAAAAATGATATCTAAAATTACTCCAGCCATAAAATACAATTATGAGATTAATGTAATAACTATTGTTTTGCTATTTGTAGCTTTAGTACTTGCTGCTATTAGGAGTAGAATAAAAACATTATGAAGATAAGAATTTTGGTTCCTACATTTAATGAATTGCACACGTTGCCCTCAATATTGCACAGAATATTTCAAGAAAGCAACGAATTTTATGTCTTAGTCATTGATGATAATTCTCCTGATGGAACAGGACGTCTTGCAGAACAATTAAAAGGCCAATATAAAAATTTGGATGTTTTGCATCGAACACACAAAAATGGTCTTGGGGCAGCTTATATTGAAGGTTTTCAAAAATCGATTGATGATTTTGATGTTTTAGTTGAGATGGATGCAGATGGTTCGCATGATCCAAGAGATTTGCACCAAATATTAGAAAAAATTAAGGATTATGACTGTGTGCTTGGATCAAGATGGGTACCTGGTGGAAAGGTGATTAACTGGCCAAAAAGTCGTCAAATACTGTCGCAAGGTGGCAATATCTATGCTCGAATTATGTTGGGATTTAAAATTGGGGATTCAACAGGTGGGTTTAGGGCTTATAGAAGCAATGCGTTGAAGCAAATTGATCTAAAAGAAATTGATTCCCAAGGTTACTGTTTTCAAGTTGATATGGTTCGACGATTACTGGAAAAGAATTTATCTATTGCTGAAGTTCCAATAACTTTCACAGAAAGAACCATAGGAAGCTCAAAAATGAGCAAAAACATCGTCATCGAGGCTTTTCTTCGAATTGGTTTGTGGGGAATGAAAAGACTATTCAAGCGTTAAAGACCGATAATGTATGTTATGTAAAGTAATAATCTTATTTAAATACTAAGCCCTACTACTGGGCGTTAGCAAATTCCCTAGGTGAAGGACAAGAACAGATCAGATTTCTATCACCATATGCACCATCAATTCGATTAACTGGTGGCCAATATTTCTTTCCTCGAAGTCCTGATACGGGAAAAACTGCCTTTTCACGTGAATATTGTCTATCCCACTCACCTGCCAATTCTTCAGCTGTATGTGGGGCATGACGCAAAGCTGAATCTTCGACTTTGTATTCACCATTTGCAATTTCATCTATCTCTGACTTGATGTTTAACATGGCTTCGACAAATCGGTCCAGTTCAATTAAATCTTCACTTTCAGTTGGTTCAATCATCAAAGTTCCTGCAACTGGAAATGACATAGTTGGGGCATGGAAACCATAATCCATTAATCTTTTTGCAATATCATCAACGGTTACACCAGTATCTTTGGTGATTTCTCTAATATCCAAAATGCATTCATGTGCAATTGTTTCATTTTTTCCTGTGTAAAGAATTGGGAATGCTTTAGATAGTTTATGAGCTAAATAATTTGCAGACAAAATAGCACTTGATGTTGCATCAAATAAACCTTTGGCACCCATCATTCTTATATACATCCAAGAAATTGGAAGAATTCCTGCAGAGCCATATGGTGCACCACTAATAGGGCCAACAACTTTTTCTTTAGGTCCACAAACATCATTTAAAGGATGTGTTGGTAAGAATGGTGCCAAATGAGATCTCACTGCTACTGGGCCAACTCCTGGGCCTCCACCACCGTGTGGAATGCAAAATGTTTTATGAAGATTTAAATGCGAAACATCTGCTCCAAATTTGCCAGGTTTGGCAACAGCCACAAGTGCATTCAAATTTGCACCATCGACATAAACTTGTCCACCAGCATCATGAACCATTTCACATAGTTTGGTAATACCCTCTTCAAAAACTCCATGAGTTGAAGGATAAGTAACCATTACGGCAGCAAGATCATCTTTATTTGCATTTATTTTATTTTCTAAATCAACCAAATCAACATCACCAGTGTTGGTGCATTCCACAACTTCGACTTGCATACCTGCCATAACTGCACTTGCGGCATTTGTTCCATGGGCACTAGAAGGTATAAGACAAATATTTCTATGTCCTTGTCCCCTTTTTTCCTGGTAAGCACGAATTGCTAATAATCCGGCAAATTCTCCTTGGGAACCAGCATTTGGTTGCAAACTAATTGCGTCATATCCAGTTATTTCACATAACCAATCTTGAAGTTGATTGATTATTTTTTGCCAACCTTTTGATTGATCAATTGGGGCAAATGGATGAATTCCTGCTAATTCTGGCCAAGTAATCGGCTCCATTTCACTAGCTGCGTTTAATTTCATGGTGCAAGAGCCAAGTGGAATCATTGATCTATCTAGTGCAACATCTTTATCACTTAAGGATCTAAGCCATCTCAATAATGCTGTTTCGTTGTGATATCTGTTGAAATGAACATGTGTTAGATATTTGCTAGATCTTGTAGAAATTTCACTTATATTTGAATCATTTATTAACTTAGTGTTGAAACTTTTAGCTATTTTTTCCATTACAACATTATTTGTGGTTTCATCAATGGATATTGATACTTCTGTGTTACTAATTTTTCTAATGTTTAATTTGTTTTCAAAAAATTTATTGACTAAATCATCAGCATTTGGTGTTTGAATTAAGACAGTGTCAAAAAAGTTTTTATGGACAACTTTGTTTCCTGCAGCTTGTGCCATTTTTGCTACGTTTAAAGCCTGATTATGAATTCTTTCAGCGATTGCTTTCAATCCACTTGGTCCATGATATGCAGCATATGTTGCAGAAATGACTGCTAATAAAACTTGTGCAGTACAAATATTGCTGGTTGCTTTACCTCGTCTTATGTGTTGCTCTCTTGTTTGCAGTGCTAAACGATATGCAGCTCTTCCAGCAGAATCAACACTTACTCCAACTAACCTTCCAGGAAGTGATCTTGATAATTCTTCTGACACAGACATAAAACCTGCATGTGGCCCACCAAATCCAAGTGGCACTCCAAATCTTTGTGCACTTCCCACAACAATTTCTGCACCAAAACTTGTTGGTTCTTTTATAAGAGTTAATGCAAGTAAATCTGTTGTTGCAATTACAACAATGCCTTTTACTTTACATTTTTGTCCAAATGCTTCTAAATTATTTATTGAACCTGTGCTTGTTGGGTAAGAAATTAAGACACCAAAAGCATTATCAATAATATTTTCCTCTTTAATATCAATTAATTTAACTTCGATTCCAATAGGTAAAGCACGGTTTCTAATTACTTCAATAGTTTGCGGATGTGTATCTTTGTCAACTAAAAATATATTTGAATCATTTTTGGAACTTCTTTGAGCAAGTCGCATTGCTTCTGCAGCAGCTGTTGGTTCATCTAATAATGAAGCGTTAGCAACTGGTAATCCAGTTAAATCTTCAATCATTGTTTGAAACAAAATTAAAGCTTCCAAACGACCTTGAGATATTTCAGGTTGGTAAGGCGTATAAGCGGTGTACCAGGATGGATTTTCCCAAATATTTCTTCTGATAACTGCAGGAGTTAACCAGTTGTAATAACCAAGGCCAATAAGGCTTGTGTTTGTAATGTTTTCTGAAGCTAAGTCTTTCAATTCTTTTTGGGCTAAATCTTCACTTAGGGCTTGAGGCAGATTTAGTGAATCGCGAAAACGAATTGAACCTGGGATAGTTTTTTCTAACAATTCATCAAGTGATTTCATCCCTAGTTCTTTTAACATTAGATCTTGTTGGGCATGATTTGGGCCGATGTGACGATCTTGGAAAATGAACTCACCTTTGGACATGCTTATAAGGCTACCTATTCTGTTACGGATTCTTTGTTAATCCAATCCTACTTAAACGTAGAATTTAGGCAATTGCGTTCTTAGATGCTCTTCTTTGGGCTAATTCGTCCAGCAAATTGTCATTTAGCACTAAATTGCCCTCGGCAGTTTCAGCCGGGAATTGAGCCAAACTACCTTCGACTTCTTTCCAAACACTTCCAATGGCAATTCCAAATACACCTTGGCCGCCTTTAACTAAATCAATAACTTCATCATCTGAAGTGCATTCATAAACAGAAGCACCATCACTTATTAATGTCAGATTAGATAAGTTGTCTGCGCCTCTACTTCTAATTAAGTCAACAGCGTTTCGAATATTTTGAAGTGAAACACCAGTGTCAAGTAATCTTTTTATTACTTTAAGAACTAAGACATCTGTAAATGAATAAAGTCTTTGTGATCCAGAACCTTGAGCAGGTCTTATCGTTGGTTCAATCAAGCCAGTTCTAGCCCAGTAATCCAGTTGTCGATAACTTATGCCAGCTGCAGAACATGCAATCGTGCCTCGATAGCCAACACCATCAGGAATTCTTTTTAGATCTTTGGTTTCAAATAGGGATTGCTGTTTAGCGACATTTTCAGTCATGTGCCCCATCCCCTTAGTGCGTGTTACAAGAGTAAACCAAAGGTAAACACTTTATACACATTGAGACTTCAAACACGCCGTATCTCTAAAGTAAAACTTTAGGGTTAGGCTTGCTCAGGATTTGAAGTCCTCAGGATTTACTTCATCTAGGAATTGTCTAAATTTGTCTAATTCATCTTGTTCGTCAACTGGTATTTCTATTCCTGCTGAATTTAAGACCTCTACTGCTACAAGTATTGGTGCTTCCACCCTTAAAGCTAGAGCTATTGAATCGGATGGTCTGGCAGAGATAGTTACTCCGTTATCAAAAATGATCTCTGAGTAAAAAATTCCATCTTTTAGTGAAATGACCTTAACTTCTTTGATTTGACGTCCAAAATTCTTGATAACTTCTAAAAGTAAGTCGTGGGTAAGCGGTCTTGCCGGGATAACACCTTGTTGAGCAAAAGCTATAGAAGTTGCCTCCACTGCCCCAATCCAAATGGGTAAATATTTTTGTCCTGGCTCATCTTGCAGCAAAATTATGGGCTGATTAGAGGGCATCTCAACTCTTACTCCAACTACGGAAACTCTGACAAATTCTTGTTCCATGATTTAAATGATTTCACTTTCTAAATCATGATGAACCAAGATTGCATGCAGTTGATTTGTTAAATTGGCAATTTCCTTCATCATTTCTTGAGCTTGTTCACTTGCGTCAGGTCGCTTTGAACGGGCAAGGGGTGAAACAATTTGCTTAATTAAGGAAACTTCTCTATCGGTTCCTGACTTAAGAATCTTCAAATGTCGTGGTTCAATACCAAATTCGGATAAAGCGGCAATAACTCTTGCTGTTCTTAAGGCATATTCATCAAAATGTCTATTATCTGCAAGAACTTGAATTAAGCCAAAGTCTTGAGCATCTTTAAGAAACTTCTCGCTAATTCCAGTATTGGCAATAATTTCTTCTCGAGTGACGCGAATGTTTGACTTTGTTAGAGAATTTTCATTGAAATTTAAGACATTACTTGGAACTTTGGGTTTATCGATTGTTTCACTAGGAACTTTCAATCCCCTATCCATTGCCTCGATATGCTGCTTGATAACTCTCAAGGGCAAATAATGGTCTCGTTGCATACGAAGAATATATTCAAGTTTTTGAACATCAGATTGAGAAAACTTACGGTATCCACTTTTTGTTCGTGCAGGGATGATCAAACCTTCTGCTTCTAAAAAACGAATTTTTGAAATTGATATGTCGTTAAATTCGGCTCTAACTTGATTTAGAACTTCACCTATGGTGAATAAGTTGTCAGATTTTTTAGCTAATACCATTTAGATCTTTTGACCTGGTAGTAAAAAAGTAAATCGATATTTTCCTATTTGAATATCATCACCAGCTGTTAATTTGGTCTTATCAACTCTAATAAAATTTACATAAATACCGTTTAAACTATTTTCATCATTTATAAACCAAGCATTATTTTCTTTAGTTATTACAGCATGTTTTCTAGAAACTGTGACATCATCTAAAACAATATTTGAATCATCACTTCTACCTAATGTTACGTTGTTACCAGAAATAATGAAACGCTGATTTTTTTGAACTCCAGATCTTACGAGCAAAGCAGCACTGTTAGCATCAAGACCGCTTAAGTGGCCATCTTCAATAGAAGATAATGGGCTGGTATCTAAAGATACAACTGGAATTGCACCTGTGTTATCCATGTTCATTGCGATACCTCCACCTCTTAATCTAGGTGAAGACTACAAAAGGGTCAACCTCAGGTTGAGATTATTGGTTCTCGGTAATTTTCAAATAGGATGCTGCATCCATCAAATCTGTTAACGAATTTGGATCAACATCACTTACTTTAACCATCCATCCATTTCCATATGGATCTGAATTTATTGTTTCTGGTGCGTTATTTAAAACTGAATTAACTTCCTTTACAGTGCCAGATACTGGAGAATAGATATCGCTTACTGATTTTGTTGATTCCACTTCACCACATGTTTGGCCAGCAGAAATTTTAGCGCCAACTTTAGGAAGGCTTGCAAAAACTACGTCTCCTAGAGCAGACTGCGCAAAATCTGTGATCCCAAAAGTTATTGTTCCATCGGAATCTTGACGAACCCATTCGTGTTCCTTGGTGTACTTAAGCTCATTTGGAGTATTCATATGACCTTTCTATATTTAGGAAACAGCATATTCGGGAACTTCTAAGGTGACAATCGAGTCTATATCTATATTGGTCGACTTATTCACGACAACTACCCCATCTGCAGTTTGAATGGTTTCTACAATTCCACCTGGAATTTTTAGCGCTGTTTCAAGTGTTGCAGGATCTCCAATCACGTTTACGACATATGGGGATCGTATTGTTTTTTGAGAAATTTTGATTCCATCAGCTGCGTCAAGAAAGTATGTGTTACTTACTACCCTGTTTCCATTAATTTCAATTGCCACAGCACCAGCATCTCTTAATTCCTGGATCATATCTAAAAGCGTGAAAGCACTCACTGAATACAAGTCACCAGTTATGCGAATCTGCAAACCGGATCCACTAACTGGGGCACTTCCTGATAAAACTATTAATTGATCTAGTCTTCTTTGTGCTGCTTCTCGGGCTTGATCACTAGAACCATTTTGTAATGATTCTAAGACTTGCTTTTGTTTGACTAACTCTTGCTCTAAATTATCTGTTTGTTTAACTAAATCATCAAGGATTAACACTAATTCATCTTCCCTAGCAGAAGTTAGAACTTCTGGTTCATCATTTTGCCTGATCGACCAAGTAATTAAAAGACCTAGAAAGACAGTAAGAAAAACTAAATAATATTTTTGAAAATTTCTTTTTTTCTTAACTCGAGATTTTCTTTTTGCCATTATCTATTGAATAAATTTCTTCTGATTGCTGCAGCATTAGCAAATATTCGCATAGCTAGTACAACGACAACACCTGTTGAAAGTTGGGAGCCAACTCCTAGTTGATCACCTAAAAATACGATTATTGCGGCTATGGAAATGTTACTCAGAAAAGAAGTAATAAATATTCGATCATCAAAATTATTTTCAAGATTTGCTCTGATTGCTCCAAAAACTGCATCTAATGCTGCAATTACAGCAATAGGTAAATAAGGTTGCAACCACAGTGGCACAGTTGGATCTAAAACAATTCCAACAATTACACCTATGAGTAAACCGACTACAGGAATCATATTCAGTTTCCTACTCTAATACCTTCGATATCAGGTAGTTGATTACCTATCGCCGATATCTCAACTTTGTCTAATTTGGTTATTTTGTACTCAAGACCATATGTAGTAACCACGAACTGAAAATCTTTAAAATCAGGATTTTCCACAAGTCTTTTACTTACTTCATCACTTCCAATAAAAGTGATTTCATATGGCGGTAAAAGCGGGCGATAATTTATTAAAATTGCTTCCCCAGCAGATCTTATAGCTGTAGTTGTGGAAATTCTTTGGTTATTGATTGAAATTGCTTGAGCACCACTTGCCCATAAAGCATTGGTGACAAGTTGTAAATCAGTATCAAAAACTCTTGCCAGATTTACTTGTTGATAATCAAGTGAATCGGTATTTCTGGCATCGTTAATAACTATTTGAAATCCCGGACCTGAGATAGATTTAACCCCAGAAGCTATTTGTAAATTTGTTTCATTCAAGTTTGCTATACCTCTATTCGAAATATCAGCTAATTGAATATTTTCATCATTTATTTGATCATTAATTTCAGAAAGATTTTGGCTCAAAATTGTAAGATTAGCGATTCTATTTTCAATAGAAATTCTCAAATCATCTTTGCTTTTTTCTATCAAGGGCACCTGTCTTTGAAAATTTGCAATTGCAATACCCAAGAAAACACCCGAAAAACCTAAAACTGTGAAAATCCACCATTTAGGATCTTTTGTAACTTTGAAACCTTTGAGAAGATCTTTATAATCATTAGTTTGTATTTCTTCATTTAATAGATTCAATATACCCATTGATTTTGAATCATCTACTTCAAAAAAATTATCTTTAGCCATGATTTTTAAGTATAGAACGTGCCTGTGAAAGATATTTTATTGTGGAGAATATATAGAGAAACATTCCCCATAACAGAAATGACCAGCCAATTGTTAGCCAAATAAAGTCTTGCGTTGGAAAAGCTTTTGCAAAAATAAGACCAGGAATTCCTATGAGTAAATTAAATGCCCCCATTTTGCCTAAGTAATGTACAGGTAATCCAGTAACACCTTTGGTTTTTAAAATGGCCATAACTATAGTCATAATTAGTTCTCTTAAAACTATTAAAGCTATGAAGAAAATATTTAGTGCTTCTATAAAGTAAACAATATATAAGAGAGTTAATATATATATACGATCAGAAATCGGGTCAAGAAGTTCTCCAAGTCTTGTGTACTGATTGAATCTTCTAGCAATATATCCATCCAACCAGTCAGTAAATGATGAAAAGAAAATCAACGCACAAACTACAACTAGTTGATTTTGCATGGTTAAGTAGACAATTAAAGGCGTAACAGCAATTCTTGCTAAAGTTAGCAAATTAGGAATATTAAGTATTGTCATTTTTTTCGTTGTCTTATTTTTACTTTAATATGAATTGGTGATCCTTCAAATCCATATTCTTGCCTTAATTTACGTTCCAGATGTCTTTGGTAAGTAAGATCCAGTGCTCCAGTTGTGAACAGAGCAAAAGTTGGTGGCCTATCAGCAATTTGAGTAGCAAAAAGGATTTTTGATTGCTTACCTCCTCTTAAAGGATGAGGGTTAGCTGCGACAAACTCCTTAACAAATTGATTCAATTTTCCAGTCGAGATTCGAGTAGTCCAACCTTCATAGGCAATATTTAAAGCTTTGGTGATCTTGTCGATGTGCCAACCAGTTTTGGCTGACAAATTTACTCTCGGCGCCCAGGAAACATTTCGTAAATCAGTCTCAATTTCTTTTTCTAATTCTGTATGTCTTTCTTCGTCGATTAAATCCCATTTGTTGAAAACTAAAACCAAAGCTTTTCCAGAATCAATGATTTGACTAATTAATCTTCTATCTTGATCAGCTATATTTTGATCAGATTCAATGACTAATAAAATAATTTCTGATCTTTCCAATGTTGCACTTGTACGAAGCGTTGCATAATACTCATATCCACTTGATTCTTTAAATCTTTTCCTAATTCCTGCAGTATCAATAAAATGCCAATTTTGACCATTAATGTTAATAATTTCATCCACTGGATCAACTGTTGTTCCAGAAATTTCTGAAACTATAGATCGATTTGATTTAGATAATTTATTTAATAAACTACTTTTCCCAACATTTGGTTTGCCAATGATGGCAACTTTGATTGGTCCTTTTTTTGAATCTTTAAATTTTGATTCGGCAGGTAATTTTTCCTTTATTTTTTCAAGTAATTCTCCTGAACCTCTTCCATGCAAGGCACTTACCGGGATGGGTTCTCCCAGACCAAGTGACCATAATTCACCTATCTGGTTTTCTGCCTCCGCCCCATCAACTTTATTAGCAATAAGTAATACCGGTGTCTTTGTTTTGCGGATCAATTTAATTACATCTTCATCTTCTTGAGTTATTCCGACTTTAAAATCCAATACAAAAAGAATTAGATCTGATTCATCAATTGCTTTTTGCACTTGAGTAGAAATTTGATTCATCATTTCTGAAGAATCTTGAGTCCATCCCCCAGTATCAATTAAAATAAATTCTTTACCATTCCATTGCGCGTCATAATAAACTCGATCTTTTGTAACACCAGGTATGTCTTGAACTACTGCTTCTCTCCTACCAATTATTCGATTTATTAAAGTTGATTTTCCAACATTTGGTCTTCCAATAAGAGATACTCGTGGTCTATTAGTTACTACATGCTCAATAGATTCTTCTAATATTTCATTTGAAAAATCCTTCTCCAAATCTTCAATATCTTGACTATCTTCAAGATTGTTTGAAATCCAGATTTCATAAGTAGATTTGAAAGAATCCTCATTTACTAAATTTTCAGATCTGCATAAGGCACCACAACACTTCCAATATCTCTACCTTCTACGACAATGCTGTTATTTGAATTATTGATGATGAATCTTTGTTTTTCCAGCAGAAAATTTCTCACTAACTGCAATGCTGAATAGAATGAAACATTACGAGTAACTTCTTCGGTTCTTATGATTTTAGAAACATCTTCACCATTTAGTTTGAACATAATTTCAGTTGGATTAGTTGAGATTTCAAAATTTATATCGTCATTTGTTAAAACTATTTCAATTTCTTTGTCGATTTTTACATTTTTTCGAGATAAAAACAGTGTAATCATGCGATACATTGCGCCAGTATCTAAAAAATTAAATCCCAATCTTTTAGCGGCTTCTCTACTAATACTTGATTTACCAGAACCACTAGGACCATCAACGGCTATGACCAATTTTTGGCGAGTGGCATTACTCGCATTCATTATTGAGCCAAATCTTGTCTGAGTACTTCAGCACCTCTGAGATAAACGTGTTTGATTTCATCTCTATTTAAATTGGTATTGATGTGCATAAGGAGTCGAACTACTTTTGAAGGAGCATTTGGCACATCGATTTCTTGTGAGCAGATAAGAGGAACATCACCTAAACCAAGTTTTCTAGCCGCAGCAGCAGGAAACGCACAATCTAAATCTTTTGTTGACGTAAAAAAAATGCTTATTAAATCAGTGTTTTTAATATCATTTTTGTTAAAAATTTCTTGCAAGAGTTCAATTACGGCTTCATTCATTTCTGTTGCATCATTTTTCTCAAGCATGGTTGCCCCACGAACCCCTCTTACAGTCATAATGCAACCTTTTCTGAATTTAATCCTGCAGCTTTGTATAAACTAGCAACTTCTGGATGACCTAAAACCCTTGTTTTACCAACTTTTAGATCACCTAATTTTATCGGACCGAATTGAACTCTTACTAATTGAATTACTTCATGTCCTATGGCTTCTGCAAGGCGTCTAATAATTCTGTTTCTTCCCTCATGAATACTAATTTCAAGTGCTGTTTCACCTTGACTGGTTCCAATTATTTTTACTTGATCTGCTTTAGCAAATCCATCATTTAAGGTCACACCTTGCGTAAGTTGTTCTACTTCATTTTTTGATACAAAACCTTTTAGTCTGGCAAGATAAATTTTTGTTACCTCCGAGGATGGATGTGTAAGTCCGTGAGCCAAATCGCCATCATTGGTCATGAGTAACAAACCTTCAGTATCAGCATCTAATCTGCCCACATGAAAAAGTCGATCTGGTTTATCAGGTAAATAATCTGAGACGATGGCACGTTTATCTTCTCTTTTCATGGATGTGACCACACCTACAGGTTTGTTAAGTGCTAAAACAATGAATCCCGAGGTTGCTGCAACAGGTTCGCCATCTACAAATATTTGATCTATTCCTGGTTTTACTCTTTTACCCTGCTCATTTACTTTCTTACCATTAACAATTACCCGGCCTTGCGAAATCAATTCTTCGCAAGCTCTTCGACTTCCAAGACCTGCTGCCGCTAATACTTTTTGAAGTCTTATTCCTTCATCATTTGTCATTTAATTTAAAGTTTCATCAATTAAAGAATCAAGTGCTGCCATGTTTGGAAGATAATCAGCAACTGGAGGAAGTTCATCCAAACTTGCAATACCAAGTCTTTCTAAAAAATATGGAGTCGTCTTATACAAGATTGCTTGCGAATCAGTTTCTGATCCTGACTCCTCAATTAATCCTCGGTTTAATAAAGTTCTAACAACTCCATCAACGTTAACTCCTCTTATGGCTGCAATTCTTCCTCGAGAAACTGGTTGCTTATATGCAATAACAGCTAAAGTTTCTAAAGAAGCTTGAGTTAATCTAGCGGTCATTCCATCTTTTAAAAATCTTTCAACAACTTCTGATGAATGTTCATTGGTATAAAATCTCCATCCTCCTGCAACTTCTCTTAAAGTAATACCACCGTCTCGTTGCTCAAATTCTTTTTGTAGTCTTTTTAATTCTTTATTTACTTCTATTTCAGGTGTATTTGTTACTTGGGCAATTGTTAATACTGAAACTGGTTCATCTACTACTAATAAAATTGCTTCGATTGCTGATTTTAAAGAAGGTGCACCCAGTGAAACTACTTCATCGTTATAAATATTCTCAGTCATTTCTGTTTCCCAAATCTACTACATTACTTCTATCTTGTGCTTCTTGATCAAATTCGTCTGTGACAGATACATCACCTTGTTCAGATCCAACCCATTTGATGTAAAGATCTTTTAATGGAGCTTCTTGTTCCAATGTAATTTGAGATTCTCTAAATAATTCAAGAATTGCTAGAAATCGCGCAATGATTACTGGTATTTCAACTCCAGTTATTAATGATCTAAAAGAAGTTACACCTACTTTTCTTAAACGCTCAACAATAATTCCTGCTTGCTCTCTAACACTTACTAATGGAGCATGAAGATGAGATAGCGAGATACTTGGAATTTTTCTTGATTCAAGAGCTCGTGCCGCAAGTCTTGCCAATTCATGTGGTCCAAGACCTAGTAAAACTTCAGGCAAAAGGTTTGCAAATTGAGGTTCAAGTGAAACAGATCTTGGAAATCTTTTGGCTTCCAAATTAAAATTATCATTTATCCAAATTGAAACTTCTTTGAAAGCTTTATATTGCATCAATCTTGCAAGCAGAAGATCTCTAGCTTCAAGTCGAGCGATATCTTCTTCATCCTCAACTTCACCAGAAGGAAGTAATCTTGCAGTTTTTAAATCTAATAAGGTGGCAGCAATTACAAGAAACTCGGTTGCTTCATTTAGATCCCATTCTGAGCCTTGGCTTTTTATATATTGCAAAAAATCATCAGTCACCACATGAAGCGCTAAAGCTGTGACTTCTAATTCATGTTTTGCAATTAGACTTAAGAGAAGATCAAATGGTCCTTCAAATTGATTTAATTTAACGCTGAATTGCTTGGTAGATTTTTCTACCACATCAGAATCTGTAGTAGATATGGTCATTTGATTTTTTGAATCAACTCTCGAGCTAATCTTTTATAAGCTTTTGCTGCTGGAGAAGATGGTGCATATTCTGTAATTGGAGCTCCTGCAGCTGTTGTTTCAGGAAACTTAACTGTTCTTGCAATTACTGTCTCGAAAACTTTGTCACCGAAAGCTTCTTCAACTCGTTCTAAAACTTCTCTACCATGCACTGTCCTTGGATCATACATAGTTGGAAGAATTCCAAGAATTTGTAATTTGGGATTAATTCTTCCCTTAATTTTTTCTATTGTTTGTGTAAGCAATGCAAGTCCTCGTAAAGCAAAATATTCAGTTTCCAGAGGAACAATACAACCTTCTGATGCTGCCAACGCATTTACTGTAAGAAGTCCAAGGGATGGTTGACAATCAATGATTATGAAATCGTATTCATTAATAAGTGGGCTGAGGGCACTTGATAGAACGTGTTCTCTTCCAACTTCACTAACAAGTTCTAATTCTGCTGCTGAAAGTTCAATATTAGATGGAAGTAAATCTAAATTTTCAACTTTTGTTTTAACTAAAACATCTTTCGCAGGAACTTGTTCACCTACTAAAACGTGTCTTAATGTTTTTTCTAACTGATAAACAGGAATTCCAAGCCCCACAGAAAGTGCACCTTGTGGATCAAAATCTACGAGTAGAACTTTTCGACCATAACTTGCTAAAGCTGCGCCTAAATTGATTGTGCTTGTGGTTTTTCCAACTCCACCTTTTTGGTTGACCATAGAAATAATGTGTGCAGGTCCATGTTTAGAAAGCGGTTGAGGAATAGAAAATTCGCTAGCAGTTTTTTGACCTTTTGCGATACGGGTTCCATCATCTTTTACAGATGGAGTTGCCATAACAATCTCAACTTTCTGCACAACCGCCCCGGTTGGGCCAATGCTTAAAGCCTATGTCAGAGGGCGAATAATTTCTTGCAATTTGCGACTATTTATCGTCTGGCACGAGGATGAGTTTGAATAAATGTTTCTCTTAACTTATCAACTGTCACATGCGTATAGATCTGAGTCGTGTTTATAGAACTATGGCCCAACAATTCCTGTACAACTCTTACATCTGCTCCGCCCTCTAAAAGATGAGTGGCAAAAGCGTGTCTAAGAGTGTGGGGAGTTAAATCTTTGATTCCATGTTCCTTTGCATAATTATTGATAACCATCCAAATTGTTTGACGTGAAAGTCGCTGTCCCCTTGCGTTAAGAAGTAAAGAATCACTAATTTTTGATTTAACTAAATTAGTTCTTACTTGAATTACGTAGGATTCGATAGATTTTTTTAAATCTTTACCTAGCGGTATTAACCTTTGTTTAGAACCTTTTCCAAATCTAATTTTAATAACATTTGCCTCAAAATCTATGTCTTGTAAATCCGTATTAACTAATTCACTGATCCGACAACCCGTTCCATACAAAAATTCAAAAATTAAACGATCACGAATTGACTTAGAATTCTCGGGTTTAATGCCTTCGATCAAAGATATAACAGTTTGAACATCTAAAGTTTTAGGTAATGTGAATGTGGAAGAAATTGATTCTATTAGAGAAGCTATATCTTCACTTAAAATTTTCTCCGAATAAAGATATTTTAGAAAGCTCTTTAAACAAGCCGTGAATCGAAGAACTGACTTGTCACTGTGATCTGATTTATATTTACTTATCACTTTTTGTATATTAGATAAATTAAGATTATCGGTATCATCTATCGTGTTAGATAAAATATCTAAATCACTGGCATAAGCTTTTATAGTGTTATTTGAAAGATTTCTTTCAAGTTCCAGATGATTCAGGAATTGCTGTTTTGCTGAATCTAAATTCATCTCAATTCAATACAGTTGCAGGATCAACAAAATCAAGATTAAAAGCTTCAGCTACAGCTTTGTAGGTTACTTTTCCTTCATGCACATTTAATCCAAGTCTTAATGCAGGATCATCAGATAATGCTTTTTTCCAACCTTTATTGGCAATGGCCTTTGCATAAGGCATAGTCACATTAGTTAGGGCAAAAGTTGAAGTGTTTGGAACTGAACCCGGCATGTTTGCTACACAATAAAAAATAGAATTATGAACTTTATATGTTGGATCTGCGTGTGTTGTTGGTTTGGAATCTTCAAAACATCCACCCTGATCTATCGCGATATCCACAAGTACTGAACCTGGTTTCATTCTTTTGACTAAATCATTTGTTACTAACTTTGGTGCTTTTGCACCTGGAACTAAAACTGCGCCAATAACAAGATCTGCTTGCAAAACATTTCTTTCAATCTCATAAGCATTGGAGACTAAAGTTTGAACTTTACCTTCAAACAATTCATTTAAAACCTTTAATCTTTCAACATTTAAATCTAAAATTGTGACATTTGCTTCCAAGCCAAGTGCAATTGTTGCAGCATGTTGGCCAGAGACTCCTCCCCCAATTACAACTACATTTCCCTTCTTTACTCCTGGAACTCCTCCCAAAAGTAAACCTCTTCCACCTTGAAATTTAAGTAAAGAATGAGCTCCTACTTGAGTTGCTAACCTTCCTGCAACTTCTGACATTGGAGCCAATAATGGTAATGAGTGATCTTCTAGTTCAACTGTTTCATATGCAATCGCTGTTGTTTGCGATTTAAGTAATGCATCAGTGCAATCTTTCGAAGCTGCAAGATGAAGGTACGTAAAAAGTATTTGACCTTTTCTTAGTCTTGTATATTCTTCTTTTATAGGTTCTTTGACTTTTAAAATCATTTCTGCTTTTTGCCAAATTTCATCAGCAGAACCTAAAATACTGGCTCCAGCTTTTTCATATTCTTCATTTGTGATCGCACTTCCAAGACCTGCGTCTTTTTCAATAATTACTTGATGACCATTTTTAATGAAATCAACTACACCCGCAGGAGTAATCGCTACACGATATTCGTGATTCTTTATTTCTTTTGGTACACCAATTATCAATTTATTCTCCTACGAAAAACGACCCAGTTATTCATCTTACGCCTTAATTACTAGATAGAAAATAAGCACTAGTAATAAGGGCTATTTTGTATTTTCTAAGGCTGCTTTTATTAATCCTTGGAAAAGTGGATGTGCATGAGTTGGTCTGGATTTAAATTCTGGATGAGCTTGGGTTGACACAAAATATGGATGAACTTTCTTATCTAACTCAACAAATTCAACAAGTTTTTTGTCAGGTGAAAGACCGGAAAAAATTAGACCATTTTCACTTAATTTGTCTCGGTATTCATTATTTACTTCATAACGATGGCGATGTCGTTCTGTCACAATATTTTTTCCATAAACTTCATGAACAATTGAATTAGATAAAAGATGAGCTTCATAACTTCCTAAGCGCATTGAACCACCCATATCTTTTTTGCCACTAATAACATCAACTTGATCACTCATTGTTGCAATAACTGGATAAGCAGTATCAGCATCAAATTCTAAAGAGGATGCTCCCGGCATTCCTGCTACATTTCTGGCATATTCAATTACCATGCACTGTAAACCTAGACAAATTCCTAATGTGGGAATTTTATTTAATCTTGCATATTTTATTGCACCTAATTTTCCTTCAATTCCTCTTACACCAAAACCACCTGGAATTAACATTGCATCAACATCAGACAGAACACTTTTTGCTCCACTATCTTCGGCGCAATCATCAGAAGCAACCCATTTAATTGTTACTTTGGCATTATTGGCAAAGCCACCAGCCCTTAATGCTTCTGAAACTGATAAATAAGCATCAGGAAGATCTATATATTTTCCGACTAATGCAACTTTTACTTCATGTTGTGGTTTGTGAACTCTTTCTAATAAAGCATCCCAACTCTTCCAATTAACATCTCTGAAAGGTAAACCAAGTCTTCTCACAACAAATGCATCTAATCCTTCTCGATGAAGTACACGGGGAATGTCATAAATACTTGGAGCATCAACTGCTGCTACCACACCTTCTTGATCAACATCGCACATTAACGAAATCTTCTTTTTAATACTGTCAGAAACTAAACGATCAGAACGCAAAACTATGGCATCAGGTTGTAAACCAATATTTCTCATTGCAGCAACACTATGTTGTGTTGGTTTAGTTTTTTGTTCTCCAGAAGGACCAATATATGGCAATAAACTTACATGTAAAAAGAAAGTATTTTCTCTACCAATTTCATGTCTAATTTGTCTCACGGCTTCTAAAAAAGGAAGTGATTCAATATCTCCAACAGTTCCACCAATTTCAGTAATGACCACATCAACATCGGCGCTAGCCATTCCTCTAATTCGACTTTTAATTTCATTAGTAATGTGAGGAATAACTTGAACTGTATCCCCTAAATATTCTCCACGTCTTTCTCTAGCGATAACACTTGAATAAACTTGACCAGTAGTTACGTTTGCAGATTTTGATAATTCAACATTTAAAAATCTTTCATAGTGACCAACATCTAAATCTGTTTCACCACCATCTTCTGTAACAAAAACTTCGCCGTGTTGAAAAGGATTCATCGTTCCTGGGTCTACGTTTAAATATGGATCAAGCTTTTGCATAGTGACTTTTAGACCACGTGAAACTAATAAATTTCCTAATGAAGAAGCTGTTAAACCTTTACCTAGAGAGGAGGCGACTCCACCGGTTACGAATATGTGTTTAACACTTCCGGTGTTCATTTATCTCCCGTGTCTAAATTGTTAGAAATCCTAACCCCACGGGATTACAGTTTATAACGAAACGCTTTTCGACAAGCCAATGAGTTCTCGAGCGTGTTCTAAGGCTGAGGAAGAATCAGAAAGTCCTGCCATCATTCGAGCAATTTCTGTCAGCCTCTCCTCATTGTTTAGTAAAACTACATCTGTTTTAGTCACTTTTGAATCACTTGACTTCACAACTTTTAGATGTGTATCGGCAAATGCTGCTACTTGTGGAAGATGAGTTACCACCACCACTTGATGTTTTTGAGCAAGTAATTTTAATCTCTTACCTACTTCGATAGCAGCTTCTCCACCAATTCCTGCATCTACTTCATCAAAAATCATGGTTCTGTTAGCAGTTTTTTTAGAAAAAATTAACTCAATCGCAAGCATAATTCTCGACATTTCACCACCACTGGCTATTTTGTTTATAGCTTGTAAAGGTTGTCCAGGATTGGCGCTGAATTCAAATCGAATTTGGTCAATTCCAAATGAATCGAAGGCTAATTTCTTTGCGTCAACATTTAATCCTGTTTCAGACTCAGTTTGTTCAACTGTGACACTAAATTTAGCTCCTGGCATGGATAGTTTAACAAGTTCATTTTCGATTTCTTTCGAGATTTCTTTTGAGAATTTCGATCTTGTTTTAGATAATTTTGAGGCTTTTTGGGACAGCTCTACTCGTAAACTTTCAATTCTTTTCTTTTTTTCAGTTATTAATTCAGGAAGATTACTATTTTGGCTAAGAACTTGTTGAAAAGTCTCAATTTTGTCCAACGCATCCTTTGAGGTGGGACCATATTTAATTAGTAACTTGTTGAGTAAAGAACGCCTTGCTTCAAGTTGATCGATTACAGCGGGATCTCTATCAAGAGATACTAGATCTTTACCTATTTCTTGAGCAAGATCTTTAAGATCAATTTCGTTTTTTATCACAATATCTCTTAAGGTCTCTATACGTTTACTTTGCGAGCTAGCTGAATCTAATAATTTTCTTAGGTTAGTGATGAGCAATGTTAATGAATCTTGATTACTTTCATCACTTCCGCTAAGTATTTGATCTGCTTCTTTCAATGTTTCAAAAATATTTTCACTAGAATTAATTAAACTGAGTTTTTCTGCAATGGTTTGTTCCTCATCAAGCTGAATGTTTGCAGAAGTTAATTCTTCTAAAGCTTTTTTGATATCTTCAATGTCTTTAGCACTCTTATTTTGTTCATTTAGTAATTCTTCAAGTTGAAGTTCTGTTTCCTTTAAAAGTCGAAAACTTATCTCATATTCTTGAATGCTTCCCAGATGATCTGGGCCGATAAAGGAGTCCAAGAGAAATCTTTGATGACTACTTTTATTTAAAAGTGTTTGA
>JBJSWT010000038.1:0-9822 GCA_046086025.1 Actinomycetes bacterium | reverse complement strand
TTTATGACCAAACCCAAATTTGTGGGCAACTTTATCGGCATAAAGTCCTGCAGTATTAATGATGTGATTTGCCGTAATTTTTTGATTCTGTAAGAAAACTTCACCGTTTTCAACTTTGACAAAACTTTGTTTTAACATCATTTGGCCACCTAAAGAAACAAATGATTTTTCCATGGCTTTTATTACCTTGTACGGACTTGCAGATCCAGTATTTGGTGACCATAAAGCTTTGTTAAAAGTTTTAGCTCTAGGTTCTAATTCTTTTAATTGATTTTTATCAACAATTTCAATTTCTACTCCATTTTTAATTCCACGATCATAAAGGTCTTGTAATCTTTCTTCTTCTAGTTCACTTTTAGTAACTACAACTTTGCCAACATTTTTTACTTCCACATTATTTTCATTACAAAATTCTCTTAGAAGTTTATTTCCATCTCTAGTAAGTTTTGCTTTCAAAGAATCAGGTGAGTAATAAAACCCTGCATGTAATACCCCACTATTTCTGCCAGAAGCATGAAGTCCAACTTCTTTTTCTTTATCAATAATAATTACGTTAGCATTTTTTTGGTTTAATAAAATTTCTCTTGCAATACTAAGACCAATAATTCCTGCTCCAATTATTAAGTAGTCGCAAGAATTACTTTTCATGAATATTCTTTCTTTTTCTTTTCAACTTCTTTTAAAACTTTTTCACCAGTTGCTCTACCAATTAATTTTTGATCAACCATCACAGCAGGTGCTAGAGCACAATTTCCTAAACAAAAAACTTGATTAAGTTGAACACTTTCATCAACAGATTGAGAATGCATTTTTGTATTTAAAGCTTGTGAAACATCGTTTACTAATTTTCTTGAACCTAATGATTGACAAGCTTCTGCAACACAAACTTTCACATCAATTAGTGCAGAAGGTGTAGTTCTAAAGTCTGTGTAGTAAGTAAGAACACCATGAACTTCAGCAATTGAAACGTTACAAACTTGCGCAATTATTTCAACAGCGTCTCTATCGACATAACCAAATTCATCTTGAATTTTTTGCAAAGCTAATAAAACTGGACCCTCGACACGCGCAAAGGGTTCAACCAGTTTTAAAGCTTCGTCTTTATTAAAAGTTTTAAACCGAGTCTTTGAATTCCCCACAGAATAAAGAGTATTGCACCCTTAAATACTGTTTATTTATGCGTGATTTGGACCCCAAGGGGAGGGCTATACATATTTATTAGGCAAATATGTGTCTAAACTCGCGCGAAGGAAGAAAAACAAGGAGAAAACGTGTCCCACACACTAATCGCATCAGGCGCCAGCGACGTCGCTTTGAGCTCATCAGGTCAAAGCCTGGTCACCATCGTTGCAATCATTGCAGTAGCAGCATTGCTAGTTGCAGGTTATTTAGTTAGAGAAGTTTTAGCAGCATCTGAAGGTACAGACAGCATGAAAACAATTGCTGCAGCTGTGCAAGAAGGAGCATCTGCTTATTTAAATAGACAATTTAAAACTTTAAGTATTTTCGTTGTTTTAGTTTTCTTTGTTTTGTTTGCACTTCCTGCAAACTCCGGTAGTGAACGTCTAGGTCGTTCAATTTTCTTTTTAGTTGGAGCAGCATTTTCTGCTTTAACAGGTTACTTTGGAATGTGGCTTGCAGTTAGAGGAAACGTTCGCGTTGCTAATGCTGCAAGAGAAGGAAACGAAAAACTTGCAACCAGAATTGCATTTAGAACTGGTGGCGTTGTGGGAATGACAACAATTGGTTTGGGACTTTTAGGTGCCTCAATTGTGGTTTTGGTTTATTCAGGTGAAGCACCAAGAGTTTTAGAAGGTTTTGGTTTCGGTGCAGCTTTACTTGCAATGTTTATGCGCGTTGGTGGAGGTATCTTTACTAAAGCTGCAGATGTCGGCGCTGATCTTGTTGGAAAAGTTGAACAAGGAATTCCAGAAGATGATGCAAGAAATGCTGCAACAATTGCTGACAACGTTGGTGACAACGTTGGTGATTGTGCTGGTATGGCTGCAGATTTATTTGAATCATATGCAGTAACACTTGTGGCTGCTCTTATTTTAGGAAAAGCAGCACTTGGTTCATTAGGTTTAGCTTTCCCATTAATTATTCCTGCAATTGGTGTTGTAACTGCAGTTATAGGAATTTTTGCAGTAGCACCAAGAAGTGGTGACAAGTCTGCAATGTCTGCAATTAATAGAGGATTCTTTATTTCAGCAGTTGCATCAGCAATTTTGGTTGCAATTGCTTCTTACCAATTCTTACCTGCATCATTAGCTGAATTAGCAGATGCTGATGTAGTTGCTGCAAAACTTGGTTTAGATGCAGCACAAATGGCAGCATTTAATCCACGCACCATGGCAATTGGGGCTGTAGTAATTGGAATTGTTTTAGCAGCATTAATTCAATTGCTCACTGGTTACTTCACAGAAACTAATCGAAAACCAGTTGACACAGTTGCTGCAACTGCATTAACAGGTCCTGCCACAGTTATTTTGTCAGGAATTTCTGTTGGTTTGGAATCAGCAGTTTATTCAGCACTTTTAATTGGCGCTGCAGTATTTGGTGCTTATTCATTAGGTGCTGGATCAATTACTCTTTCACTTTTTGCAATTGCATTAGCTGGAACAGGTTTATTAACCACAGTTGGAGTAATTGTGGCAATGGATACATTCGGACCAGTTTCAGATAACGCTCAAGGAATTGCTGAAATGAGTGGCGATGTTCATGGAAATGGCGCAGTAATTCTTACATCTTTAGATGCAGTTGGAAATACTACAAAAGCAATTACTAAAGGTATTGCAATTGCAACTGCAGTCTTAGCTGCAACAGCGTTGTTTGGTTCATATCGTGATGCAATTACCGAAGCTGCATCTTTAGCAGGTGTTACAGCTTCAAACATTGGTGAATACGCAGGTGTTCTAGATATTTCTAATCCAAAGAATTTAGTTGGATTAATAATTGGAGCAGCTGTTGTGTTCTTATTCTCTGGCCTTGCAATTAATGCAGTAGGAAGAGCAGCAGGAGCAGTTGTGTTTGAAGTTAGAAGACAATTCCGTGAAAATCCAGGAATTATGACTGGTCAAACAAAACCAGAATATTATCGCGTTGTTGATATCTGTACTAAAGATTCATTACGTGAATTAGCAACACCAGGATTATTAGCTGTGATGTCACCAATCGCAGTTGGATTTGGTTTAGGTGTTGGTGCATTGGGTGCATTTTTAGCAGGAGCAATTGGAGCTGGAACTTTGATGGCAGTGTTCTTAGCAAACGCAGGTGGTGCTTGGGATAACGCAAAGAAATTTGTGGAAGATGGACATCATGGCGGTAAAGGTTCAGAAGCACACGCTGCAACAGTTATTGGCGACACTGTGGGAGATCCATTCAAAGACACCGCAGGTCCTGCACTTAATCCATTACTAAAAGTAATGAATTTAGTTGCACTTTTAGCAGCTCCTGCAGTAGTTCAACTATCTGTTGGTTCTTCTGCAAACTTCACATTCCGTATCGCTTTGGCAATCGGGGCAACATTAATTATTGTTGCTGCAGTTTGGTGGTCAAAACGTAAAAGTGTTGCAGTTGCAGCATAAATAAAAATTAAGCGAGAAGATGGCTGAAACCCAAGTAAAAAAACTAGTAATAGTTGAATCCCCTGCGAAAGCAAAAACTATTGAAAAATACTTGGGTGAAGGCTTTGTAGTACAAGCAAGTGTTGGTCACATTAGGGATCTGCCACAACGTGCTGCTGAAGTTCCTAAAGAATTTAAAAAAAATAAATGGGCATCTTTAGGAATTGACATTGAAAATGATTTTGAACCACTTTATGTAGTTGATTCAGCAAAACAATCAAGAGTAAATGATTTAAAAAAAGAATTAAAAGAAGCAGATGAATTAATTCTGGCAACAGATGAAGACCGCGAAGGCGAAGCAATCGCTTGGCATTTATTAGAAGTTTTAAGACCAAAAGTTCCTGTGAAAAGAATGGTCTTTAATGAAATTACTAAAGAAGCAATTCAAAATGCAGTAAATAACACCAGAGATATTGATCAAAACTTAGTTGATGCTCAAGAATCAAGAAGATTAATTGATCGTTTATATGGTTACCAAGTTTCACCAATTTTATGGAAAAAAGTTGGCAGAGGTTTATCTGCCGGAAGAGTTCAATCAGTTGCAGTAAGACTTGTAGTTGAAAAAGAAAGAGAAAGAATCGCATTTAAAGCTGCTGATTATTGGGATATCGATGCCGTATTTGATCCAGGTTCATTTGAAGCAAAACTATTTTCAGTTGATGGAAAAAGAATTGCTCAAGGTCAAGATTTTGATGACAAAGGAAATTTAACAAAAACTGACGTTGTGTTACTAACAGAAAATGATGTCACAGAAATTGTTAATGGTTTAAAAGATGCAAAATTTGAAGTAACAGATGTAAGTTCAAGACCTTATTCAAGAAAACCTGAAGCTCCTTTTATGACTTCAACTTTGCAAAGAGAAGCAAGTAATAAATATGGATGGTCTGCCAAAAGAACTATGCGTACTGCACAAGGTTTATATGAACGTGGATTTATTACTTACATGCGTACAGATTCCACAACTTTGTCAGAAAGTGCCTTAAAAGCGGCAAGAAATCAAGCAAAAGAATTATTCGGCGCAGATCATGTGTCAAGTGAACCTAGACGTTATGAAAGAAAAGTAAAAAATGCTCAAGAAGCTCACGAAGCAGTAAGACCTGCAGGAGATGTTTTTAAAACTCCAGCAGAACTTTCTAGTGAATTAAAAAGTGATGATTTTACTTTGTATGAAATGATTTGGCGAAGAACTGTTGCTTCACAAATGGTGGATGCAAAAGGTACAACAAGTACAGTAAAAATTACTGGAAAAACTTCTTCTGGAAAAAGTATTGAATTTTCTGCTTCTGGAACGGTAATAGAATTTTTAGGTTATAAAGCAGCTTATGAAAGTGGCGAAACTGATGAAGCAGATGAAGCTGAAGAAAAAAGATTACCAAGTTTAAAAAAATCAGATGTTTTAACAAGTAAAGAAATAAAACCATCGGGTCATCAAACAACACCACCTGCAAGATTTACCGAAGCTTCTTTAGTTAAAGAATTAGAAGCAAGAGGAATTGGCAGACCTTCTAATTATGCAAGTATTTTAGGAACCATTGTTGATCGCGGTTATATTTTAAGAAAAGGAAGAGCATTAGTCCCTTCTTGGACTGCTTTTGCGGTAATTAGATTGTTAGAAGAATTTTTTACAAACCTTGTTGATTACGCATTTACTGCACGTATGGAAGAAGAATTAGATTTAGTTGCCGCAGGACAATTACAAAGATCACAAGCTTTAAGAGATTTTTATTTTGGTCCAGAAGATTTATCTGCAAAAGGTTTAGTAACTCTTTTAGAACAACTTCCAGATATTGATGCCAGAGGAAATTCAACATTTGAAGTAGCAGATTCAGGAATTAGTGTTCGCGTTGGAAAATATGGTCCTTATTTAGAACGTGGTGAAGAAAGAGCATCAATTCCACCAGATGTTGCTCCTGATGAATTAACTCCTGAAAGAGCTTTAGCGATTTTGACTGCTCCATCAACTGATCGAGAATTAGGAGTTCATCCTGAAACTGGATTAACCATCATGGTTAAAACCGGAAGATATGGCCCATATTTCACAGAAGTTTTACCAGAAGATAGCACTGAAAAACCAAGAACAGCTTCCCTTTTGAAATCAATGGAACCAACCACAGTTACTTTGGATGATGCTTTGAAACTTTTTGCACTTCCTCGAGTTATTGGAATTGATCCAAGTGACAATTTAGAAATTACGGCACAAAATGGTCGTTATGGTCCTTATATGACTAAAGGAAAAGATTCCAGAAGTTTAGATACTGAAGATCAAATTTTTACAATCACTTTGGAAGAAGCTTTAGCAAAATATGCGCTACCAAAAACTAGAAGAGGTGCAATTGTTAAACCACCACTTCGAGAAGTTGGACTTGATCCTTCAACTCAATTAATGATGGTGATCAAAGAAGGAAGATTTGGTCCTTATGTCACAGATGGTGAAACAAATGCCTCATTAAGAGTTGGCGATGATATTCCAACAATGAGTATTGAAAGAGCATCAGAATTATTATCGGATAGAAGAGCACGTGGACCTGTTGAAAAGAAGAAAAGAAAAACTGCGAAAAAAACTACCGCTAAAAAAACAGCTAAGAAAAAATCAAAAGAAACAAAAGTAGAAGAAAATACTAATGACGAAGTCAGTGTCTAATTATCCTGGCTTTTTCATTGTTTTTGAAGGTGGCGATGGAGCCGGCAAATCAACTCAAGTGAAAAAACTTGAACAAAGTTTAAAAGATTTAAATGAAACTGTAATTTTAAGTAGAGAACCAGGTGGCACAGCCCTAGGTTTAAAAATTCGTGAAATTCTTTTAGATCAAACTGAATACGAAGTAACACCTCGGATGGAAGCACTTCTTTTTGCAGCTGATCGATCA
The DNA here is from genome assembly GCA_046086025.1 of Actinomycetes bacterium. Classification (GTDB taxonomy): domain Bacteria; phylum Actinomycetota; class Actinomycetes; order S36-B12; family UBA5976; genus ATZT02. The sequence goes on along the minus strand of JBJSWT010000038.1, from coordinate 3,329 downwards.
ATCAATATGAGTCAAGTTATTAAACCTGCTTTAGAAAAAGGTCATGTAGTAATTGCTGATCGCCACATTGATTCATCCATTGCTTATCAAGGAATATCTCGAGGCTTGGGTGAACAAACTATTGAAGATATTTCAAGATGGGCAGTTCAAGGAATTGTGCCTGATTTAACAATTGTTTTAGATGTGACAACAGAAACAGGACAATCTAGATTAAAACAAAAAGATCGACTCGATAGAGAATCAGAAGATTTTCATAACAAAGTAAATAAAGCTTATCTTGATTTAGCAAAGAAAGATCCTGCAAGATATGTAGTTATTGATGCTTCTAAACCAGTTGAAGAAATAGCAAAATTAGTTTTAGATGCATTTTTAGCGAAAAGAAAAAAATAAATGTGGGAAGAATTAATTGGTCAAGAATTTAGTGTTAAAGCATTAAAGCAAGCAGCAAGTGATGCTAAAAGTTCAATTACAAATAAAGTTTTACCTGGATATTCACAAAGTTGGTTAATAACTGGACCTCCTGGAAGTGGTAGATCAACTGCTGCAAGATTATTTGCGGCAACTTTGCAATGTGAAGAAAATGGTTGTGGTAAATGTGTTTCTTGTATTTCCGTAAATAAAGGCACACATCCAGATGTGCATGTCATAACTCCGCAAGGATTAAGTTATGGAGTTTCTGATACTAGAAATTTAGTTAGAGAATCAAGCATGATGCCAAGTTTGGGTCAATGGAACATAATTATTTTAGAAGATGCAGATCGTTTAACTACTGAAGCTGGAAATGCTTTATTAAAAGCAATTGAAGAACCAGCAAAATTAACGATGTGGATTCTTTGTGCACCTTCCAGTAAAGACGTTTTAATCACAATCAAATCAAGATGCCGAGTGGTTAGTTTAAGAACTCCACCAGCAGAAGAGATTGCTGAATTATTAATTTCAAGAGACAAAATTGATAAGGCAACTGCATATTTTGCAGCTCATGCATCTTTAGGTCATGTAGGAAGAGCAAAACTACTTGCCACAAACGAAAGAGTCAAACAAAGAAGAACTCAAGTGTTACAAGTTCCCTTTGAATTAAAGGATTTACCAACTTGTTTTCAAGCAGCACAAAAAATAGTGGATGCAGCAAATGAAGATGCCGAAGATGAAACAAATGAAATTGATGAAAAAGAACTAGATTCTTTAATGAAAGCCTATGGGGAAGGTGCTGTAGGAGTTACTCAAAAAAAGATTGAAAGATTATCAAGTGGAGCAAGAAAAGATCTAGAACAAGATCAAAAAAAGAGAAGTAAAAGAATCACCAGAGATCGACTAGATTTAACTTTGCAAGAATTAGCTGCTTTTTATAGAGACGTTTTAGTTGTCCAAACGGGTGCTGAAATTGAACTTTTTCACACAGAAATGAAAGCTTCAATTAAGAAATTAGCTGATTCAAGCAGTATTAATTCAACTATCAAGAAATTAGACACGGTTGAGGCAACCCGAAGAATGTTGCCAAGTGAAGCAGCCCCACTTCTGGTTTTAGAAGCAATGACCGTCTCACTTGCTAGAGCTTAATTTAAAGTAATATCGAAAGTAATGAAAAAAAATTTTTTTGTTTTATTTTTATCTGTTTTTCTAATTACAAGTTGCACCACACAAACTAGTCCTCAAACTCAAGTTGATTTACCTGAAATAACAAATGATTTAGAAAAATTTTATACACAAGAATTAAATTGGAAAGATTGTAAAGATACAAAATTTGAATGTGCAACGATTGAAGTCCCAGTTGATTATGAAAATCCAACTGGAGCAACTTTAACTTTATCTTTAAAGAAACTTCCAGCGAAAAAAGAAAAAATTGGAACTTTATTAATTAATCCAGGAGGACCTGGTGGTTCAGGAACTGATTTTGTAACTTATGCAGAAGATGCATTTGGAAAAAGATTGATGGACTCATTTGATATTTTAGGATTTGATCCTCGTGGAGTTGCAGAATCAACACCACTTGATTGTTTAACAGATAAAGAAGTTGATGAATTTATTGCTTTTGATGGAACTCCTGATAATGAATCTGAAATTAACCAATCTTTAGAACTTTCTAAAAATATGGTTAAAGGTTGCGAAAAAATTGCAAATAATCTTATTGCTCATATTGGAACTCAAGATGCTGCAAGAGATATGGATGTAATACGACAACTTGTAAATGATCCAAAACTTAATTACTTAGGTGCTTCCTATGGCACTTATTTAGGTGCAACTTATGCACAACTTTTTCCTGACAGAGTTGGAAGATTAGTTTTAGATGGCGCTGTTGATCCTTTGCTAAGTGGGGAAGAGCTTTCTTTTGATCAAGCGGTTGGACTTGATCAAGCATTAGAAAGATTTGTCGAAGACTGCCCAAAACATAAAGATTGTCCGTTAAGTAAAACTGGCAAAGAAGGAGTTCAAGAAATCAGAGATTTTCTTGATTCTTTAGATGAAAAACCTCTACCTACTCAAGATCCAAATCGATTACTTACCCAAAGCATGGGAGTTTATGCAGTAGCAGGATTTTTATATAACGATTCTTGGTGGGAATATATGCGCCAATCTTTACAAAGCGCATTTGAAAATGATGGTACAGATCTTTTAATCATCGTAGATTTATTTAATGATCGACTAGAAGATGGAACTTTTGCGACAAATTCCACAGAAGCAATTTATGCCATTAATTGTTTTGATACTCCATCTTCAAAAACAGTTTCAGAAGTTCAAGTTCTAGCAAAAGAGTGGATAAAAAGTGCTCCAGTTTTTGGAGATTATCTTGCTTGGGGAAATATTGCCTGTTCTGTTTGGCCAGTAAAAGATGAAAAACCTTTAACCAGTTTTAAAGCACAAGGAGCAGATCCAATACTTATTATTGGAACAAAATATGATCCGGCAACACCTTATAAGTGGGCGATTGGGTTAAGCAATGAAATTGCAAACAATAAATTAATTACTTTTGAAGGTGATGGCCACACTGCATATATGCGTGGTTCAGAATGTGTTGATAAGTATGTCGAAGATTACTTAGTTGATGGAATAATTCCTGAGAAAAATGAAACTTGTCCTGCTATTGTTAAATAGCAATGAACAAATTTAAAAAATTATTAATTTTATTTCTACCTTTAATACTTACTTCCTGTATTTTTAACACTACAAAAATATCTTTTTCACCAATTCCATTTGAAATGAAAGTTGATAAGGAAATCGCCCCACTTTTAAGAGTTGAACCTATGACTGGTGATTATGCTAATCAAATTGCTCAAGCTGGTGTGGTTTCTGCTTTAACTATGTATTACAAAGCAGAAGATAAAACTGAAACT
>JBJSWT010000037.1:0-2914 GCA_046086025.1 Actinomycetes bacterium | reverse complement strand
CTACGGCTTAACTGACCAGGGAAACCATTTCATAAATCAAATGAGAGGCGGCAATTCCTGTGATCTCAGCATGGTCATAAGCAGGTGCAACTTCTACTACATCTCCACCAACAACGTGGCAATCTTTCAAGCCTCGAAGTACTGCTAATAATTCTCTTGAACTTAAACCCCCCATTTCAGGAGTTCCTGTCCCTGGAGCAACTCCTGGATCTAACACATCAATATCGATAGAAACATAAACTGGCGTATTTCCTACTCTTTGTTTTACTTTATTAATAATTTCTTCTAAAGAAAAATTATTAAAATCAATCGAAGAAACAATTCCAAAACCAAATTTTTTATCATTTACTAAATCAGTTTTGTCATATAAAGGTCCACGAATTCCAACGTGCATACATTTTTCTTCTGCTAATAATTTTTCTTCCCAAGCTCTTCTAAATGGTGTGCCGTGAGTAAATGATGCATTCATATATGTGTCCCAAGTATCTAAATGTGCATCAAAATGAACTAACGCAATTTTTCCATAAACTTTATTTAAACTTCTTAAAAGTGCTAAAGCAATTGTGTGATCTCCACCGATTGTAAATAGTGGTTTTTCTTTTTCAATCAAAATTGAGGCATGCTTTTCTAAACCAATTAATGCTTCTTGAATATTAAAAGGATTCATAATGGCATCGCCTGCATCAACTATTTGTTTATTTGCAAATGGTGAAACATCTTGAGCTGGGTTATATGGTCTTAAAAGTCGAGATGCTTGTCTGACATGACTTGGACCAAATCTTGCCCCAGATCTATAAGAGACTCCTGCATCAAAAGGAGCCCCTAAAATTGCAACATCAAATTTTGAAACATCTTCGATTCGGGGAAGTCTTGCAAATGTTGAAAAGCCAGCAAATCTTGGAACTTCTAAGCCACTAATTGGTCCAATGTTGTCATTATTTCTAACATTGTTTCTTAAAGGATCATTAGTTTCAGGATGAGTCATAAGTAATTTCTATTCTGGCATAGGTGATAAATGTTCATGCACTGCAATCCATTTATCGTTTTGATAGTTAAAAACTATGGTTTCTCTTTCTTCAAAACTTTTTTTACCATCACTAGTATTTAAAGTTGTTGCTACATCATGAGAAAAAATGGCCATATCATCAAACATTTGCACTCGTTGATTACTGGATTTGCAATCTTCAACGTGAAAGCCCCAGTCTTTTTCCCAATTTTTCCATTCTTTTTGATATTCACTTTTGTTTAATAAAACATTTTTAGTGGTATAAAAAACAAAAACTGTGTCTGAAGAAAAGCATTCGAAATATTTATCAAAATCATGTTTAGCAAAACATGAAACAAGGTGTGCTGCAGCCTGCAACACACCTTGTTCGTTTTTCATGCTTGTTAAATTACTTGGTTCTAACTAAACGTGCACCCTTTGGTCCATAAGCACTCTTTGGTTCTGGCCAAATTGTTAAGAACAATATGTACAAAACCGCAGCAGAAATCATGGAAACAGGAAGTGAGACGTCAATTCCGCCTCCCACCAATGCACTCCAAGGACCAACTAATAGTGGTGGGTAGTAGCAAAACATCAATCCCAAAATTGCAGATGGAATCCACGCTAATAAACCACGCCAGTTAAATCCTGCGTTAAACCAGTAACGTCCACCGGTTTTTCCTTTATTAAATACTTGAACATCTTCAGCTGAGTACCAACCGCGACGAATAAAGAATCCAATCATCATGATTACCATCCAAGGAGTAGTAAAGATAATGATTAATCCAATAAATGCGTTAATACTTGCTAATAGATCTGTAACTAAACGTCCTACCAAAATAAATATGAATGCTAAAGATCCAATAAATATGGATGATTGCACACGACTTAATTTTGGAAATACGCTAGAAAAATCTAAACCTGTTCCATATAAAGATGTCACTCCAGTTGACATACCACCTAAGAATGCGATGACAATTAATGGCAAGGCATACCAAGCAGGTGAAATTTCAACTAATCCAACAATGTAAGCAGCTGGATCTTTTACCAATGTTGTTGTGGCAACACCAAACAAGAATGGAATCAAAGTCATTAATTGAGCTGAAAAAACTGAACCCATTAATGATTTTCTAGAAGTATTTTCTGGAATATAACGAGCCCAATCACCTAAGAATGCACCGAAAGAAATTGGATTACCCATCACAATCAATGCAGACAAAATAAATGTTGGCCAGAAACTTCCTAATGCATAAGCACTTGGTCCAGGGTTATAGCTTGCGCTAAAAATTGAACCAAAAGCAATAATTCCTGCGAGCATCAAAACAGTGTTTGCAATTACTACTGTTTTATTAACTAGAAGCATAAATTGATAGCCATAAATAACTACCACAATTACTAATGCTCCAATTAATGCATAAATAGTGCCTCTAAATAATGCACTAGAGGTATCAACGCCGAAGAATCTTGCGATTGCGCCGAGTAGTGCATCACCACTTACCCAAACAGAAATTGAATAAAAAGCGATTGCTGTTAAAAGAGATAAAAATGATCCAACTAAACGTCCTTTAACACCAAAGTGTGCACCTGATGAAACTGCGTTGTTTGTTCCAGTGACTGGTCCAAATAGTGACATTGGCATAAGAATTAATGCACCTACTACAACACCTAAAATTGTTGCAGCAACTGCTTGCCAAAAACTTAGACCTAAAAGAATTGGGAATGTTCCCAAAATAATGGTGGCAAAAGTATTTGCACCACCAAAAGTAATTCTAAATAGATCTAATGGTCTTGATGTTCTATCTTTTGCAGGGATGGTGTCGATTCCATGTTGCTCGACTTCCATTGCCCTTGGTTGTTTGGCCATTAACGTCCTCCCATATTGGCTTGAAAAAAGATTAGTCCTAAAAAGGACAAATATTAAGACTATTT
>JBJSWT010000036.1:0-2684 GCA_046086025.1 Actinomycetes bacterium | reverse complement strand
GTTTTTATTGGTGTTTTCTATTAACCACTGGACATCTTCCCCATCTTTTACTCCACTATGAATTGGGCCTAAGTTATTAAAAACAATTAAATCTTTTAAACCACTTTTTACTAACAACCTGGCAATTGCTGTGCCTGCAGCTCCTGCACCTGTCATGACGACTTTTATCTCTGAGATCTTCTTATTTACTACTCTTAAAGCATTTGTTAAGGCAGCTAAAACCACGATTGCAGTTCCATGTTGGTCATCATGAAATACAGGTATATCTAATAATTTTCTTAATCTTTTTTCAATTTCAAAGCATCTAGGAGCTGAAATATCTTCCAGATTTATTCCACCATAAACAGGTGCTATTAATTGAACTGTTCGAACAATTTCATCCACATCTTGTGAATCAATACAAACTGGCCATGCATCAATCTCTGCAAATCTTTTGAATAATGCAGCTTTTCCTTCCATCACCGGCAAAGCTGCAGCAGCTCCTAGATTTCCTAAACCTAAAACTGCTGAACCATCAGTGACTACAGCTACTGAGTTTCTTTTAATAGTTAATCTTCTTAAGTTTGTTGGATCTTCAGCTATTGCTTGCGAAATTCTTGCCACACCTGGAGTGTAAGCGCGGGATAAATCATCGCGAGTCTTTAAGGGAACTTTAGAATTTACTTCAAGTTTTCCACCTAAATGGATAAGAAATGTTCTATCAGAAAACTTTCTTACCTTTACCCCATTTAATTTTGCAATTGAATCAGTAATTTTTTTTGCATGATCTTCATTAGTGGCATTGCAAGTAACGTCCACCACAATCGAGTTATAAGTGGATTCCACAACATCAAGTGCTGTTAAAGCAGCACCTGCAGCTGAAACGGCGGCAGTTAAATCCCCTGTTGAATCAGTTGTGGCAGGAAGTTCTACACGTATTGTTACGGCATATCCAGGGGATGGAATTGACATAGTTTTACTCTAGTGCCTGACCTTTATTTACCTTTGGTTTAAATAATTAAGGGCTCACATTTGTGAGCCCTTAATCAATTTTTACCTATTTATTTATGACCTTTAACTGCTGCTTCTTCTTCAGGTGAAAGCACAAGATTATTTCTTGCAACTAATCCGAAGTAAAGCAAGCCAAGAGCATAAACAACTGCAATAGCGATAATTGCTTGTCTATATGCAGGATTTAAAGCTTGACCAATGAAGATCAACAATGCCAACAAACCAGCAACCCAAGCGCCAGCATTTCCTACTGGACTCTTATATGGACGTTTTAGATGTGACATGTTTTTCTTCAAAAGCACATAGGAAATCATTTGCAACATGTATGCAATAACTGCACCCCACACTGCAATGTTTAATACAACTGCACCAGCAGTTGCACCACCATATTGTGCCCAAAGTAGTGCTGCGTAACCAATTACTGCACCAACAAGTAATGCCACGTATGGAGTTTTTCTTTTTCCAGTTAGTGACAATGATTGTGGGTAGTAACCTGCACGAGATAAAGAATAAATGTTTCTACCGTAAGCAAACATGATTCCTTGCAGAGATGCAAACAAACCAATTAATGCAAATGCTGCAAGAAGTGCTGCAACGTTTGCGTTTGGCAAGATTGCGCGGAAACCATCTAATAGTGGTTCACCAGATGTGGCAATTTTGCTTGAACCTGTAACACCTGGATTCAAGAACAACACCAACATCGCAGTTACTACTAGAGTTCCTAGACCCCAAATTCCTGCTTTTGGAATATCTTTTGCAGGATTATGTGCTTCTTCGGCAGCTAATGGTAATTCTTCGATTCCTAAGAAGAACCACATAGCAAATGGCATGGCTGCAACAATTGCCCAGAAGCCTTTAGGTAAGAAACTAGTTCCACCTTCAACTGTTGGAGCAATATCTAGCAAATTACTGAATGAGAATTTGCCACTTGCGATTGCCATAATTGCAAACAAAGCAAGAACTGCAAGTGAAGCAATTGCAACAACAATTGCAAACTTGAACGATACTTCAGCACCTGCAATATTTAATGCCAAGAAAATTGCATAAAGAATTATCCACCAAACCCAAACAGGAAGTGACGTTCCTGTTAATTGGCTAATAATTCCATCTGCATAACTTGCAGAGAAAAATACAATTACTGCAGTTGTTGCTACATATTCAATGGTTTCAGCAAAACCTGTAATGAAACCACCCCATGGACCCATTGCAGATCTTGCGAATGAATAAGCACCACCTGTGTGCGGTAATGCTGCAGACATTTCACCGATGCTAAACAACATGCCGTAGTACATGATGATCACTAAAATTGTGGCGACAAATAATCCGCCCCAACCTGCTGAATCAATACCAAAGTTCCATCCAGAAAAATCTCCGGAAACAACTGCGGCTACACCTAATCCCCAAAGAGCTAACAAACCTGCATGTCTTTGAAGACCGCGTTTATCAAAATAATCAAGAGCAACGTCTTTATAAGTTGCACCTTGAACAGTTTTCTTTGCCACTTACCCTCCCAAATGGGACAAACCTGGTTTCAGGTTTGTTCTAATGGTCTTTTTTACCCCATGATTGTGAACAAATGAAAGAGTTTTGGGTGCTTTTTTTCGAAAAGTCGCAGTCTCTTTGTGAGGGAAATGGAAAAAATGTTACTTTTTAAGACTTTTTGTCAGATAATTTAAACGCTGCCACAGCAATAA
>JBJSWT010000035.1:0-3391 GCA_046086025.1 Actinomycetes bacterium | reverse complement strand
TTTTACCTATTAAAGTTTTGTCATCATAATATGCAGGTAAGCAATGCATAAATTTAACATTTTTATTATTAGTTAACTCAATTACTTCTTTTGTTACCCTATAAGGATTCAATAAGTTGATTCTTTCATTCCAAACATTTTCAGGTTCTCCCATTGATACCCAAACATCTGTGTGAATGAAATCAGTATCCTTAACACCAGTTGCCACATCTTCAGTAATAGTGATTCTTGCTCCAGATAATTTACTTAATTTTGATGCAATTTCTTGAATTTCTAAATTTGGGACTAAAGATTTAGGAGCAACTAACCTGACGTCCATTCCAAGAAGAGCTGCAGTTACTAGTAATGAATTTCCCATGTTATTTCTAGCATCACCAAGATAAGCAAAAGAAATATCATTAAGTTTTTTGTTTGAATTTTCTTTCATAGTTAAAATATCGGCCAACATCTGTGTTGGATGCCAAAGATCGGTTAAACCATTAAATACTGGTACTTTTGAATATTTTGCCAACTCTTCAACTGATTCTTGAGCAAAACCTCGATATTCAATTGCATCAAACATTTTGTCTAGAACTTGAGCAGTGTCAGCAATTGATTCTTTATGGCCCAATTGGGAAGAGCTTGAATCAAAAAATGTGGTAAAAGCGCCTTGATCATGGGCAGCAACATCAAATGCAGCTCTGGTTCTGGTTGAAGTTTTTTCAAAAATTAAAGCAATATTCTTGCCTTTTAAATACTTCTTTTCCTTACCACTTTTTTTCTTTTTCTTAAGTTTTTCTGCAGTATCAATGATTTGTAAAAATTCATCCTTAGAAAAATCAATTTCCTTGAGGAAATCTCTTCCGTTTAGATTCATTTTCCACTGCTTTCATCAGTATTTATGCTTGAAAAGATGAGTCTATCCAAGGAGTCTGTAAGAATTAGATTGTGACTACACCTCTTGATAACCCCGGTTCAATAACTGACACTTTGCTTGAAGAAAAACCAGTTTCTATTACAGAAGATGGCGATCACGAGAAGTTTGCCCATTATGTTGAAAAAGAAAAGATTGTCGAAAGTGCTGTAACCGGCAAACCAGTTATAGCCCTTTGTGGCAAAGTCTGGGTGCCAGGTAGAGATCCATCTAAATTTCCTGTATGTCCAGATTGTCAAAAAATATATGAATCATTGAAGAAATAATGACTATTGCCCCAGGTACTCTTAGCCAGCTAGAAAAAGAAGAATTAATAACTACTTCGTGGGTTTGTATTGTGTGGAATGATCCAATTAATTTAATGAATTACGTGACATATGTTTTTATGACTTATTTTAAATATTCAAAAGAAAAAGCTGAAAACTTAATGCTGCAGGTTCATAATGATGGCAAAGCTGTGGTTAGTTCAGGATCTAGAGAAGAGATGGAAAAAGACGTAAATGCGATGCATTCGTTTGGACTTTGGGCAACTTTACAAAAATCATGAATCAAGAAATAAAAAGAGGTTTTAAAAAAGAAAACTCAGATTTTCTAACTTTATCTTTAGAACCTCTCGAAATTGCTCTTTTAACAACTTTGATTGAGCAAATAATTTCACTATTGGAACCTGGAGAAAGTGAAAAATCAAAAGACCCTCTAGAAAAAATAGTTGGAATAGACTCAAAAACAACACGACCAATTGACGAAGTTTTATTAAGACTTTTGCCAGATGCCTACCAAAATGACCCGGAAGCAGCAGATGAATTTCGACGTTTCACTGAAAGATCATTGAGAGAATTAAAAGTAAGAAATGCTAAGCATGTTTTAGAAAATTTGCCAGAACCAGATCAAATATCAAAAATAAAAGCTAAAGATTTTCAAACTTGGTTAACTGTTCTTAATGATGTCCGTTTAGCTTTGGGAACTCGAATTGGTATTGAAGATGGTTTTGAAGAAGAGGACGAAGCAGAAACAAATCATGCTCATGAAATTTATTCTTGGCTTACTTGGTTACAGTCAAATTTATTAGAGGAGTTAAATAAGTAAAGGCCCCGGACAAAAGTCCAGGGCCTTTACTTATTGAGTTCTTAGTGACCTTCTGCTTTTGCAAATGAACGATCGTCAGCAAAGCTCTTCATGCGAGCAATCTTGTAAATTACAAGACCGAATACTGCTTTTGCTGTTACGTCAGCAATTGAGTATCCGTATTGACGAAGTACAAATGAGTCAGCACCTGTGAACCAATCGTTTGCTGTCAATTCACCAATTACTGGGAATAGATAGCTGATTGGGTAAACGCCCCAGGTTGCGATCAAAGTCAAACGTAATCCTCTTACTTCTTTTGCAACACCTGCTGGTTGACGTCCTAGTGATTTACCTAGTTCAACAAACAAGATGTAAAGGATGTAAAGGAATGGAATTGTTGAAAGTGCACCCCAAACTAGTTTTGGTGCAACTTCAAGTGCTACTTCACCTGGATAACCAAGAGCGATCATCAAAACTGAAGCAGGAATTAAACGTACTAGCAATTGGCTTTGTACTTTCTTTGCTAATGCAAGAACTGCAACTGTTTCTACAAGTAGCAAAGGAACTGTTAGAAGCCAATCAACATAACGATAAGCTTCGTTGAATCCTTCTCCAGCTGTTAATGAATAGCTTCCACCAACAGTTGTTTGCACATATGCGTGACGGAAAGAATCAAAAATTCTGAAGTAGTGATAAGCAGCGATACCGGTAACAATTGCTGATGTAACTAGCGCTTGACGGTAACGAGGCAATACGCGGCCTTGCGCAGCTAGCATAAATACTGTTGCAAAAATCATTGATGCTAGTGCAAATGACAAGACGTTGTAGACAGCCTGAAATTGTCCATTGGACAATTCAGATATTCCAACCATGCCGACTCCCATGACGACAAAGTAGCTTGTTCAAATTTTGTTTTGTTAAAACAATCCTCAAACTGCTACCGCCCGAATTTCGGGCTGTTACAGACCATATCTCTAGATTTGGATTTTGGACAACATTTGAACAAGTTTTGTGCATAGATTTTGGGTAAATTGTTAATTAGTGGGGTAATTGAGGCAATATTTATGACAAACCTAGACATAAATATTCAAATGTTTTACCCAATAGGCTTACTTCTTAACTTATGAATAAATTGCCAATTGGAATCCTTGACTCAGGGGTCGGGGGCTTAACTGTTGCCCGAGCAATTCTTGATCAACTTCCAAATGAGGCTATTAAATATGTAGGGGATACTGCTAATGGTCCATATGGCCCAAAACCAATTGCTCAAGTTAGAGAATTTGCCCTCAACATTATGGACAAATTAGTTGCAGATGGCGTTAAAGCTGTAGTAATTGCCTGTAACACTGCCTCTGCGGCAACTTTAAGAGATGCTCGCGAGCGATAGAACGTTCCTGTTGTGGAAGTAATTGG
>JBJSWT010000034.1:0-30440 GCA_046086025.1 Actinomycetes bacterium | reverse complement strand
ATTGCAAATGCTGTTAATTATGACGGAACAGATGAAAGGGTAGAAGAAGCTTACTCAGATTGTCTAAATCGTATAGAACAAATGCGAAAAAAGCTGGATTCTTCTAAAGCCTTAAATTCTTTAAACATTGCCACATTACCTGAATTAAATTATGAAAGAAGAACTAATAGTGATGATTATCAAAAGTCTGTAGATAAAGCTATTGAATACATCGAAAAAGGGGATGCCTTTCAAATAGTTTTATCGCAAAGATTTGAAATCGATTGTTCAAAAAATGGTTTGGACGTTTATCGAATATTGAGAAATTCAAATCCAAGTCCATACATGTATTACCTAAATTTTCCTAGTAAAGACTTAAAAAATAGCGAGTTTGAAATTGTAGGTTCAAGTCCTGAAGCATTGATAAGCATAAAGAATAGAAAGGCTTTGCTTCATCCAATTGCTGGAACTAGACCTCGGGCGAAAACTGAAGTAGAAGACGAAAAGTTAGCCCAAGATTTATTGAATGATGAGAAAGAAAAAGCAGAACATTTAATGTTAGTTGATTTAGGTAGAAATGATTTAGGAAGATTTTGTAAACCAGGATCAATTGAAGTTACTCAATTTATGCAAGTAGAAAAGTATTCTCATGTTATGCATTTAGTTTCAACAATTACAGGAGAATTAAACGAATCAGTAACAGTTCTAGATGCTTTAAAAGCAACTTTTCCTGCAGGAACTTTATCGGGAGCTCCCAAAGTTAGGGCTATGGAAATTATTGATGAATTAGAACCTGTGACAAGAGGTATCTATGGTGGTGCACTGGGATATTTTGACTTTGCTGGAAACATGGATATGGCAATCACAATTCGCACTGCTTTAATTAAAGATAAAAAAGCATATGTGCAAGCAGGAGCAGGAGTAGTGGCTGATTCAGTGCCTGAAAATGAGGATTTGGAATGTCAGAACAAGGCTGCAGTAGTACTCAAAGCAATCGCAATTTCCAACACTTTAGACTGAAAACAGATAAGTAAGGAGCAAAAAAAGTGTCAAAAGATAATCATGGCCAAACTCCAGCAGCTTGGACTGGAACTTTTTTATTAATAGCTGCATCAATTATTTCAACTTTTGCCCTAACTCAAAATAATTGGAATATGTTTTGGCAGGGTATTGCTCTTGCAGTTTTTAGCACAATTTTGTGGATTGTCTGGGAAAAAGTTAGAACAAAGAGTCGAAATTAAATTTTATGTCAAATGTCTTAGACGAAATCCTTATTGGGGTTAAAGAAGACTTAATTAAACGACAAGAAAAAACTTCACTTGAAACACTAAAAGAAATAGTCAGTACAAAATCAAAAGCGATTGATCCTTACCCAATTTTTGAACAAGCTGGGGTTGCAGTTATTGCAGAAGTTAAGAGATCTTCCCCAAGCAAAGGCGATCTTTCAGAAATTTCAGATCCAGCATTATTAGCCAAAGAATATGAATTAGGTGGAGCAAGTTGCATCAGTGTTCTTACTGAAGAAAGAAGATTTAAGGGTTCTTTAGCTGATTTAATTGCAGTTAGAAAAGCTGTCGAAATTCCAGTTTTAAGAAAAGACTTTATTTTTTCAAGTTATCAACTATGGGAAGCCCGAGCACATGGTGCAGATCTTGCTTTATTAATAGTTGCAGCCCTTGAACAAGAAGCTTTAGTGTCCTTGATTGAAAGAGCTCACACAATTGGCATTACACCTTTGATTGAAGTTCATACTGAAGAAGAATTAAAAAGAGCGGTTGATGCAGGCGCTAAACTAATTGGGGTAAATGCAAGAAACTTAAAAACTTTAGAAGTTGATAGGGATACATTCTTAAGGCTTGCTCCAAGTGTTCCAAAAGGCTGTGTTTTGGTAGCAGAATCTGGAGTAAGAGACAAACACGATTTGATTACATATGCCAATGCTGGAGCACATGCGGTATTGGTTGGTGAAAGTTTAGTTTTGAATAAAGATCCAAGAAATGCAGTTCATGATTTAGTTACAGCAGGTGCTCATCCTGCAACCAATCACGGTCGGTAATTTGTGACAACTTTTTTAAATGATTTAAGAAAAATTGACAACGAAACTGGCCATTTTGGTCAGTTCGGGGGGCGTTTTGTTCCAGAAGCATTAATAACTGCTCTTGATCAATTAGAAACTGAATATGAGAAGGCCGTTGCAGATCCTAAATTTAATGAAGAATTCATGGATTTAATGAAAAATTATGTGGGAAGACCAAGTCCTTTAAGTGAAGCTAAAAACTTTTCAAAGTTTGCAGGTAATGCTCGAATCTTTTTAAAACGCGAAGATTTAAATCACACTGGTTCTCACAAAATAAATAATGTGATTGGACAAGCCCTTCTTACTAAAAGAATGGGTAAGAACAGAATTATTGCCGAAACTGGAGCAGGCCAACACGGAGTTGCCACAGCTACTGCAGCTGCCTTACTTGGTCTTGAATGTGAAATTTATATGGGCGAAGAAGACACAATGAGGCAAGCTTTAAATGTGGCCAGAATGAAACTTCTAGGTGCAAAAGTAAATCCTGTAAAAACTGGAACCAAAACTTTGAAAGATGCAATTAATGAAGCAATGAGAGATTGGGTAACCAATGTTGAATCAACTCATTATTTATTAGGAACAGTTGCTGGCCCACATCCATTTCCAACTATCGGTAGAAATTTTCACAGCATTATTGGAATAGAAGCTAAGCAACAAATATTAGATCGAATTGGAAAACTTCCAACTGCTGTTACTGCATGTGTTGGAGGTGGATCTAATGCGATTGGATTATTTCATCCATTTATTTTGGATTCACAAGTACAAATTCATGGTTATGAAGCTGCAGGAGATGGAATTGAAACAGGAAGACATGCAGCAACTTTGTCAGGTGGAACTATTGGCATATTGCATGGAACTAGATCATATGTTTTGCAAGATGAAAATGGTCAAACTTTGCCAAGTCACTCAATTTCTGCAGGTTTAGATTATCCAGGTGTAGGTCCAGAACATGCTTGGTTAAAAGAAACAAATAGAGCAAAATATCATCCGATTACCGATACAGAAGCTATGCAAGCATTTGAAATCTTGTCTAAGACAGAAGGAATCATTCCAGCAATTGAAACTGCTCATGCCATAGCTGGAACCATGAAACTTGGGAAAGAATTAGGAGAAGATGCTGTAATTATTGTTAATTGCAGTGGACGTGGCGATAAAGATGTCGAGACAGCCGCAAAGTGGTTCAAACTTAATTAATGACAAGTTTAAAAGAAACTTTTACAAAAGCTAAAAGTGAAAATCGAGCCGTATTAATTGCCTATTTACCTGCAGGATTTCCTAGTCTTGATGGTTCGATTCAAATAATTAATGAAATGTTTAAAAATGGAGTGGATGTTATTGAAGTTGGAGTTCCCTACAGTGATCCTTTAATGGATGGACCAGTAATACAAGAAGCAGTAGATATTGCTTTAAATCATAAAACTGGAATCAAGGAAGTAATGCATGTGGTAAAAAAAGTTTCTGAAAATAATAAACCAGTTCTAACAATGTCTTATTGGTCTCCAATTGAAAAATGGGGAATCAAAAAATATGTTGAAGAATTTAAAAATTCAGGTGGAAATGGAGTAATCACACCTGATTTACCACCAGATGAATCAGATGAATGGATAGACGAAACAAACAAACAACATGTTGATCGAATATTTGTCGTAGCACCATCAACAAGTGAAGAAAGATTAAAACTTGTTTCTTCAAAAGTAACTGGATTTGTGTATGCCGCAAGTTTGATGGGAGTAACTGGAACTAGAAATCAAATTTCACAAAGTGCAGAAACTTTAGTAACTAGATTAAGAAAAGTGACAGATCTACCCGTGGCAGTTGGATTAGGTGTTTCAACTCCTGAACAGGCTAAGCAGGTAGCTAAATATGCAGATGGAGTAATTGTGGGCAGTGCCTTTATTAAATTAATCTTGCAAACAAAAGATCTTTCAAAATCTGTAGGGGCAATAGGCCAATTGACTAAAGATTTGGCTAGATCTATGCATAGAAACTAGGCAAAAGATGCAAAGTTTTATCTGGTTTACTAGATTAAAAGAAAAAACATGGAGAAATTAAATGGCAAATCCTGATGACATCAAAAATAAAGCTGCACAAGTAAGGGCAAATGCAGGCTCTGACGCTAAAAAAGCAAAGACTATTCAAATCATTGGTGGTTTAGTTGTTGCAGCATTTGTTGTGGGAATTATCGGTGTTGGATTTTATGCCAAGAATCAATCTCAAACAGACATTGTGGTGCCAGAAGCAATTACTGAATATGACACCAGTGCTGCACTTCCAAAAGGAGTAAGTGCAAGTGAAGGTTATGGAGTTCCAGTTGGAATACAAGATCCTGCTGCTCCAAGGGCAGAACTTTATGAAGATTTTCAATGTCCAGCATGTGGTCAATTTGAAGTGACTAATGCTAAAAATGTTTTTGCTTCAGCTGAAAAAGGCGAAATTAATTTAACTCTTCATCCAATGATTTTTTTAGATAGAAATTTTCCTGAATCAAAACTTTCATCTTTGAGAGCAACAATGGCATGGGGTTGTGCTGTTGATGCAGGAAAAACTATTGAATATCACTCTGGAATATTTGCCATGCAACCTGCTCGTGAAGGTGATGGATATTCAGATGAACAACTTTTAGATTTAGCAAAGAAAGTTGGCATTGAAAACGAAGCTTACACAGAATTTGAAACTTGTTACACAAGTAGTAAGTACAAAGGCTGGGCTCAAAATTCCGAACTTCACGCGAAAGATAGAGGAGTGCAAGGTACACCTTCAATATTTTTAAATGACAAAGCATTAGACGCTAAAGCAATTTATGATCCAGCAGGATTTGCTGAAGCTGTTGCTGCTGCAAAGAAATAGATTTTGATTTCTTTAAGCATTCCCAGTCCAAGTACCGGAGTTTTATATCTTGGACCTTTACCATTACGTGCATATTCACTTTTTATTATCATTGGAATTTTTGTTGCAATTTGGTTAGGTAATAAAAGATGGGTTGCCCGTGGTGGAAAAGTCGGACAAGTTAGTGATGTAGCTCTTTTTGCAGTTCCTTTTGGAATTATTGGTGGACGGATTTATCATGTTGCAACTGACTTTGAAAAATATTTTGGTGAAGGAAAAAATCCAATAGATGCTTTGAAAATATGGAACGGTGGGCTAGGAATTTGGGGAGCAATATTTTTTGGAGGAATTGGAGCCTGGATTGGTTGTAGAATTTATAAAATAAATCTTCCCCCATTTGCTGATGCGATTGCACCGGGAATTATTTTTGCTCAAGCAATTGGAAGATTAGGAAACTATTTCAATCAAGAATTATTTGGCAAACCTACCAATGTTTTTTGGGGACTAGAAATTGCAGAAAAAAACAGACCCCAAGGCTTTGAAATGTTTACAACTTTTCATCCCACATTTTTATATGAACTAATCTGGAGTGTAATTATTGGATTTAGTCTTATTTACCTCGATAAAATTTATAAATTAGGACATGGCAGAGTCTTTGCTCTTTATGTATCTTTATATAGTTTAGGTCGATTATTCGTCGAAACATTTAGAATTGATGAATCGCGATTACTTTTAGGATTAAGATTTAATATCTGGACAAGTTTACTTGTTATAGTTGGAGGGCTTGTTTACTTTATAATCTCTAGCAGGTTAAAACCTGGAAGAGATCAAAAAATATTTAGGAGTTAATTAATGCCTTCGGGGCAAAAAAAGTTAAACGTTGAAAATCTGCACAGAAATGTAAGCGGAGGTTGGTTACGTCCTGCTGTTTTTGGTGCCATGGATGGTTTAGTTTCAAACTTTGCCTTAATGATTGGTGTGGCAGGAGGAACTCAAGCTGCAGGTGTGGAAAACACTAAAGCAATTGTTTTAGCAGGTTTTGCAGGATTACTTGCAGGTGCATTTTCTATGGCAGCAGGTGAATACACCTCAGTTGCAAGTCAAGCAGAATTGGCAATGGCTGAAATTGAATTAGAGAAAAAAGAAATAACAGAAGATTTAAATCGTGAAATCGAAGAATTAGCTCAAGTTTATGTTTCACGTGGAGTAAGTCATGAAGTTGCTTTTAAATTTGCTCAAGAATTAAGTGAAAATGAAAGTGAATTTATTGATGCTCATTCTTTAGAAGAATTTGGTGTATCCACAAAAGATTTGCCTTCAGCAAAATTAGCTGCTGTATCTTCGTTTATTTCTTTTGGCTTAGGTGCCATGGTGCCCTTGCTTCCTTACATGTTGGGCTTTAATAATTTGATTTACTCTTTAATAATTTCACTTTTGGGACTTTTCTTAACCGGAGCTGTTGTCTCTTTGGTGACAACTCGGACCTGGTGGTACTCAGGTACCAGGCAATTACTAATCGGTAGTGGGGCAGCAGCAATCACCTGGTTGTTGGGAAATTCCATAGGTTCAGTTTTATAAATCAATCTTTAAGATAGTATTTACTTATATCGGGCCAAAGTCGTCCCAGAGAAAAATTTTTCAAAGGACGAACTAAAAAAGTGCCACAATCAAAATCTCAAGGTCTTTATGACCATTCATTTGAACATGACGCATGTGGTGTGGCCTTAGTTGCAACTTTAAATAAAGAAGCAAATCATGAGATTGTTGAAAAAGGGTTAGAAGCTTTAAAAAATCTTGATCATCGTGGTGCAAGTGGAAGTGAACCTGATTCTGGAGATGGCGCTGGAATATTAATTCAAATTCCAGATAAATTTTTACGATCCGTAGTTGATTTTAAATTACCAAAAATGGGTGAATATGGCGTAGGAATTGCATTTTTGCCACAAGACAAAGATTTATACAAATCAACTAAAGAGCAAATACAAAAAATTGCCCAATCTGAAAATATTGAATTATTAGGTTGGAGATTAGTCCCCACAGATTCTTCAACTTTAGGTAAAACGGCTAAAAGTGTTATGCCGGTATTTGAAATGATTTTTATAAAATCAAAACTTGAAAATAAATCTGGTCTGGAATTAGATCGCTTAATTTATCCGTTCAGAAAAATCGCGGAAAAAGAAACGCAAGTCTATTTTGCGTCCCTTTCTTCCAGAACACTTGTTTACAAAGGAATGTTAACAACAGGTCAATTACAAACTTTTTACCAAGACTTATCAGATGAGAAAGTTGAATCAAGAATTGCTCTTGTGCATTCAAGATTTAGCACAAATACTTTTCCTTCCTGGCCATTAGCGCATCCTTATAGATTTATTGCACATAACGGAGAAATAAATACTGTTAAAGGTAATAGAAACTGGATGCAAGCCAGAGAAAATTTATTAGAAACAGATTTAATACCAGGAGATCTTTCAAGAATTTTTCCAATTTGTGCCAATGGAGCAAGTGATTCTGCATCATTTGATGAAGTTCTAGAACTTATTCATTTAGGTGGAAGATCTTTACCTCACGCAGTTTTAATGATGATTCCTGAAGCTTGGGAAAACAATCCAAATATGGATCCAAAAAGAAGAGCATTTTATGAATTTCATGCCTCATTTATGGAACCTTGGGATGGTCCAGCTTGTGTCACTTTCACAGATGGTTCCCTAATTGGTGCAGTGCTAGATCGAAATGGTTTACGTCCGGGAAGATTTTGGGTGACAGATGACGGTCTAGTAATTCTTGCCAGTGAATCTGGAGTTTTACCAATTGAACCAGCAAAAGTAGTAAGAAAAGGAAGACTGCAACCTGGAAAAATGTTTTTGGTTGACACAAATGCAGGAAGAATTATTGAAGATGATGAAATCAAAAATGAATTGGCAAGCCAAGAACCATATCAAGATTGGTTACATGCCGGTTTAGTTCATCTTGAGGAATTACCCGATAGAGAACATATTGTTCATACTCATTCTTCAGTATTAAGAAGACAACAAACTTTCGGTTATACCGAAGAAGAACTAAAAATTTTATTAACTCCTATGGCAATTTCAGGAGCTGAACCTATTGGTTCAATGGGTACAGATACTCCGATAGCTGTATTAAGTAAAAGACCAAGATTAATCTTTGATTACTTCACCCAATTATTTGCTCAAGTTACTAATCCACCTCTAGATGCAATCAGAGAAGAAATAGTTACTTCTTTATCATCTTCAATTGGTGAAGAAAGCAATCTACTTTCAGCAACCCCAGCACATACCAGACAAGTTGTTTTACCATTTCCAGTAATTGATAACGATGAATTAGCTAAATTAATTCACATCAATCGAGATGGAGACAAACCAGGTTTTGCAGCACAGAAATTCTCTGGACTTTTTAAAATTCAAGATGGAGAAAAAGGTTTAGAAAAACGTATCCAAGAGATATTCAACGAAGTAGATGAGGCAATAAAAAAGGGAAGTAGATTACTAGTTTTAAGTGACAGAGATTCTGATGCTGATGAAGCGCCAATTCCTTCGCTGTTACTTTTATCAGCAGTGCATCATCATTTGGTGCGCACTAAACAAAGAATGCAAGTTGGATTAATTGTTGAAGCAGGTGATGTTCGCGAGGTTCATCATGTTGCTTTACTTATCGGATTTGGAGCAGCAGCGGTAAATCCTTATCTTGCAATGGAAACCGTGGAAGATATGGTTCGCCAAAATAAATTAACAGGAATAACCCCTGAAAAAGCAGTTAGAAATCTTGTCAAAGCTTTAGGTAAAGGTGTTTTAAAAGTTATGAGCAAAATGGGTGTATCCACGGTTGCTTCATACAGAGGAGCCCAAATTTTTGAAGCAATTGGTCTTTCACAAGATTTAGTTGATAAATATTTCACCGGTACTGTTTCTCGTTTAGGTGGAGTTGGATTAGATGTTATTGCTCAAGAAGTAATTAAAAGACATGAAATTGCTTATCCACCAACAGGTATTTCACCTGCTCATAGACAACTTTCAATTGGTGGGGAATATCAATGGAGAAGAGAAGGTGAACCTCATTTATTTGATCCAGAAACTGTATTTAGATTGCAACATTCAACTAAAACCGGTCAATATGAAATATTTAAAAATTACACAAATTTAGTAAATGAACAATCAAAAAGATTAATGACTTTAAGGGGACTTTTTGATATCAAAAATTCCAGAAAACCAATTTCAATAGACGAAGTAGAACCAATTGAAAGCATTCTAAAAAGATTTAGTACAGGCGCTATGTCTTATGGCTCAATTTCTCAAGAAGCCCATGAAACTTTAGCTATTGCTATGAATAGATTGGGTGCCAAATCAAACACTGGTGAAGGTGGCGAAGATCCTGAAAGATTTGTTAAAGAAACAAACGGTGATTCAAAACGTTCAGCAATTAAACAAGTTGCAAGTGGAAGATTTGGAGTCACTAGCGAATATTTAGTTAATGCTGATGATATACAAATCAAAATGGCACAAGGAGCAAAACCTGGTGAAGGTGGACAACTTCCTGGCCACAAGGTTTATCCGTGGGTTGCAAAAACAAGACATTCAACACCGGGTGTGGGATTAATTTCTCCACCTCCACATCACGATATTTATTCAATTGAAGATTTAAAACAATTGATTCATGATTTAAAGAATGCCAATAACAAAGCAAGAATTCACGTCAAACTTGTTGCAGAAGTTGGGGTGGGCACAGTTGCAGCAGGAGTTGCTAAAGCACATGCTGATGTCGTATTAATTTCAGGCCACGACGGTGGAACTGGGGCAAGTCCATTAACTTCACTCAAACATGCAGGTGCTCCATGGGAAATCGGTTTAGCAGAAACTCAACAAACACTTTTATTAAATGGATTAAGAGATCGAATTGTTGTACAAACTGATGGTCAACTAAAAACTGGAAGAGATGTTTTAATTGCAGCATTATTGGGTGCCGAAGAATTTGGATTTGCAACAGCACCACTTGTGGTAATGGGTTGCATCATGATGAGAGTTTGTCACCTGGATACTTGTCCAGTTGGTGTTGCAACTCAAAATCCAGTTCTGCGAGAAAAATTTAATGGCAAACCTGAATTTGTGGAAAATTTCTTTAAATTTATTGCTCAAGAAGTAAGAGAATATCTTGCACAACTTGGATTCAAAACTTTAGAAGAAGCAATAGGTCACTCTGAACTGCTTGATACTAAAAAGGCTATTGATCATTGGAAAGCATCTGGTTTAAATCTTGAACCAATCTTGCATCAAGTAAATGCTAATAACACAGAACTTCATCATGTTAAAAATCAAGAACATGGGCTAGAAAAAGCTTTAGATCAAGAATTGATAAAAATTTGCAAACCTGCTTTAGAGAAACAAGAATTAGTTAGAGCTCAATTTGATATAAGAAATGTAAATAGAACAGTGGGCACGATGCTTGGAAGTGAGGTCACCAGAAAATACGGTGGTAAAGGTTTACCTGATGAAACAATTGATTTAACTTTCATTGGTTCTGCTGGACAATCTTTTGGAGCTTTTGTTCCTAAAGGAATAACTCTTCGATTGGAAGGGGATTCAAACGATTATTTAGCTAAAGGTTTATCAGGTGGAAAAATTATTGTCAGACCAAATAGAAATTCTAAATTTGAAGCAAGCAAGAATGTGATTGCTGGAAACGTTGCAGCCTATGGGGCAACTTCTGGAACATTATTTGTAAATGGACTTGTTGGAGAAAGATTCTGTGTCAGAAATTCAGGTGCAACAGCAGTAGTTGAAGGTGTGGGAGATCATGGTTGCGAATACATGACAGGAGGACGAGTCGTAGTTTTAGGCCCAACTGGACGAAATTTTGCAGCTGGAATGAGTGGTGGAATAGCATATTTATTTAAA
Organism: Actinomycetes bacterium; assembly: GCA_046086025.1. GTDB lineage: Bacteria > Actinomycetota > Actinomycetes > S36-B12 > UBA5976 > ATZT02. The sequence goes on along the minus strand of JBJSWT010000034.1, from coordinate 19,652 downwards.
CCAAATTCTGAAAATATAAATCCAGAAATGGTAGAAATTGAAGATCTTGATCAAGAAGATATTAAATTTTTAACTGAAATAATTACAAAATATATCGAAGAAACAAATTCAAAATTAGCTAAACAAATTTTGGATGGTAATGAAATAAATCAATTTGCAAAAATAATGCCTAAGGAATATAAACGAGTATTACTAGCTAAAGAAAAAGCAGAACTTGAAGGTATCGACCCACTAAAAGCAATTATGGAGGCAAGCCGTGGGTGATCCAAAAGGATTTATTAATACCAAAAGAGAAACTCCAAAACGTAGACCTGTCGATTTGAGATTGATGGATTGGAGAGAAGTTTATGAACCATTTGATTCAAATAAACTACGTGCCCAAGCAGGACGATGCATGGATTGTGGAATTCCTTTTTGTCACAATGGCTGTCCACTAGGAAACTTAATTCCAGAATGGAACGACCTTGTTTATAAAGATAACTGGAAAGAAGCTTCAGAGCGTTTACATGCAACCAATAATTTTCCAGAATTTACAGGTCGACTTTGTCCTGCACCATGTGAAGCAGCATGTGTAGTTGCAATAAATCAGGATGCAGTAACAATTAAACAAGTTGAAGTTGAAATTGCAGATAGAGCATTTGCTCAAGGATTAGTCACTCCACAATCTCCAGCAAGATTAAGTGGAAAAACTGTCGCAGTTATTGGATCTGGTCCGGCAGGTCTTGCTGCTGCTCAACAACTTGCAAGAGCAGGGCACACTGTTGCAATTTATGAAAGAGCAGACAAACTTGGTGGACTATTACGATATGGCATACCTGAATTTAAGATGGAAAAAATTCACATCGATCGAAGACTAGAACAACTTTCTCAAGAAGGCATCAAATTTAGAACTGGAGTTGAAGTTGGAATTGATATTGATGCTAAAGAATTAAGAAAAAAATATGATGCAATAGTTTTAGCAGTTGGTGCAACTTCATGGAGAGATCTTCCAATAGAAGGAAGACAATTAAATGGAATTTATCAAGCTATGGAATATTTGCCACCTGCTAACAAAGTGGCTCTAGGGGAATTAGCAGTATCACCAATTGATGCAAAAGATAAAAATGTAGTAATTATTGGTGGTGGTGATACAGGTGCAGATTGTTTAGGTACAGCTCATCGACAAGGAGCTAAATCTGTTACTCAATTAGAAATTCTTCCTATGCCGCAAGATATTCGACCAGACGCACAACCATGGCCTACTTATCCAATGATTTATAGGGTAACTAGTGCTCATGAAGAAGGTGGGGAAAGAATTTATAGTGTTAATACAAATAAATTCGTTGGCTCATCAGGAAAAGTTACTGGGCTTGAATTAATCCAAGTTCAATTAAAAAACGGCAAGTTTGAATCAATCAAAGGCACTGAAAAAATTATTCCAGCTGACTTAGTTTTGTTAGCACTTGGTTTTGTTGGACCTGAAAAAGCACCATTTATTGAGCAATTAAATCTTGAACTTGATAGCAGAGGAAATATAGCAAGAGATGAGAACTTTAAAACAAATGTTGATTCTGTTTATGTCTGCGGTGATGCTGGAAGAGGACAATCATTAATTGTTTGGGCAATTGCAGAAGGCCGCTCTGTTGCGGCTCATGTTGATGAATTTTTGATTGGCGAAACAAATTTGCCAACACCAATTGAAGCAAATTCAAGACCACTTACAGTTTAAATCAAACTATTGAATAGAATATGAATATATGAGAAGAGCTAAGATTGTCGCTACCCTTGGACCTTCCACTGATGATATTGATGTTGTAAAAAAACTTATAAATTCTGGTTTGAATGTTGCAAGACTTAATATGTCTCATGGAGATCATCAAGATCACAAAAGAAGATTAGATTTGGTAAGAAGTGCCTCGAAAGAATTAGGTAAAGAAATTGCAGTGCTTGCTGATTTGCAAGGTCCAAAAATACGAGTTGGAACTTTCAGTAATGGTCCAGTTTCACTGATTAATGGTCAAAAATTCATAATCACCACTGATGAGCATCCCGGAGATAAAGAAAAGGTTTCTACGACTTACAAGGGTTTATGTCAAGATGTAAAAAAAGGTGATGCATTACTTATTGACGATGGAAAAATCCGCTTAGAAGCAACGGAAGTTAAAGGAAATGACGTTATAACCAAGGTTATTGAGGGTGGAACAATCTCAAATAATAAAGGTATTAATTTGCCTGGTGTATCTGTTAACGTTCCTGCCCTTTCACAAAAAGATGAAAAAGATTTAGTGTGGGCACTTGAAAATGGTTGCGATCTTATTGCTTTGTCATTTGTAAGAAATGCCAAAGATATTGAAGATGTTCATAAAATTATGGATAAGGCAGGAAGAAAAATTCCGGTTGTGGCAAAAATTGAAAAACCACAGGCCGTTTCAAATTTAGAGCAAATTCTGCAATCATTTGATGCAATCATGATCGCTAGAGGTGATCTTGGAGTTGAATTACCACTAGAAGAAGTTCCACTTGTTCAAAAAAACGCCATCCAATTAGCAAGACAAGTTGGAAAACCGGTAATTGTTGCAACTCAAATGCTGGAATCAATGATTTCAGCATCAAGACCAACCAGAGCAGAAGCAAGTGATGTGGCAAATGCAGTCTTAGATGGTGCAGATGCCTTAATGCTTAGTGGAGAAACTAGTGTGGGTGAAAATCCTGTTTTAGTAGTTGAAACTATGGCAAGAATTATTGAACATGTTGAAGAAGAAGCTTTAGAACAACTTCCAAAATTAGAAATTGAATCCCAGGGAAGCACTGGAAGAGCTTTAACTACTGCAGCTGTTGCAGTGGGTAAAGCGATAAATGCTAAATATTTAATAGGTTTCACAGAAACCGGTCGAAGTGTTCGTTTGATGGCACGTCACAGATCAACCACGCCAATTCTTGCTTTTACAACAGATCAATCTGTCCAACGTCAACTTTCATTAATTTGGGGTTGCCAAGTTTTTCATGCAGACACTGTTAAACACACTGATGAAATGGTGGCTCAAGTTGATAGATATTTAACAGGAAATAATTTTGCTAAATATGGTGAACTTGTTGTAGTTGTGGCCGGTGTTCCACCTGGAGTTCCTGGAACAACTAATGGCATGCGTGTACACAAAGTTGGAACTGGTGCAGATGAAAGTTAAATTAGTCTGCTAATCTAAGTTTTTAGCAAGGCATCCTTTAAGACCGTCCCGTGAGGCGGAGAAGGAGGTCGAGAAGCACAATGAGTGCAAATTCTCGTCATCTGGAACGCGTAGTTCTTGAATCATCTGATATTTCTCGAGCACTATCTCGAATCTCTCATGAAATTTTAGAAAACAATAAAGGTTTTCAAAACATTGTTATTTTAGGAATTCCATCTAGAGGTGTTCCCTTAGCAAACCGCATCGCAAACAAGATAAATGAATTTGAAAAAACCAACATCCAAGCAGGCTCACTTGATATCACTATGTATCGAGATGATTTAAGACTAAGACCACCAAGAGCTCTAGCACAAACTTTAATTCCTGAAGGAGGAATTGATAACAAAGTTGTGGTGCTGGTTGATGATGTTTTATTTTCAGGAAGAACTATTCGAGCCGCACTTGATGCGATTAATGACATCGGTAGACCATCAAAGGTACAAGTAGCTGTCTTAGTTGATCGTGGACATAGAGATTTACCAATTAGAGCAGATTATGTTGGAAAAAATATTCCTACTTCCATAACTGAGCAAGTAAGAGTTTTCTTGAGTGAATTAGATGATAGTCAAGAAAAAGTCACAATATCGAATGAAGTCTCACAATGAATAGACACCTTGTTTCGATAAATGATTTAACAAAAGATGATGCAATTTTAATACTTGATACAGCTAAAGAATTGGCTCAAGTATCTGATCGCCCAGTAAAGAAGTTACCAACTTTAAGAGGCAGAACTATAGTTAATTTGTTCTTTGAAGACAGCACTAGAACAAGAATTTCTTTTGAAGCAGCTGCAAAAAGATTGAGCGCTGATGTAATTAATTTTAGTGCTAAAGGATCTAGTGTTTCCAAAGGAGAAAGTTTAAAAGATACTGCTCAAACTTTGCAATCAATGGGAGCAGATGCTGTGGTGATAAGACATCCTGCTTCAGGGGCTCCTAATCTGCTTGCTTCAAGAAATTGGATTAATGCAGTGGTAATTAATGCAGGAGATGGAACTCATGAACATCCCACTCAAGCATTACTTGATTCATACACAATCAGAAAACATTTAAAAAATAATCAAGGTGATTTAACTGGATTAAGAGTTGCCATTGTGGGCGATATTTTGCATAGTCGAGTTGCAAGAAGTAATGCTTTATTGATAAAAAAATTAGGTGCCACACCTGTAATGGTTGCACCTCCAACATTAATGCCTAAAGGGATAAATGATTGGGAATGCGAATACTCATTCAATCTAGATCAAGTTATTGAAAATGTTGATGCAATCATGATGTTACGAGTTCAACAAGAAAGAATGACTGCAGCATATTTTCCGACTGCTAGAGAATATTCAAGAAATTTTGGTTTAAATTCTGCAAGATTAAAAAATATGAAAAAGAATGCTTTAGTGCTACATCCAGGTCCCATGAATCGTGGTATGGAAATAACTGCTGAAGTAGCCGATAGCACAAATTCTGTTGTTATAGAACAAGTGGCAAATGGGGTAAGTGTGCGAATGGCTGTTTTATATCTATTGCTTGGTGGTTCACAAAATGAAGTGGAGAGTACAAACTAATGATTTTATTAAAAAATGTAAGTATAAAGGGTGAAAATATTCATGACGTATTAATCGAAAATCAAAAAATTAAACAAATTGCAAAACCAAACACAATTAACTCACCTGATGCTCAAACACTAGATTTGAGCGGAAAAATTTTACTTCCAGGACTTGTAGATTTACATACTCATTTAAGAGAACCAGGTCGAGAAGATTCTGAAACAATCGAATCGGGAAGCAAAGCTGCCGCTGCTGGCGGTTTTACCGCAGTTCATGCAATGGCAAATACTTTGCCTGTAGCAGATACCGCAGGAGTAGTTGAACAAGTTTGGAATTTGGGACAAAGAATTGGATTAGTAGATGTTATTCCCGTTGGAGCAGTAACAGTTGGTTTAAATGGAGAACAATTAGCAGAACTTTCTGCAATGGCACAATCTAGAGCCAATGTAAAAATATTTAGTGATGACGGAAAATGCGTTCATGATCCTGTATTAATGCGAAGAGCACTTGAATATGTAAAAGCTTTTGATGGCGTGATTGCTCAGCATGCACAAGAACCAAGACTTACCCAAAATTCTCAAATGAACGAATCTCTTCTTTCAGGACAATTAGGTTTGGTTGGTTGGCCTTCAGTTGCTGAAGAATCAATTGTGGCAAGAGATGTTTTACTAGCCGAACACGTTGATTCAAAACTTCATATTTGTCATGCCTCAACTGCAGGAACTGTAGAGATTTTAAAATGGGCTAAGCAAAAAGGAATAAAAGTTAGTGCTGAAGTTACACCACATCATTTACTGTTAACCGAAGATAATTGCCGAGAATATGATGCAAAATTTAAAGTTAATCCTCCTTTAAGAAGTAATACAGATTTAATAGCACTTCAAGATGCTTTAGCTAGTGGAATTATTGATGTAGTTGCAACAGATCATGCTCCTCATCCTGCTGAGGATAAAGAAGGAGAGTGGAATCAAGCTGCATTTGGAATGACAGGTTTAGAAACAGCACTTTCAGTAGTAGCAACAGTGATGTTGCCAAACAAAAAAATGAATTGGTCAGATATTGCAAGAGTTATGAGTGAGACTCCTGCAAAAATCGCTCAATTAGCAGATCATGGAAGACCAATAAAAGAAAATGAAATAGCCAATCTTTGCATTATTGATCCAGATCTGGAATGGATTGTGGATGCAAATCAAACTAAATCTTTAAGTAAAAACAATCCTTATCATGGACTAAAACTAAAAAGTAAAGTAATTCACACGATTCATAAAGGTAAATTCACCTTCAAAAGCGGTGAAATAGTTTCATGACTTTTTCACCTGCCTTACTAGTTTTGGAAGATGGATCTATTTACAGAGGTAGATCTTATGGCGCAAAAGGTGAAACATTTGGTGAGGCAGTTTTCACTACTGGAATGACTGGTTATCAAGAAACTTTGACTGATCCTTCTTATTACAAACAAATTGTTATTCAAACAGCTCCACATATAGGTAACACAGGAATAAATGATGAGGATGATGAATCAAGAAAAATCTGGGTATCAGGTTATGTTGTAAGAGATCCATCCAGAATTTCATCTAATTGGCGATCAAAAAGATCTTTAGAAGAAGAGTTAAAAACACAAAATATTATTTCAATCTCCGGAATTGACACAAGAGCCTTGACTAGACACCTTAGAGATAAAGGTGCAATGCGAGCAGGAATTTTTTCACAAGAATTAGATAGCAAAAATCAAGATTACTTTTTGAAAAAAGTGCTTGAGTCTCCACAAATGAAGGGAGCTGATCTTTGTGGTGCCGTAACCACAACAAAAAAGTTCAATGTTAAAGCAAATGGTGTAAAAAAATTCAAAGTTGCTGCTCTTGATTTAGGAATAAAAAATGGAATTCTAAAGCGATTAACTAATAGAGGCATAGAACTTGAAGTGTTACCTGTTAGCTCTAATTTTGATGAAATCATGAAATATGAAGTCGATGGCATATTTCTTAGTAACGGTCCAGGTGATCCAGCAACTGCAAGTCATGCAATTGAATTAACTCAAAGAATTCTTAAAGAAAATATTCCACTTTTTGGTATCTGTTTTGGAAATCAAATTCTTGGTAGAGCTGTTGGTTTTGAAACTTATAAATTAACTTTTGGCCACCGAGGTATTAATCAACCAGTAATGGACCTGACAACAAGAAAAGTTGAAATCACAACACACAATCATGGATTTGCAGTTAAAGCACCAATTGATAAAGAAAGTGAAACAGAGTTTGGTCGAGTAATGGTGAGTCATATTTGCTTAAATGACAATGTTGTTGAAGGTTTAGCTTTGAAAGACAAAAAAGCTTTTAGCGTGCAATACCACCCAGAAGCAGCAGCTGGTCCTCATGATGCAGATTATCTGTTTGATCGCTTCACAGAATTAATGAGTAAAAAGTAATGCCAAAAAGAAAAGATATTAATTCAGTTCTAGTAATTGGCTCAGGTCCAATTGTGATTGGACAAGCTTGCGAATTTGATTATTCAGGAACTCAAGCGTGCAGAGTTTTGAAAGCAGAGGGAATAAGGGTAATTCTTCTTAACAGCAATCCAGCCACAATCATGACTGATCCAGAATTTGCTGATGCTACCTATGTTGAACCTATTACTACAGATATTTTAGAAAAAATTATTCAAAAAGAAAAACCAGATGCAATATTGCCAACTCTTGGAGGTCAAACTGCATTAAATGCCGCAATGGCATTACATAAAGAAGGAATTCTTGATAAATATAAAGTTGAATTAATTGGTGCAAAAGTTGAAGCAATTGAACGTGGAGAAAATCGAGAAAAATTTAAAAGCATTGTTTCAAAAATTGGTGGAAATTCAGCAAAAAGTGAAATTTGTCATTCATTGGAAGAATGTCTTGATTCCGCACAAAAACTTGGATATCCATTAGTTGTAAGACCATCTTTTACGATGGGTGGAGCAGGTTCTGGAATTGCTTACAATGAAGAAGATTTAATTAAATTTGTAGCAACAGGTTTACAAGCATCACCAACCAGTGAAGTTTTATTGGAAGAAAGCATTATTGGTTGGAAAGAATTTGAACTTGAATTAATGCGAGATCACCACGATAACGTCGTAATTATTTGTTCAATTGAAAATTTTGATCCAATGGGTGTTCACACGGGTGATTCCATAACAGTTGCACCAGCAATGACTCTGACAGATCGCGAATATCAACATATGCGAGATATTGCTATTGCAGTCATTCGAGAAGTTGGAGTAGATACAGGCGGATGCAATATTCAATTTGCAATTAACCCAGTTGATGGACGAATGATTGTTATTGAGATGAATCCTCGAGTATCTAGATCTTCGGCCCTTGCCTCTAAAGCCACTGGTTTTCCTATTGCAAAAATTGCAGCTAAATTAGCAATTGGTTACACACTTGATGAAATACCAAACGACATTACAAAAGAAACACCTGCTTCATTTGAACCAACACTTGATTATGTAGTTGTGAAGGTTCCAAGATTTGCTTTTGAAAAATTTCCAGGTGCAGATACCAAATTAACTACCCATATGAAAAGTGTGGGAGAGGCAATGGCAATAGGCAGAAACTTCAGTGAGGCACTTCAAAAAGCTTTAAGAAGTCTTGAGAAAAAAGATGCGCAGTTTGATTTCTCAAAAGTTACTGAATCAAAAGAAGTCTTGATTGAAAAATGTAAATACCCAACAGATGGAAGAATAAACTCAGTTCAAAGATCCCTTCTTTCAGGAATTTCACTTCAAGATGTTTATGAAGCAAGTGCAATCGATCCATGGTTCTTAGATCAAATCATGCTCATTAATGAAATAGCTCATGAAGTAAAGATTGCAAAAGAATTAGATTTTGATCTTTTAAAATACGCAAAATCACATGGTTTTTCGGATTTTCAAATTGCACAAATTAGAAATACTACAGAAGATGAAATTAGAAAATTAAGAATTAATTTAAATTTAAGACCAGTTTATAAAACAGTAGATACTTGTGCAGCAGAATTTGAAGCTAAAACTCCTTATCATTATTCAAGTTATGACCAAGAAACTGAAGTTGCCAAGTCAAATAAAAATAAAGTAATAATCCTAGGTTCAGGACCCAACAGAATTGGTCAAGGTATTGAGTTTGACTACTCTTGTGTTCATGCTGCTCAAACTTTAAAATTAGCTGGCTTTGAAACGATTATGGTTAATTGCAATCCTGAAACTGTTTCAACAGATTATGACACCTCAGACAGACTTTATTTTGAACCTTTAACACTTGAAGATGTGTTGGAAGTTGTTCATGCCGAGAAACAATCTGGAAACTTAATAGGTGTCATTGTTCAATTAGGAGGTCAAACACCTTTAGGTCTTGCCCAGAAGTTAAAAGATAATTTCGTACCAATTGTTGGGACAAGCCCAGAGGCTATACATCTGGCAGAAGAAAGAGGAGCATTTGGTGAAGTTTTAGAAAAAGCAAAATTGATTTCACCAGAACATGGCATGGCTTCATCTTTTATTGAGGCTAAAGAAATTGCTTCCAGAATTGGTTATCCTGTTTTGGTTAGACCTTCTTATGTTTTGGGTGGTCGTGGCATGGAAATTGTTTATGACGAAGAAATGCTTCTTAAATATATAGAAAAGGCAACCCAAATAAATCCAGAACATCCTGTCCTAGTTGATCGATTTTTAGATGACGCTTTAGAAATAGATGTTGATGCACTATTTGATGGCAAAGAAATGTTTTTAGGCGGCATTATGGAACACATCGAAGAAGCAGGTGTGCACTCAGGAGATTCTGCTTGTTCGCTACCTCCAATTTCTTTATCCGCAAAACATATTGAACAAATTCGAGAAAGCACATACGCCATTGGTACAGGAATTGGTGTAGTTGGATTAATGAACGTGCAATATGCACTTGCTGGAGAAACTTTGTATGTTTTAGAAGCAAATCCTAGAGCTTCAAGAACAGTTCCATTTGTTTCAAAAGCAACAGGTATTTCTTTAGCAAAAGCGTGTGCCCGAGTAATGCTTGGTGCAACTATCAATGAATTAAGAAACGAAGGAATTCTTCCAAAATATAAAGATGGAGCTGCAACATTTAAAGAAAGTCCAATTGCTGTTAAAGAAGCAGTTTTACCGTTTGGAAGATTTAGAGGAGTTGATTCGATTCTTGGCCCAGAAATGAAATCAACAGGTGAAGTTATGGGAATTGATACAAGTTTTGGAACTGCATTTGCAAAAGCTCAAAGTGGCGCATACTCAGGAGGTTTACCTTTAAAAGGAAACGTATTCGTCTCAATTGCCGATAGAGATAAAGAATCAATGGTGGAATTGATTAAAAAACTGAAAGATTTAGGTTTTGATATTTTTGCTTCAAGTGGTACTGCAAGGTTTATTAAGAAATTTGGAATTGACTCCAAACAATTACGCAAACATCATTTGGGCGAAGTGGAAGGTGAAACTACATCGGTTCAAGCCATAAGAAATGGAGATATTGACTTAGTTGTTAACACTCCATATGGAGTTGGTCCAAGAACTGATGGTTATCAAATTAGAACTGCAGCAACAGATATGTCGGTTCCTTGCATAACTACTGCTCAAGGTTTAAAAGCGGCATTGGCAGGAATTGAATCATTACAAAAATCTGGATTTAGAGTTAAATCTCTGCAAGAGTGGGCTAAAGATATTAATTCTGCTAGAGAAAAAATGGTTTCATAAATGCCAATTGTTCATCAAGGCGTCGTTGTTGATAACAAGAAAATTGGAAGTTATTACGTAATAACAGCCACTGCTGCTGATATGCCAAAAGAATTTAAGCCTGGAAATTTTGTGGCTGTAGCAATTGGAGATGAAAGAAGTTCTCTGATCTTAAGAAGAGCATTTAGTATTTATCAGGTAAATGATCGAGGCGTTTATGGCGGAACAGTAGACATCGTTGTCTCTCCGCATGGTCCTGGTACAGATTATTTAGCAAATTTAAAAAGAAATGATCCAGTAAATTTAGTTGGACCGTTGGGAAAACCATTTAGTCTTCCAAAAAATCCAGTGCCTTGTGTACTAGTGGGTGGTGGATATGGTGCAGCACCTTTATTCACTTTGGCAGAAGCTTTAGCAAAAAGAAATTGCAGAGTTGATTTTATTTTGGGTGCTTCAAGTTCTGAAAAATTATTTGGAATGCTTGAAGCAAGAAGACTATCCACAACACTGACAGTTACTACAGATGATGGATCATCAGGACAAATGGGCAAAGTCACTGATGTTTTGCCTGAAGTAATAAATAAATCAAATGCTGCAGTTGTTTATGCATGTGGTCCCATGAAGATGCTTGAAGCAGTTTCCAAAGTTGCAACTTTGCATGGGATTGTTTCGCAAACAAGTGTCGAAGAATCTATGGCTTGCGGTATTGGAGTTTGCATGACATGCGTACTGCCAGTTATCGGTGAAGATGGCGTAACAAGAATGCTTAGATCTTGCGTTGATGGACCAAATTTTCGTGGCGACAAAGTCCGATGGAGTGAAGTTGGAACTATTCCAGAAGATACTTACGGTGCTCCAAAAATTGGAGATCATTAATGAAAAGATATCCAAAAAGATCATCAATAGATATGTCAATTGATTTTATGAATCAAAAAATACCTAGCCCAGTTTTTACAGCTTCAGGTTGTGCTGCTGCAGGAAAAGAACTAGATCAATTCATTGACATAACCTCTATTGGTGCAGTTGTTACAAAAAGTGTGATGCTTCAACCAAGATCTGGAAGAGCTACACCAAGAATGGCTGAAACTCCAAGTGGAATGTTAAATGGAATTGGACTTCAAGGCCCAGGAATTGATGATTTTATTGAAAAAGATTTATCTTGGCTTAATCAAAAAGGTGCAAGAACTATAGTTTCTATTGCTGGAAATAGCGTTGAAGAATATGGAAAAATTGCCGAAAAATTAAGGGATATTCCCGGAGTAATTGGTATTGAAGTAAACATAAGTTGTCCAAATGTTGAAAACAGGGGATTAGTCTTTGCTTGTGATCCAAATTCAGCAACTGAAGTTATTTATTCAGTAAAAAGAAATTCTTCAAGTTCAATGCCAATTTTTGCCAAGCTTTCTCCAGATGTAACTGATATTGCTCATATCGCAAAAGCAGTAGTTAATGCAGGAGCTGATGGATTAAGTGTTATTAATACTTTGCTTGGAATGGTAATTGACACTAAAACTTTAAAACCAAAATTAAGCGGCAAAACTGGTGGACTTTCAGGACCTGCCATTCGACCAGTTGCAGTTAGATGTGTCTACCAAATAAGACAAGCCTTACCAAAAATTCCCATAATCGGGATGGGAGGAATTAGAACTGGAAATGATGCCTTGGAATTTTTTGCCGCAGGCGCAAACGCAATAAGTGTTGGAACAATGGTTTTTAATGATCCAGAAGCATGTGTCAGGATTCATGATGAGGTATGTGAATTACTAAATGAGAAAAGTTTTAGATCTATTAATGATGTAATAAATGCCGCACACAAAGAGCAAATATGAAATTACCAATCGCCCTAGCACTTGATGCTCCTGATTTAGATACTGCTAAAAATTGGGCCAAAGAAGCTTCACCCTTTGTTTCAACTTTAAAAATTGGGCTAGAAACTTATTTAAGAGATGGCAAAAAAGCTATTCAAGACATAAAAGCAATATCTGATTGCGATATTTTCCTAGATTTGAAACTGCATGATATTCCAGCAACAGTAATTGGTGCATGTAATTCAATAAAGGATTTGAATCCTAAGTATTTAACTGTTCATGCATCGGGTGGTAAGGAAATGATTGAAAGTGCAGTAAAGGCTCTTCCAAATACCCTGATCACCGCAGTAACAATTCTTACGTCTCTAAATGAAGATAGTCTTAAAAAAATAGGCTACAAATTTGATCCTAGGGATAGTGCAATTCAATTGGCGAAACTAGCGGTTGAAGCTGGGGCAAGAGCAATTGTATGCAGTGCTCAAGAAGTTGCAGTAATAAGAAATGCTGTGGGTAAAGACGTAGTATTGATAACTCCTGGAATAAGACCTGCAGGATCAAGTTTGGATGATCAAAAAAGAGTTGCAACACCTCGTCAAGCGTTACAAGATGGCGCAAATTTACTTGTTATGGGAAGACCAATAACAGCAAGTTCTTCAATAAAAATCGCATGCCAGCAGTTACAGGAAGAAATAAATAATTTTTAATTATGGCCTGACCTTTGAATAAATTAAATCTAATGGAAAGATAACTCCATGGCCTTACCCTCTTTGACAAAAGAAGAACGACAAGCTGCCCTTTTGAAAGCAGCAGCTAATAGAAAAATAAGGGCAGAGCTAAGGGAAAAATTGAAAAAAGGTCAACTATCTTTGAAAGCTGCTTTTGAACAAGTAAGTTCTAATGAAGCAATCGCAAAAATGAAAGTAATGGCACTTTTGGAGTCAATGCCTGGTGTTGGAAAAATAAGAGCAGAAAATTTAATGGAAAGAATCGGTATTGCTCAAAGTAGAAGATTAAAAGGGTTAGGCCCACATCAAATTAATGCCTTACTCGAGGAATTTAATTGATGAAGGCATCTTTAATTGTCTTAGCTGGTCCATCGGGTGTTGGAAAAGGAACTGTAGTCAGAGAATTGGTGAAGAAAAAACCTGAAGTTTTTTTGTCAGTATCTGCAACAACTAGAAAACCAAGACCAGAAGAAAAACACGATGACCATTATCAATTCTTAACAGAAGAAGAATTTAACGAACAAATTAAAGAAAACAAATTATTAGAATATGCAAAATTTGCTGGTTCCTGGTATGGCACACCAAGAAAACCAGTTGAAGAAAGAATTAAGAATAATCAAATGGTCGTTTTAGAAATTGATTTACAAGGTGCAAGACAAATCAAAAAAGCAATGCCAGAATCATTTCTAGTCATGCTTAAGCCACCATCAATAGAAGAGTTAAAACGCCGATTAATTACCAGAGGTACTGAATCAAATGAAGAGTTAGATTTACGACTTCAGGTTGCATTAGATGAATTAAAGGCAGAAAATGAGTTTGATGCTGTGGTGATCAATGAGGATGTTCAGTCCACTGTAGATGAACTGATAGCCTTATTAGGGCTTGATTAAGTCCACAATAAATTTTTGAAAAAGTGAGGTCTAAAAAACGTGGCTGCACCAGTAAAACCAGAAGGAATCACAAATCCTCCAATTGATGATTTATTAGACACCGCAGGATCTAAATATCAATTAGTAATTTATGCAGCCAAACGTGCACGTCAAATTAACGCTTACTATTCACAACTTGGTGAAGGACTACTTGAATATGTTGGTCCACTTGTAGAAACACAACTTCAAGAAAAACCATTATCAATTGCATTACGTGAAATTAATTCTAAGTTATTAAAAACAGAACATGTTGAACCAGAAGTTTTAGCACAAGAAGCTGCTGAAATGGAGCAAAGAAGATTAGCCGCTATTCAAGCTCAACAAAGATATAACGCAAGTTATGACAATTCTTTTGCTGGTGTGTATCAAGATGAATCAAGTGAAGTTGTTGAAGAGGCAAGTGAAACTGTAGAAAATACAGAAGAGAATAGTTCAGAAAACAACTAAGAAGTTATTTTATGACTAAGCCTTTAGTGGTTTTAGGTGTTACCGGTGGTATTGCTGCTTATAAGTCCGCCGAAATAATAAGAAGACTTCGCGATCAAAATTTTGACGTTCAGGTGATTGCCACAAAAAGTGCTCTAAATTTTATTGGAGAAGCAACACTTGCCGCATTAAGTGGCAGGGAAGTTGTTAGTGATATTTGGAATAAACCACACGAAGTTGAACATGTAAAAATTGCTAAAAATGCAAAATTGGTTTTGGTTGCGCCGGCAACAGCTGATTTTTTAGCACATCTTGCAAATGGTTTTGCTGATAACGCACTATTAGCAACATTGCTAACTGCAAAATGTCCAAAAGTTTTAGCACCTGCCATGCACACAGAAATGTGGGAAAATCTTGCTACTCAGGAAAATGTACAAAAATTAAAACAAAGAGATTTTTTGATAATTAATCCCGAAAAGGGAGCGTTAACAAGTGAAGATTCTGGGATTGGCAGACTTCCAGATCCAAACAAACTTGTAGAAATTGTGAATAATGTTCTCAAAAGAAATGAAGTTAATCCAATTCAAGATTTAAAAAATGTCAAAGTTTTAATATCGGCGGGTGGTACCAGAGAAGCAATTGATCCCATTCGTTTCATTGGTAATAGATCAAGTGGGTTGCAAGGTATAGCTTTTGCAAAAGCTGCAATATCTCGAGGTGCACAGGTGTGTGTAGTAGGAGCAAATCTGAAAACTGATTTACCAGCAGGATGTGATTTTGTGGCAGTTGAAGATGCATCACAATTAAGAGATGAAATGATGATCAGGGTAAAAGATTATGACCTTGTGATAATGAATGCTGCAGTATCTGATTATAAAGTTAAAAATAAGTCTGAAGGAAAAATTAAAAAGATAAGTGATGAAATCACCATAGAATTAGTGAAGAATCCTGACATCTTGCAGGAAATTTCAAAAAGTAAATCCAACAAGCAACTAATTGTGGGATTTGCTGCTGAAACTATAGAAGATGATGAATTACTGGAAAAGTCTGCCATTTTAAAGCTTAATCAAAAAGGCTGTGATGTTATTTTTGCAAACCAAGTTATTAAAGACCAGGCCATGGAATCCACAAATAACGAATTCTTAATGGTTACTCGTGAAAAGACTAAAAAATTGGAATTAAAGAATAAATTTGACCTTGCAAATGAGGCGTTAGATTATTTGTCAGCCCTGCTAGTTAAAGTTGGTAGTATTAAGAAAAGTCCGGTCGAGCCCGACCTTGTGTGACCACAGGAATATTAAAATAGAGAGGTTCTTTTAATGGCTGGACGTTTGTTTACTTCTGAATCGGTTACTGAAGGTCATCCAGACAAAATTGCTGATCAAATAAGCGACTCCATTTTGGATGACATGCTGCGACAAGATCCACATAGCAGAGTTGCTGTTGAAACTTTAATTACTACAGGTCAAGTTCATGTTGCTGGTGAAGTAACTACTAGTGGATATACAGATGTTCCTGAAATTATTAGACAAGTTGTAACACAAATTGGTTATGACTCTTCAGTTAAAGGTTTCGATGGAAACTCTTGTGGAGTTTCAGTTTCAATTGGTAAACAATCCCCAGATATTGCTCAAGGTGTAAATGATGCTTTAGAGGAAAGAACTGGGTCGCAAGATCCTTTAGACAAACAAGGCGCAGGAGATCAAGGTCTTATGTTTGGCTATGCCTGCAATGACACAAAATCCTTGATGCCACTTCCAATTTTTTTAGCACACAGATTAGCTGAAAAACTTACCGAAGTTAGAAAAAATGGCACGCTAGCTTATTTAAGACCAGATGGAAAAACACAAGTAACTATTGAATATGACGAAAACAATAAACCAGTTCGACTAGACACAATAGTTATATCTTCGCAACATGCTGCAGAAGTTGATCTAGAGAAGCAATTAAAACCAGATGTTGAAAAACATGTGGTTAAAAAAGTTTTGGAGTCACTAGATGTGTCTTTGGATACCAGCAATTATCGATTGTTAGTTAATCCAACGGGACGTTTTGAAATTGGTGGACCAATGGGTGATGCTGGGTTAACTGGAAGAAAAATCATTGTTGACACCTACGGCGGAATGAGCCGACATGGTGGTGGAGCATTTTCTGGAAAAGATCCATCCAAAGTTGATAGATCTGCAGCTTATGCAATGCGCTGGGTAGCAAAAAACGTTATTGCTGCTGGTTTAGCACAAAGATGTGAAGTGCAAGTTGCTTATGCAATCGGTAAAGCACAACCAGTTGGTGTTTTTGTGGAAACTTTTGGAACAGGAATAATAAGTGATGAAAAAATTCAAGAAGCAATTTTAAAAGTTTTCGACTTAAGACCGGCAGCAATCATTAGAGATTTAAATCTGAAGAGACCAATTTATAGAAAAACTGCAGCTTATGGTCACTTTGGAAGAGAAGATCAAGACTTTACTTGGGAAAAAACAGATAGAGCAGAAGCTTTAAAATCTGCGATATCAAAGTAAATGTAAGTAGGTGTTAGCGAATTGACGCAACACTTACCGATTGCAAAAGTTGTTTTAGATTTGTCACTTCCTCATTTGGACTATCCATTTGATTACCAGATTCCAGAAGAGTTAAACCAATCATGCCAACCAGGGGTGAGAGTAAAAGTAAAGTTTGCAGGCAGAAATTTAGATGGTTGGGTTGTGGAAAGATCAAAGCCTCAACTTGAAAATAAGAAACTTTCAAAAATTGAAAAAATAGTTTCAGAATTTCCAGTCTTAAAGCCAGATATTGTGGAAGTTTGTCGAATCACATCTGATCAATTCATAGGGACATTAAACGACTGTTTACGCTTCAGTATTCCACCTAGGCAAGCAAAGATTGAAAAGAAATTTAAGAACCTAAAAAAAAGTAAAAGCTTTATTACCAATTTTGAATTGAAAAGTTTGAACAATAGAAGAAATAGCATTGAATTTCCACCAACTTTTGATTACTACCAGTATTTTCTTAATTTAATTAAGGAAGTAAAAACGAACTTAAAGCAAACTATAGTTATTTTTCCAAACTATAATGACGTATTGAACTTTAAACAATATTTAGATACAACTGGACTAAATTCAAGAATCCTTAGCGCTGAACAAGAACCAGGTCAAAGATATGAGTCATTCCTAGAGATTTTAACAAATGAAATTGATGTCGTTATTGGAACAAGAAATGCTGTATTTGCTCCAGTAACGAATTTAGGACTGATCATTGTCTGGGATGACTGTGAAGAAAATTATTATTCTCAGCAAGCACCGTATTGGAATGTTAGACAAGTAAGTCTCAATCGAAGTCAAGTTAATGATTCTTACTTACTTTTAGCAGGATTTGGCAAAAGTATAAAAACATATATGGAGATAAAGAATAATTTGGTTCATGAAATAAATATTGATTCAAAAGAAGATTTTTGGCCTGAAATTAAGTGGAATACCTCAGAAGATCCTCTCGAGAAAACAAAAATGATTCCAAGCCTTGCCTGGAAAATCATTCAAGAGGGATTAACTCGATCAAATGTTTTAATTCAAGTTCCACGTCTTGGATATGCCAGCAATTTGCAGTGTTTGGAATGCAGAGAGAGTTTGCGTTGTAATAAGTGCTCTGGTCCATTATTCAAAAGTGAAAAGAACCAAGTCCTGCAATGCAAATGGTGTGCAAAATCGGTTACATTTTGGCAATGCCAATATTGCAAATCAACAAAAAATGTAACTACTGTCTCTGGACAGAAGAAAATAGTAGAAGAAATTGGAAAATCCTTTCCAGGTGTAAAAATTGTGACTTCAGGTGGAAAAAATATTTTAAGAAAAATCAAAAACGAAAAGTGTATTGTCGTTGCCACACCGGGTGCAGAACCTATCTCACAAGATCCTTATTCAGCTCTCATAGTTATTGATGCCTATTTATATTTAGCAAAAGGTGGCTTATCAAGCAATGAAGATACTTACAGAAAATGGATTAATGCCATAAGTTTAGTTAGTAAGAAATCACAATTTGGAAAAGTTTTCATTAACTTAGATACAGACAATCGAATAATTCAATCATTTATCAAGAAGTCAAGTAACTGGTATTTAGAACAAGAATTTAAAATTAGAGATGAAATCAAGATGTATCCAATTTATGATACATATGTAGTGACTGGATTATTAGAAGAAATCAATGAAATAAATCTAGAATTAACTGGTATAGAAGATCTTGTAATTCTAGGACCAAATATCGATGAGCAAAAAAATGAGGCAAGAATCGTATGTATGACAAATAACAAAAAAAGGTTCCCACTTGAATTAAGAGCGTTAATTAATCGTTTTAGTCTGAAAAAAAGAAATCCTGTGAGAGTTAAATATAATCCTTACGATATAGATTAGTTTAAAAGTATTACAATATAAAATATGTCAATTAAATCCATTAAAGTTTTTGGTGATCCAATTCTGACCAGAAAAGCTGATGAGGTTAAAGATTTCGACAAAGAAGTCAGAAATCTTGTAAAAGATTCAACAGAGACAATGCTTGAGGCACCAGGTGTTGGTTTAGCTGCACCACAAATTGGAGTGTCTTTAAGAGTTTTTACTTATTGTGTTGAGGAAGATAAACCAGGTCATTTAATAAATCCAGTTCTAAAATTATCTGAACAAAATCAAACCGGTGATGAGGGCTGCTTATCAGTTCCAGGGCTTGCATTTAATACCGAAAGATCATTTGGGGTTATTGCTACTGGAAAAAATATGTTTGGCGAAGATGTTGTTATAGAGGGTTCAGAACTTTTAGCTAGATGTATTCAGCATGAAACAGATCATTTAGATGGAATTATTTTCGTTGACAGATTGGATAATGAAACTCGAAAACTGGCAATGAAAGCTATTAGAGAATCAGAATGGTTTGGGGGAGAAAAGCTTAATGTAAAGGTAAGCCCTCACGACACTTTTGGATTATCTATCTAGATGAAGATTCTATTTTGCGGTTCTCCTAAGTCGGCAATACCCATTCTTGAAAAAATCAAGGATTCAAAACATGAATTAATTGGTGTAGTAACTCAATCTGCGAAACCAAAAGGTCGAGACAAAAAATTAACGAAAACCGATATTGCTCTTTACTGCATAGATCACAATATAGGTTTCTTCGAGACTGAAAGCATTAAAAAATTATTTGATGAAAAATTAAAAAGTTTAGATTTTGATATTGCAGTAGTAGTGGCATTTGGCCAAATAATTCCAAGTGAACTTTTGGCTAAACCAAAATACGGTTGGATTAATTTGCACTACTCACTTCTTCCAAATCTTCGAGGAGCAGCACCTGTTCAATGG
>JBJSWT010000033.1:0-1566 GCA_046086025.1 Actinomycetes bacterium | reverse complement strand
TGGAAAATCTAATCAGAGAAGGCTTCATTAACGCAAGCCTAGATGTCACTACTACAGAATTAGCTGATGAAATAGTTGGAGGAACCTTAAGTGCAGGACCAACAAGATTAACTGCTGCCAGAGATAAAAAAATTCCTCAAGTAGTTTCTGTGGGAGCTCTAGACATGGTTAACTTTGGACCAAAAGAAACTGTGCCAGAAAAATTTAAAAATAGAAATCTTTATGTTCATAATGAAAATGTAACTTTAATGAGAACAACGGCTGAAGAATGCGAAAAAATTGCTCTTGATATTTGTCATAAATTAAATGAATCAACTACTAAAGTAGCCCTTCTACTTCCCCTATTAGGAGTCTCTGCCATATCCACAAAAGGTCAAGTTTTTTATGACCAAAAGGCAGATGAAGCACTTTTTTCAACAATTAGGAAACACTTAAAATCAAATGTGGAACTAGTAGAACTAAATTGTGCAATTAGTGATCAAGAATTTAGTGATGCACTAGCATTTAAACTACTTTCCTTGCTCAAATAGAAAGAAGAGAACATGCCAGCTATTAAAAGAGCAGATGCTTTAAATAACTTAAGAAATCAAATAAAGAATAAAAAAGCTGTCATTGGCGCAGGGGCTGGAACTGGCATAAGTGCAAAATGTGCTGAAGAAGGTGGCGTAGACATCATCATTATTTATAACTCTGGTCGCTACCGAATGGCAGGAAGAGGGTCTTTATCAGGACTTATGCCTTATGGAGATGCCAATGAAATCGTGATGGAAATGTCTAGAGAAGTTCTTCCAGTTGTCAAAAAAACTCCTGTGCTTGCTGGTGTTTGTGGCACAGATCCTTTTAGACAAATGCCCATATTTTTAAAACAAATAAAAGAAATAGGTTTTTCAGGTGTGCAAAACTTTCCCACCGTTGGTCTTATTGATGGAACATTTAGACAAGGTTTAGAAGAAACTGGCATGGGTTATGACTTGGAAGTTGAGATGATTAGAAATGCTCGAGAACTAGATTTGTTAACAGCAAGTTATGTATTTGATGCCAAAAGTGCTGAACAAATGACCAAAGCTGGCACAGATATTTTAGTTCCCCATATGGGATTAACTACCAAAGGAATGATTGGGGCAACTTCAGCTCTTACTTTGGATGATTGTGTTCCATTAATTCAAGAAATGACTGATGTGGCTAAAAAAATTAATCCTGATGTGATTGTGATTTGTCATGGTGGTCCAATTGCAGAACCAGAAGATGCTAAATACATTTTAGAAAAAACTAAAAACGTGGAAGGTTTCTTTGGAGCATCCTCAATGGAAAGACTTCCAACTGAAATTGCAATGACTGAAAATATGAAAAGATTTAAGTCTTTATCTATATAAAAAGGAGAAAACAAAATGGCTAAATTATTCTATAAAAAACAAGATTTACCAGTTACTTCATTTGACTGGGGCGATGTTGTAAACAGACTTGAACCAAAAGCTTCTGGTTGCACCACATTTGTCGTAATGGATGTAACTCTAGATCCTGGTGGCATGCATAACTTTCATAAACATGTTGACCAAGATGAAATCA
>JBJSWT010000032.1:0-5342 GCA_046086025.1 Actinomycetes bacterium | reverse complement strand
CCAAAGTATGGCGGAAAAAGAAAATATAAAGGTAAGAATTCCACGCCCCGGACTTTGCACTGATAACGGTGCAATGGTTGCAGCATTAGGTGCTCAATTATTTAATAATCAGATTGAACCTTCAAAAATTACTTTTGAAGTAGATCCAATTTTACCTATAACATTTCAGAAGAATTAAAGTTTAAAACTTGGATATTCATCAGTTACTAAAATAACTGCATATCCTAAAACTCTATTCCAATATTGAAATACTTTGTATACAAATTTTCCTATCCATTTTGGATATTTTGCTGTTAAAAATGTAAAAATCCAGGCAATCAGTGTTAATAAAATTGCAAGCGCAAGATAAATAACTCCAACAATTGCTAAAGGTATAGCAAGTAGCCATTTAACTAAAGGTAAGTATCTATTTAACTTTTTACCACCACTAATGTCTGGAAAAGTAATTGTTACTACCGGATTGTCTTCAATGGAAGGATATCTATCTGTTAATAGATATAAATAGGCTAAAAATCTTGTGCCAAGACCAAGTAAATCTTTATTAAATTTTAAAAAGTAACTTGGATAAATTCCAGTGAAAGCTAGAGATAAAATAATTGGAAGTGAGAACAAAACCACTGGTCCCCAAGCATTAGGCGAAAATTGACTAATAATGGCAATAAAAGCTGCTACTGGAAGAGCATAAATCAAACGAAAGAAAACACTTAAACGATCTCTTCTGGCATAGCTAATTTTGATTTGAGTTTGAATTTGATTTTTCATTTATACCTCTCTAGGGGTTACCTTTCAGAATACTGCCAAAAATGAAGATTGAAGATTCAAATCAGCCTTCTATAGGCCAAATTCACCAAGGCTCTGGCACTCAAGTTGAGGGAGTGCTAAAGCATTGGTAAGTTATGACCTAAGACCTTTTAAGGAGCAATCCTGAAAGAGGTTTAACTAAAAAACTCAATCCCATGAAGGGGTAACAGATCCGTGGCGGTCCAAATTAAACCATTAGAGGATCGAATCCTCGTTGAAGTACTAGACGCTGAAACCAAAACTGCGTCAGGCTTAGTAATTCCTGACACTGCTAAAGAAAAACCTCAAGAAGGAAAAGTATTGGCAGTTGGCCCAGGTCGTTTTGATGAAGATGGCGAAAAGCGCGTTCCTATGGATATCAAAGTAGGCGACACCGTTATTTTCTCTAAATACGGCGGAACCGAAGTTAGCTATGACGGCAAAGATTATTTGCTGTTATCAGCACGCGATGTGCTCGCAGTCGTTTCAAAATAAGAAACCTTAATTATCAAATTTGCTCCGGATAAATTCCGGAGCAAATAAAAACTTATAGAAGGAAAAGTAAAATGGCAAAAATTCTTGATTTCAACCAAGATGCAAGACACAAACTAGAACACGGTGTCGACATTTTGGCAAACACAGTTCGTGTAACTCTAGGACCTAAAGGTCGAAATGTTGTTTTAGGAAAAAAATGGGGAGCACCAACCATTACTAATGATGGTGTAACAATTGCAAAAGAAATTGAATTAGAAGATGCATTTGAAAACCTAGGTGCACAACTAGTTAAAGAAGTAGCAACAAAAACTAATGACATTGCAGGAGATGGAACAACTACCGCAACAGTATTAGCTCAAGCTATGGTTCATGAAGGTTTGAAACAAGTTGCAGCTGGTGCAAATCCAATGGGAATTAAAAGAGGAATTGATGCTGCAGTTGCTGCGGTAAATGAAGAATTACATCGTTTAGCAAAACCAGTAAACGGTAAGGCAGAAATTGCACAAGTTGCAACAATTTCAGCTCAAGATTCAAAATTAGGTGAACTAATCGCCGAAGCTTTTGACAAAGTTGGTCGCGATGGAGTTATAACTGTTGAAGAATCTTCCACCATGGATGTAGCACTTGATTACACCGAAGGTATGCAATTTGATAAAGGTTATATTTCTCCATACTTTGTCACAGATGCAGAAAGAATGGAATCAGTTCTAGAAGATGCATATGTTCTTTTAGTACAAAACAAGATTGCCTCAATTAATGAATTACTTCCGTTAATGGAAAAAGTAGTTCAAGCAGGTAAACCACTTGTGGTTATTGCAGAAGATGTTGAAGGTGATGCTTTAAGTGCGATGATTGTTAACAAAATCAAAGGAACCTTTAATTCTGTTGCAGTCAAAGCCCCAGCATTTGGTGACAGAAGAAAAGCAATGCTTGAAGATTTAGCAATTCTGACAGCTGGCCAAGTTGTTTCCCCTGAAGTGGGCTTAAAACTTGATCAAGTTGGCTTAGAAGTTTTAGGTAAAGCAAAAAGAGTTGTTTCAACAAAAGACAACACCACAATTATTGGTGGAGCAGGAGACAAGAAGTCAGTTGATGCTCGAGTTGCTCAAATCAAAGCTGAAATGGATCGCACCGATTCAAGCTGGGATAAAGAAAAACTTCAAGAACGTCTTGCAAAAATTTCAGGTGGCGTAGCTGTAATCCAAGTTGGAGGCGCTACTGAAGTTGAATTGAAAGAAACAAAATTTAGAGTTGAAGATGCAATTTCTGCAACTAGAGCTGCAATTGAAGAAGGAATTGTGGCAGGTGGCGGTTCTGCCTTAACTCAAGCTGTTTCAGTTTTGAAAAATAAATTAAATAAAGAAGGAGATGAAGCAGCAGGAGTTGAAATCATTAGAAAATCTGCTGTTGAACCACTTCGTTGGATTGCTCAAAATGCAGGCGCTGAAGGTTACGTTGTTACTTCAAGAGTTTCAGAAATGAAAACCGGTGAAGGATATAACGCAGCAACTGGTGAATTTGAGAACTTACTTAAAGCAGGAATTGTTGATCCTGTGAAAGTTACTAGATCTGCGTTAGAAAATGCTGCTTCAATTGCAGCAATGCTTTTAACAACAGATGTATTAGTGGTTGAAAAGAAAGAAGAAGCACCAGCTCCAGCAGCAGGTGGACACGGCCATTCTCACTAAGTAATAAATAATTTTAAGAGGCGCTTAAATATTTAAGCGCCTCTTATTTTTTACGCATTTTTAAGAAAAATGTAATTGCTACACCAATTGCTGCACCTAAAGATAACCATTGCAACCATGAAATATCTGAGTTTGATTCAGAAGTTGGAGCACTTATTGGCATAGGGGATTCAACTACTTCTTCTTCAGTAATTTGGTCTTGTTCTAAAGCCAATTGATAAACCAGTTCGCCATCTAGGGGATGTCCATCACTTGCAACTGTTTTATAAGCAATTGAAAAACTTGTTCCTGTTATATCTTGGGGAATCGTAATAAAAAGATTTGCTTCCTCTATTCGAATACTTGCTTCAACACTTCCAGATTCTGATGTAATGGAAGCAAAAGTTCCATCCGTAATTACAGGTTCTGTAAAAGATAATTTAACTTCAGTGGGTAGAACAGTTAAGGTTTGATTTGTATCAGGTTCAACACTTACAACTTCGGTGTGGGCAATACTTGGCGCTACAAACAAAAAAAACGAAATAGTTGAAACTACTAAAACTTTTAATAATTTAATCATTAAATCCTCCAAATACATTTAACTCTTATGGATTCAAAAATGCCATAGCAGTATTGTGTGAAATAGGCGACAAAAGGAAAAAATGAGAGCAATTGAGTGGGTTGATGACCACTTAAGATTATTGGATCAAACCCAAATTCCTCACAAAATTGAATTTATTGAAGTATTAAAAGTTGATCAATTAATAGATGCAATCGTTTCTTTAGCGGTAAGAGGTGCTCCTGCTTTAGGTGCAACTGGTGCATATGGAGTGGTAACAGCCCTTGATCAAGCTAAAAAAGAAAATTGGGATGAAAAAGAATTAGATAAACAAATTTTAAGAATTAGAAATGCCAGACCAACGGCGGTAAACCTTGCTTGGGGAGTAGATCAAGCTCACCAAATAATTAAAAATGGTAGAGACGAAGTATTAAAACTTGCTCACAAAATTACTCAGGAAGATGAAGACGGCAATAAACAAATGGGTAAGTTTGCAGCTGATTGGATTTTAAATAAATTAAATAAAAATAAATTAAATATTTTGACTCATTGCAATACTGGCATGCTTGCTACAACTGAGTGGGGCACAGCTTTTGGTGTAATTAGAGAACTACACAACAGAGGAAACGTTGAATTAGTTTATGCAGATGAAACAAGACCTTTATTACAAGGTTCAAGATTAACGGCATGGGAATTAGTTCAAAATAAAATTCCACATTTAGTTTTAGCAGACGGTGCAGCTGCAAGTACTATTTTAAGAAAAAAAGTTGATGTTGCACTTATTGGTGCAGATCGCATTGCAGCAAATGGTGATACCGCAAATAAAATTGGATCATTATCAGTTGCTCTAGCTTGTTATGAAGCAAATATTCCATTCTTAGTTATTGCACCAGAATCAACAATTGATATGAATTGTTCATCAGGTGAAGAAATTGAAATTGAACTTCGAGATGATTCGGAAGTTTTAAACTTCAATAATCAACGAGTCGCACCTCTTGAGTCCAGGGGCTACAACCCAGCCTTTGATGTTACTCCGGCAAAATATATTTCAGCAATAGTTACTCAATTAGGTGTCATAGAAGTTTCCCAAGGTGAAACTCCAAAAAAAAGGAAAATAAATTGAATCAAACGCCTAAAGCATTAGAAGAATTAGTAAAAAGATCTCAATTTATTGGTGCTGATCAATCATTGGTTGTTTTTGGCGGAGGAAATACTTCAGCAAAAGGCGAAATAACAGATCATTTGGGCAGAAAAAGAACTGTGCTGTGGGTCAAAGGCTCTGGTGCAGATATGACAAATGCTGTAGCAGTTGATTACCCAGCACTTTATTTAGAAGAGTTATTAAGCCTTAAAACTTTTGAAAAATTATCTGATGAAGAAATGACGGATCTAGTCGGCAAAGCTTTAGTGGATCCAAATAGTAGAAGACCATCAATTGAAACTTTGCTGCATGCATTTTTACCTTCCAAACACATTGATCATGTGCATGCTGATGCAATTTGTGCATTAACTAATCATCCAGCTGGAAAAAAAGCTGTTAAAGATGCATTGGGAGAAGATTTTGCATACGTTGATTGGATTAGACCCGGTTTTGAATTAAGTAAATATTCATCACAATTTAGTGAAAAAGCAGGAATTGTGTTAGCCCATCATGGTCTGATTGTTTGGGATGACGATAGTGACAAATGCAAAAACAAAACTATTGATGCAGTAGAAAAGGCAAATAAATATCTTGATTCTTTATCTGTTAAACCTGCTGCAAAATTTGATCACGCAGGTCCAAGTGATCAAGAGTTAACAGATTTACTGCTTGCACTTAGAGGAAGATTAAGTAAAAAAGT
>JBJSWT010000031.1:0-4975 GCA_046086025.1 Actinomycetes bacterium | reverse complement strand
GTTAGACAAAACCAAAAGAGAGGTGTCCCCTCTAAAGATACTGGTACCTTAGGGACAATTATGGAAACTAGACAACATAGCATTGGTTTTGGAAGAAAGTGCAAGATATGTACTTGTACCAGAGCCTATCAGGCAGTGGTGATAGAGCCAGTTAAAGCACCTACAGCTAGTGGAAATTCAGTGAATGTAGTTTTACCTCAACTTGGCGAATCAGTTACTGAAGGAACAATTACTCGCTGGCTAAAAAATGTTGGAGATCAAGTTGGTCTTGATGAAGCAATTGTAGAAATTTCTACAGATAAAGTTGATACAGAAATTCCTTCCCCTGCTGCAGGAACAGTTTTAGAAATAAAAGTTAATCAAGATCAAGTGGCCGCTGTTGGTTCTGTTTTAGCTGTAATTTCTACTTCTAGCTCAGTAAGTTCTGCACCTAGTGCACCTGTTGCTCCAAAAGTTGAAACACCAAAACCTGCACCAACTCCAAAAGTAGAACCTGTAGTTGTAAAAGAAGAAGTAAAACCAGTTGCTTCAACTGTTACTCAAATTCTTAAAACTGAAGAACCAGTAAATAAAGATTTTTATGCCACCCCAATAGTTAGACAACTTGCCAAAGAAAAAGGAATTGATCTTACTTTTGTTAAAGGAAGTGGAACAAATGGAAGAATTACCAGAGAAGATGTTTTAGCTGCTACAACAAAAGCTTCTCCAAGTGCACAAAGCACACAAACTTTTGCTCCGTCAACCCCACCTGTAACTACTCCTGCAACACCTTCTGTGTCTTCACCAAAAATTGCAGAACCTGCAAAAACTACATCTACTTCAGTGTCTGCCCCAAATTCAACTTTAAGAGGCAAAGTAGAACAAACTTCAAGATTAAGACGAATTATTGCCGAACGAATGGTGCAATCACTTCATATTTCAGCTCAATTAACAAGTGTGGTTGAGGTAGATGTTACAAAAATAGCTTCCTTAAGAAATAAAGTTAAAGATTCTTTTGCTGCTAGAGAAGGAGTAAAACTTTCATTTTTACCTTTCTTTGCCAAGGTAACTATTGATACTTTGAAGGAATATCCAATTTTAAATGCGACTATTTCTGAAGATGCAACACAAATTACCTACAGTGATGCCCAACATTTAGCAGTTGCAGTTGATACTCCAAGAGGTTTACTAGTCCCTGTAATCAGAGATGCAGGTGACTTATCGATTGCTGGATTGGCTAGAAAAATACAAGATGTGGCAAATAGAACCAGAGATAATAAAGTAACCCCAGATGAATTAAGTGGTGGAACTTTTACATTAACTAACACTGGAAGCCGTGGAGCATTATTTGACACTCCAATTATCAATCAACCACAAGTTGGAATCCTTGGAACTGGTGCAGTTGTAAAAAGACCTGTTGTAGTTAAAGGTGAAGATGGCACAGATCAAATTGCAATTCGTCAAATGGTTTATCTAGCACTTACTTATGATCATCGTTTAGTTGATGGTGCCGATGCAGCAAGATTCTTATCTTCAATGAAAGTTCGTTTAGAGGAAGCAAATTTCGAGTCTGAATTAGGTTTATAAATCTAATGAAATTTGTAGTTGCAGGTGGTTCTGGATTAATTGGATCTGCCTTCATACAAGATGCTTTAAACAATAAACATGAAGTTATAAAACTTGTAAGAAGAAAACCTAAAGAACTTTATGAATCACAATGGAATCCTGACACTGGTGAAATAGATTTAGAGGCAATCAATAATGCAAAAGCCATAATAAATCTTTCTGGCGCAGGTGTTGGTGATAGAAGATGGACTAAAAGATATAAAAAACTTATTCTTTCAAGCAGAGTAAATGCGACAGAAACTTTGGCTAATGCAATTACTCGTCTAAACAATCCCCCTTCAGTATTTGTTTCATCTTCAGCAATCGGTTTTTATGGAGATACAAAAGATGCGGCAGTGGATGAAAATGCTGAGTTAGGTGAAGGTTTTCTAGCTGATGTTGTATTTAATTGGGAATTTGCTGCCCAAAAAGTTAGACAACACAAAATTAGAGTTGTTCATCCTCGTACAAGTTTAGTTATGAGTAAACGAGGTGGAGTTCTTAAAAAAGTATTACCTATATTTAAATTAGGTTTAGGTGGAAAACTTGGCAAAGGCAATCAATACTGGTCATACATTTCATTAGAAGATGAGATTAGAGCAATACATCATTTAATTAATGATGCAAGACTTACAGGTGGAGTAAATCTTTCTACCCCAAATCCTGTAACCAATAAAGAATTCACCAAAGCTTTATCAAGTGTTTTAAATAGACCAGCATTTTTTAACGTTCCTTCTCTTGCCTTAAAACTTGCTTTGGGTGAATTTTCTATAGAAGTTTTAGGATCTTCTAGAGTTTTACCCTCCAAATTAGTTGCTTCCGGTTTTAAATTTAAAAATCCAGATATTTTAAGTACATTGAATTCAGCCCTTAAATATTAAATGCCAGAACAAATTGATGTTGCCATAATTGGCGCAGGTCTTGCTGGTTTATCTTGTGCTAAAGAACTAAAAAGAAACAAAATCGATTTCCATATTTTTGAATCAAGTGAATCTGTTGGTGGTCGAGTAAAAACAGACAATATAGATGGATTCTTACTCGATAGAGGTTTTCAACTTTATAACCCAAGTTATTCAGAAGGGATGAAAATACTTGATTATGAAAAACTTAATTTGAAATCATTTACTCCAGGAGTGGCTATACGGGACAAGAATAAACTAAGGGTAATAACAGATCCATTTAGAAGTACGGAATTTAAATATAATTTTTTAACTCAAACTCCAGGGTCTTTTAGAGAAAAATTAGGGCTTATTTCCTATTTCTTAAAGTATTTAATTCAATCAGATGCACAAATTGCTATTTCTAAAGATATTTCAACCTTGCAAGCACTTAACTCATCCAAAATAAACAAAAATCTTCTTAATAAACTTTTAAGACCTTTTCTTCAGGGAGTTTTTTTAGAGTCTAATCTTGATACTTCAAGAAAGTTTTTAGATACAGTTTTAAAAACTTTCTTAAAAGGCACTCCAAGTGTTCCTGAAAAAGGAATGCAACAAATTGCCTTACAATTAGCAGAATCAATTGGACCTGAAAACATTTCTTTGAATTCAAAAGTTGAAAGATTTAATGAAAATACTATTTTTCTTGACAGTAAAGAAATAAAAGCTAAGAAAATAGTTGTAGCCACTGACCCTTCGCAAGCAATTTCTTGGCTTAAATTACCGATGAAGAAAATGAACTCAGTTTCTACTTGGTATTTCAAGGCCAATCAAGAAGTTGCTAATTTGCTTAACTCTCTACCAATTCTTTTTGTGGACGGACAAAATTTAGGACCCTTAACAAATGCAGTGGTTTTAACAAACGCATCAAAATCTTATGCCCCAAAAGATGAAGTTTTAGTGTCTGCTTCAAGTATTTACCCGTTTGAAAATTCAACAACAGAAGAAATTAAAAACCACTGTGCCAAGTTATTTGGCGTAGATACCACAAACTGGGAACTTATAAGAAAATATGAAATTAAAGAAGCGCTTCCACAAATGTATCCTCCTTTTACCTTAATTGATTCCAATAAAATCACAGAAGATTTATATGTGTGCGGAGATCATCGTGCAACATCTTCTATTAATGGAGCATTTTTAAGTGGACGAAATGCTGCAACTTTAGTGAAGGTAAGTTTAGGTCTGTGAAAAAATACATAGTTGCAACTTCTGGTGGATTTGTTGCTACTAAACGCTGGGGTGTGATGAAACCCGGTTCTACTTTTTTAAAAGCATTAGAACTTACAAAAAAAGAACGTCCAAAGGTTTGTTTCATAATGACAGCAACTGGTGATGATGCATCTTATATTTCAAGATCATATGAAGCTATGAGTGGTTTAAGTGTTGATGTCACACATCTAGCACTTTTTCCACAACCAAATGCAGATATTGAAGAAAGAATTATGAACTCAGATTTAATTTGGGTTGGTGGTGGCTCTGTTGCAAACTTACTTGAAGTTTGGAAAATTCATAATTTGAAAATTCATCTAAAGAATGCCTGGGAGAAAGGTACAGTTTTATCAGGGGTTAGCGCTGGATCAATCTGCTGGTTTAAAGGTGGCACAACTGATTCGTTTGGTCCTGAATTAAAACCAATTACAAACGGTTTAGCATTTCTACCTTTTGCAAATGGTGTTCATTATGACTCTGAGGAGCAAAGAAGACCGCTTCTTCATTCTTTGATCAAAAATAAAACTTTTGAACTAGCTTATGCAACTGATGATCAAACTGGAATTGTTTTTGAAAATGAAAATCCTATTGAAGTGGTAAGTGATGTTTCAAAGACTGCAGACAAAATTGCTAGTGCATATAAAGTTGAATTTAAAAATAACGAGGTAATTGAAACTAAGTTATTACCTGGAAATATTTCTTAGTGCCCTGTTTTGGCTAATTTACTTGGCCACCAAATCTTTTTTCCTGCCATTAAAGTTAATGCTGGAACTAATATTGATCTAACAATAATCGTGTCAAGTAAAACACCAAAAGCTACAGCAAATCCAAGTTGAGCCAGAAACACCAAAGGTAAAACTCCAAGGACAGCAAATGTTGCCGCCAAAACCACACCAGCTGAAGTTATAACTCCCCCAGTTACAGTTAATGCTTTCAAAGTTCCAGCTTTTGTACCCATCTTTTGAGATTCTTCACGGACTCTGGTCATAAGGAAAATGTTGTAGTCAATTCCAAGAGCAACTAAGAACACGAAAGCAAATAATGGGAAAGAAGTATCTGCACCTGGAAAATCAAAAATGTATTCGAATACAAGTTGACAAGCACCAAGAGTTGCTGCAAATGACAACACCACAGTTGAAATCAACATAAATGGCGCCAAGAAGCTTCTTAATAAAATCATCAAAATTAAAAAGATCAGTACCAAAACTGTTGGAATAATTAATCTGTTATCTCGATCATTAGCT
>JBJSWT010000030.1:0-4780 GCA_046086025.1 Actinomycetes bacterium | reverse complement strand
GGTATTAAAAGGAAATCTTGCCCCACTTGGCGCAGTAATTAAACCTGCTGCTGCAAGTAAAGAATTACTTAAACATAAAGGAAAAGCATTAGTTTTTGATTCAATTGAAGATTTTCATAAAAGAATTGATGATCCAAATCTTGAAGTAGATAAAGAAAGTGTTTTGGTTTTAAGAGGCTGTGGACCAAAAGGATATCCAGGCATGCCAGAAGTTGCCAATATGCCAATGCCACAAAAACTTCTCAATCAAGGAATTAGAGATATGGTTCGAATTTGTGATGGACGAATGAGTGGCACTGCTTATGGCACAGTTATTTTGCATGTTGCTCCAGAAGCAGCAGCTCTTGGACCTTTGGCTTATATAAAAACTGGTGATGTTATTTCTTTAGATGTTGAAAATAGAACCTTAAATGTAGAAATTAGTGATGAAGAATTAAAGAGTAGAAAACCAAGTCAAGCCATGCTTGATTCATTAGCCAAACCAAATCGTGGCTGGCAAAAACTTTATGTTGATCATGTTTTACAAGCAGATACAGGCTGTGATTTAGATTTCCTTGTGGGATCAAGTGGTTCCCAGGTGACTCGTGAATCTCACTAAACAAAATATTGATTCATTAGTAAAAGAATTAAAACAAAAAAATATTGATTTTGTTTCCAATAATCTATTTGATCGCCTCACCTATGCAAATGATGCTTCTCACTATCTGTTAACTCCTTCCTTAATTACTAAACCAAAAAGTGCAGAAGATTTATCAAATATTTTTAAAATAATTAACTCCAATGATTTAGGAGTAACTTTTCGTTCCGGTGGTACATCTTTGAGTGGTCAAGGAGTAACTGATGGATTACTTGTTGATACCAGAAGAAATTTTAAAAATATTGAAGTACTTGAAAATGGTAAAAAAGTAAGAGTTGAACCTGGTTTAACAGTTAATAGAGTAAATGCCAGTTTAAGAAAATACGGTAAAAAATTAGGACCAGATCCCGCAAGTGAAATTGCTTGCACCATAGGTGGTGTCATTGCAAATAATTCCAGCGGCATGAGCTGTGGGACAACTTTTAACACCTATAAAACACTTTCCTCATTAAAATTTGTTCTTGCTTCGGGAACTTTGATTGATCCAAATGATAAAGATGCAAATGAAACATTAAGAATAAAAGAGCCTTTAATATATGAAGGTTTATTAAATTTAAGAAAAAGAATTATTGAAAAGCCTTATTTGGTGGAAAAAATTAATAAAGCCTATTCAATAAAAAACACTATGGGCTATGGCCTAAATTCCTTCGTCGATTATGAAAAACCTATAGATATTTTGACTCACCTTTTAGTTGGCAGTGAAGGAACTTTAGGTTTTATTGCCGAAGCTACTTTTAACACCATTGATTTACTGAATGAAAATGCCACTACTTTACTTCTTTTTGATGATTTCAAAGATGCCACTAAATCCCTTCCCCTTTTAAAAGAAAGTAATGCCAATGTAATTGAGCTTCTAGATATTTCTTCTTTAAAAGTTGCTCAAAGAGAACATATGGCAGATCTTGTTCTAAAAGATCTCAACTTTATAAATAATGCTGCCCTGTTAGTTGAATATCAAGCAAAAACTAAGAATGAATTAGAAGACTTAACTAATTTAGCGTTGAAAACTTTTAAAGAAATTGGCCAATCAAATGCCACTTTTCATAAAGATCCTGAAATTAGAAACCAGCTTTGGTATGCCCGCAAAGGACTTTATGCCGCAGTTGCTGGAAATAGAGCCAAAGGGACAACTGCCCTCTTAGAAGATATTTCTGTGCCTATGCAAAATTTGCACGAAACCACACTTTTTTTAAGTCAATTACTCAATAAACATAAATATCTTGATTCAGTAATCTTTGGCCATGCCAAAGATGGCAATCTTCATTTCTTATTAAATGAAAAATTTAATGATGAAAATCATTTACAAAGATATATAGATTTCACCAATGATTTAGTTGATTTAGTGTTAGCTCAAGAAGGCTCACTAAAAGCAGAACATGGCACAGGCCGCATCATGGCCCCTTTTGTGAAGAAACAATTTGGTGAAGAACTTTATCAAATAATGGTTGATTTAAAGAAACTAATTGATCCAAAAAATTTACTCAATCCTGGAGTAATTATTAACGAAAATGAAAAAATCTATATTGAGAACCTAAAAACTCAAAATTCAATTGACCAAGAAGTTGATAAATGTGTGGAATGTGGTTACTGCGAAACAGTTTGTCCAAGTAAAGATGTAACCCTTACTCCTCGCCAAAGAATCACTTTAAGAAGAGCAGAAGTTGAGGCTTTAAAAAATAATGATCAAGAAACTCTTGTTGCCATAAAGGAAAATTACAATTATCAAGCAATCGATACTTGTGCTGTGGATGGTATGTGTCAAACAGCTTGTCCAGTTCATATCAACACAGGTGATTTAGTTAAAAGGCTGCGAAGTGAAAATCAAAGAAACACTTCTCAATATTTAGGATTTATCGCGAGCAAAAATTGGGGCAAAACCACAAATCTGTTATCAAATCTTTTAAGTCTTGCAAAGAAACTTCCCTCCACTTTGGTTATTCCCCTAAATAAGATTGCTCGACAAATTGGGGGCAATAACTCACTTCCTTTATGGAATGAAAATCTTCCTGTTGGTGGAAAAGCTCGAGTTGGTAAAAATACCGAAAATCCTGATGTTTTGTATTTTCCAAGTTGTACCTCTTCTTTGTATGGAGAAGATTCAACTTTGCAAAGTTTTCTATCAATATGCAAAAAAGCTAGTTTGAATGTGTTAATTCCTGCAGATATTGATCAATTATGTTGTGCAACCCCTTGGTCTTCTAAAGGACTTACTCAAGGGTTTGAAGAAATGGCTTTAAAAACTAGTTCTTCAATTTTGAAACATTTAAAGAATCCTTCTATTGAAGTAGTCTCTGATGCTTCTTCTTGTAGTCAAGGATTACAAAACCTACTCGTTGATACTTCAGTTATTACTAAAGATTTAGTTCAATTTGTGGCTGAATCAGTTTTACCAAAACTACGAATCAGCAGAAAAGTATCATCTTTAGCACTTCATCCCACCTGTTCTGGAGTTGAAATGGGTACCAATAAATTCTTAAACCAAATAGCTCAAAGTATTTCTAATGATGTAATTACTCCTCTTGATTGGTCATGTTGTGGATTTGCCGGAGATCGAGGACTGCTTCATCCTGAATTAACAGCATCTGCCACAGAAAAAGAAGCTTTAGAAATAAAGAATCAAGATATTCAATACTTTGCTTCAACTAATAAGCCTTGCCAGATTGCTTTAAGTACAGTTACTGGAAAGAAATATGTTCACATTGTTGAACTTTTAGATGAACTTAGTAGATAAAGCTTTACCTATAACTGGGCTTATTTTTTCGATAATCATGGAAGCACTAATTGGTCCAGCATTAGAGGCTTCAAGGCTTGCTTCTTGATGGATTAGAACAGCTGCCTGGGCTATTTCTAGCAGAGTAATGGTTTTATTTCTCAATCTTAAATAGTTGGTGGCTACTAAAGAACCCAAGATTCCAGATAAAACATCACCTGTTCCTGCTGTGGCTAAATATGTTGTGCCACTTTTTATCTCAACAGTTGATTTTGCATCACAAATAATCGTGGTATTTCCTTTTAGTAGGACTGTGGTTTTGAATTTAAGGCTTGCTTTTTTTGCCCATTTAACTGGATCTTTTTTTATCTCTGCCAAAGATACTTCGATGGAATTTGCTGCAAATAGTTCTTGTAACTCTTTGTAATGTGGGGTGATTATTGAATTTTGATCAAGTTTGGTCACAAAATTAATAGCTCCAGCATCTAATACTGTTGGAAGATTTTGATTTATTGCTTTTTTTATCTTTCTTCTAGTTTTTAATTTTCCCCCATTTTTTTCAATCCCAGAACCTAAAAGCCAGGCTTGAACTTGACCATCTTTGATGACTACTTCAGGTGACTTTTCTAAAACTAAATAATTTAAATCTTTTATTCCAGTAAGAAAACGAACCATGCCCACACCAGTTCGAAGGGAAGATTTAGTTGTTAATGAAGAAGCTCCAGGGTATGACTTTGATCCAGTTATAACCCCTAATACTCCCCTTGAATATTTGTCATCAAATACTGAAGGTTCAATGAAGACTTTTTTGATTAAACTACGATCACTTCTTTTCATACCTTCCAAGGCTACTTCATAAATACTTACTAGACCAAAAGTGAATAAATGAAGGTTTGAGTAGACTTATGGGGCTTTTAAAAACTATGACAAAAACAAATAAAAAACAGATCCGCATCGATATTTCGGCGCTAAAAATATCCAAAGATTTTCGCCTGATCTTTTCAGCTGGGGTCATCTCAAATATCGGTTCCATGATGACTTATGTGGCGATGCCATTTCAAATTAAAGAAATCACAAACTCCTACCTTTGGGTGGGTGCAGTTGGTTTAGTGGAAACGTTGCCTCTAATAATTTTTGGCCTTTATGGCGGAGTTCTCGCTGATGCTTTTGATAGAAGAAAACTTATTTTGATTTCAGAATTTGCAGCAATGATTGTTTCAATTGCTCTTTTAATAAATGTTTGGTCAGGATTTAATTCTCCAGTTTTAATTCTTTTTCTAGCAGCAATTTTTGCGGCCACCGATGGAATTTTTAGACCAGCTGTTGATGCTACAACTCCTCAAGTTGTGCCCTATACGAATTTGCCTTCAGCAGGAGCCTTAAATTCACTTCGCCATCAAACTGCCTCAATTGCAGGTCCCATGATTGGAGGC
>JBJSWT010000029.1:0-10851 GCA_046086025.1 Actinomycetes bacterium | reverse complement strand
CACCTTACTGCAAAGTATTTGCAAGTGCAAAATATATGTGACAATAATGTCCGTTTTATGCCTTGTGTGACCAAAGTGACACCAGTTAATTAAAGAATTTAAGAATAATCGGTTGTGCAAATCGTCACAACGTGTCACGATAGTAGTTGGCACTTTTTTAGGAGGTTTACGCATGGACTGGCGACACAAATCAGCTTGCCGTGACGAAGATCCTGAGTTATTTTTCCCAATTGGCAATACCGGCCCAGCTGTCTTTCAAATAGAGGCAGCCAAGAAGGTATGCCGTTCTTGCGCGGTTATCGAACCTTGCCTTCAATGGGCTTTAGAAACCGGACAAGATTCAGGCGTCTGGGGTGGCTTAAGTGAAGAAGAACGCAGAGCAATGGGACACAGCGCTCCTGCGGCATCAATTAACTACTTCTAAACCTTTTTAATCACAATAGGGGCGACAACCTCTACTTTTAATCCATTAGGTGTATTAGCGCTAACGGTTAATTTGCCGCCTAGTTCATCTACGATCAAAGTTCGCACTATTTGCAGTCCTAGTTGATCTGTATTAAACACATCAAAATCTTGTGCAATCCCAGGTCCACCATCTGAAATGGTAATTCGGATTTGTCCCCCACTTTTTTCAACTTGTAATTCAACGGGTTCACTTGTTGGTCGACCATGTTCGATTGAATTTTGCAAAATTTCCACAACTGCCATAGCAAGGGGTGTAGCAACTTCAGTTGGCAATTCTCCAAAGTCACCTATTTGATGAATTTCAATTGGATTTTCATTTTCTAAAGCAGTAGCAGCATCCTTTACAAGTGCAATAACTTGACTTATTACTTCATCAAAAGGAACTACTTCTCCTGGAGTTTTTGAAAGTGCCTCATGTACTACTGCAATTGCGCTAACTCTTCTTTGAGCTTCTTCTAATGATTCTTTTGTCTCGTTACTTTTTGCTCTTCTTGCTTGTAAACGTAGAAGTGCTGCAACTGTTTGTAAATTATTTTTAACTCTATGATGTACTTCTCTAATTGTTGCATCTTTTGTTAATAATGCTTTTTCTTTTCGCTTCAAATCTGCAATATCCCTTACTAAAATTAAAGAACCAATTCTTTCTTCATTCTTAGATAAGGGAACTGATCGTAAAATTACAACAGAATTTGAATTTTCTATTTCAACTTCTCCGCTTGCTCGTCCTGAAGATATCAACATGACAGCTTCGTCTACTGGACCTGGATTGTGTTGAATTTTAGAAACAATTTTTGCAAAATCCTGATTTATTAAATCTGTGGCAAGTCCTAATCTTCTAAAAGCAGAAGAAGCATTTGGGCTTGCATACTCAATAATGCTTTGTTTATTCAAACGAATAATTCCATCTCCCACTCTGGGAGCTTGACTTGCTTTACTAATTTCACCCTTTGCTGGAAATGTTCCTGCAGTAACCATTTGAAATAAATCATCTGCAGCTTTTAAATAAACTTCTTCGAGTCTTCCTCCTCGACCATCAGCATTAGTATGGCGAGAGATTACTGCAATAACTCGGTCTTCAAAAATAACTGGGATTGCTTCTGTTTTTACTTTCTCATTCTCTGATTCCACGATCTTTTTTCTTGTATTTAATGCTTTATCTAAATCAAGTCGTCTTCCAGAAGCAATAAATTCCCCGACTAAATCTTGAGGCACATTTGTGGGACTAGTCGCAGGTCTTACTTGAGCAGAGGCAAAGAATCCTTTGCCGTGCCAAGTAGGAATCCATAAAACCAAATCACTCAAACTTAAATCTGCAAGTAAGGTCCAGTCAGCCAAAAGTGCCTGAAGATGTTCTATGTCCTTATCTTCAAGCTCTGTTTTTTCCTTGACAACTGAAGTTAAAAAAGCCATACCTAAACGCTACCGTGTCTATCTATCAAGCCATTTTTTTTGATTGAATTTATGACTAACTCCCCCACAGCGCTACTTAATTTATGAGTTAAATTTCCAGCACTGATTATTTCTATATTTGCTAAGTCGTTGATTTCTTGGTGCAAAATTTCAGGAGTTCCAAAGTTATCTTTTTCGCCTTGAATAATTATTGTCTTTCGATTTTCTCTAGAAATTTTATCTAATTCCATTTTTCTAGATTTTCCGCTTAAAGAATTTAAGGGAAATGCTAAGCAAATTATTAAATCTGGATTAGTAATGTGTGAAGTACGACAAATTACTCTAGCTCCTGTGCTTCTTCCGATAAAAATTTTTTTGTAATCAAAATATCGTGGTTCTAATTCTTTATAAATTTCTTCAAAAGCTATATCTAATTGATTAGCAGGACTTGCTACCTTTTTTCCTGCCACTAACCAAGGCATTTCAATTCCTACAACACTAATTCCATTATCATCCAATAAATGAATTGTTGATTTTAGATCAGGTGCATCAATTCCTTTTCCAGCTCCATGGGTTATAAATGCCACAATTTTTTTGTAATGATGGTGACTTGTTATTCGTGCATTTCCCTGCGTTGTTTCAATAAAACTTGTGCTCAACCTATATGGCTTTCATTAATTGTGGTCCATTATTTCTAGCATTATTAACCTCAAATCCGACTTTGAAATAATCAAAGTATCCTTGTGGTGGCATAACAATTAGTTTTTTAATCTCATCTTTGTTTTGAAATTCTGGGTCAAGCCAAGCAGACCAATTTTTATCCGGTACAACTACAGGCATACGATCATGAATTGTCTCTAAACCTAATTTTGCTTCTGTAGTAATAACTGAAAAAGTTGTAAGAATTTCATTTTCTTTTGAAGGATTCTTCCAACTTTCATAGATACCAGCAACAGCTAATAAAGGTTTATCTTTTGCTTTTATAAAATATGGTTGCTTTTTTTCTTTTGGATCTTGTGGCCGAAACCATTCATAGTATCCATCCATCGGAATAATGCAACGTCGTTTAACAAAGGCACTTCTAAAAGAAGGTTTTTCTTCAACAGTTTCAAATCTTGCATTAATCATTTTTGCCATCATGGAATTATCTTTTGCCCATGAAGGAACTAGCCCCCAACTCATTACGTTTAGAACTCTTTCTTCGTTGTTATTTT
Organism: Actinomycetes bacterium; assembly: GCA_046086025.1. Classification (GTDB taxonomy): domain Bacteria; phylum Actinomycetota; class Actinomycetes; order S36-B12; family UBA5976; genus ATZT02. The sequence continues at coordinate 7,783 of JBJSWT010000029.1, read as the reverse complement.
GTGTCACCACAAATGAATTTGTAGTTGGAGAAATATTGTAATTTGCTTCTAGTATTTGTTCTGGAAGTTTTTTTATATTAAAAACTTCAGTTAGAGTGCCCGTATCTCGATTCGCTGCATATCTTCCACACATAACAACTGAATATTACGAGTTCAAGGTAGTCTTAGTGTCAATGAGTATTAATTCTAAGCATAATTGGCATGCCCCAACGATAAATTTTGCAATAAATTCAACTCTAGATATTCCTGGTTCAAAATCTGCTACTAATCGAGCATTTGTCTTAGCCGCGCTAGGAAATAGCAAATCCACAATCTCAAATCCACTTTTTGCAAGGGATACAAACCTAATGTTGGATGCTCTAAAACAATTAGGCTGTGATGTTTTAAAAAAAGAAAATTCAGTAGAAATATCTCCCATGAAAAAAAATCATGATGAAATTTCAATCGATGTTGGACTTGCTGGAACTGTTATGAGATTTGTTCCACCTCTGGCGGCATTAGGAATGGGTATAACTCATTTTGATGGAGATGAACGAGCGAGAAATCGACCAATGAAAACTTTAATTGAATCTTTAAAGAAATTGAATGTGAATGTAATTGATAAACATGATGGAAAATTGCCTTTTTCAATTGTTTCTGAAGGAGAAATTGTTGGAGGAGAACTAGAAATTGATGCTTCTGAATCAAGTCAATTTATTAGTGCCCTAATGCTAGTGGGAGCAAAATTTAAAAATGGAATAACAATAAAACATGTTGGAGAAAATTTACCTAGCTTACCTCACATCCAAATGACTATTGAGATGCTAAAAGAAGTTGGTGTTATAACAAACCAAATAGATAAAACAATTTGGAAAATAAATAATCAAGAAATTAAATCAAAAGATTGGAAAATAGAACCTGACCTTTCTAACGCAGGACCTTTTTTAGCAGCTGCCATGGTCACAAATGGAGAAGTAAGAATTAAAGATTGGCCTGCACAAACTACTCAGGCAGGTAATGCTTGGATTGAAATTCTTACTTTGATGGGTGCAAACATTCAACTTAACTCAAATGATTTAATTTTAAAAAATAATTCAGAAATTAAGGGAATTAAATATAATCTTCAAGATGTAGGTGAATTGACTCCAGTTTTAGTTGCTATCTCTTTATTTGCAAACTCAAAATCAGAATTCAGTGGAATTTCTCATTTGAGAGGTCACGAAACAGATCGTTTAGCTGCACTTGTTGAAAATATAAATTCAATTGGTGGGGATGCAAAAGAAACTCAAGATGGATTAATAATCACTCCAAAAGAGTTGCATGGTGGAATTTGGAAAGCTTTTGATGATCATAGAATGGCAACAGCTGGAGCAGTTATTGGATTAAAAGTAAAAGATATTTATGTGGATGATATTGCAACCACTTCCAAAACATTGCCAAACTTTGAAAAAATGTGGCATAAATTGGTGAATTTGTGAATAAATTCCAAGACTATGATGAAGATGATATTCGTCAAAGACCTGGAAAACATAAATCTCGTCCCAGAACAAAAGATCGCCCAACTCATAAAAATTCTATAACTGGAATTGTGATAACCGTTGATCGAGGAAGATTTACTGTTAATTTAAATAACTCAAATACATCTATCTTTGCTATAAAAGCAAGAGACCTAGGAAGAAAAGGAGTTGTTGTTGGAGACTCAGTTGAACTAGTTGGGGTAGATGAAGAAAATCCAGAAAATATGGCTCGAATTATAAAAGTTAATGATAGAAGAAATACCTTATCTAAAAGTAGTGATGATATAGATTCCAGTGAAAAAATATTAGTGTCAAATGTAGATAATGTTGCAATTGTTACTTCTACTACTAATCCTGAACCAAATACTCGACTTATCGATAGAACAATTATTGCCGCTAAATTGGCAGGAGCAAAACCTTTTATTGTGGCAACAAAAACTGATTTAAAAAATGAAACAGAATTGATTAAATTCTATGAACCTTTAAATATTCAAGTTATTCCAACTAATAAGACTTCAAATCTAGATTTGCTAAATACTGAATTAGCAAATAAAACAACAGTTTTTGTAGGTCCTTCTGGAGTTGGTAAGTCCTCCCTGGTAAATCGACTTATTCCTGAAGCTAATCGAAGGACAGGAGATGTAAATGAAGTGACAGGTAGAGGAAAACATACTTCTACTTCTGCATATGCACTTTCCCTGAATCAATCAACTTGGATCATAGATACACCTGGTATTCGAACTTTTGGATTAGCTCATGTTGAGATTGAGCAAATACTTGCAGGTTTTCCTGAATTACTTGAATTTTCGCTAAAGTGTCAAAAAAATTGTAATCATTTAGATTCAAATTGTGAAATAGAAAAAAGTTCTGTGAATAATCCACTTCTACTAACTAGATTAGATTCTCTTCGAAGACTTCTTTTATCTTTAGAGCAAAACATCGAATAAGATAGTTATATGAGCCAAAAAGACCTTGATTTTTGCCAAAAACTTGCTGATTTAGCCGATGAAATATCTATGGCTCGATTTGGTGCCCTTGATTTAGTGATTGAAACAAAACCAGATTTAACTCCAGTTAGTGATGCTGATAAAAAAGTAGAGGAAGAACTTAGAAAATTAATTTTGGAATATTCGCCAACTGATTCAATCATTGGAGAAGAATTTGGAGTCGATGGAAAAAGTAATCGGGAGTGGATTCTAGATCCAATTGATGGAACTAAAAATTTTGTTCGAGGTGTTCCTTTTTGGGGAACTTTAATTGGTTTAAGAATTGACAATAAAATGCAAGTTGGTATGGTTTCAGCACCTGCACTTGGCAGAAGATGGTTTGGTGCAATTGGGCATGGTTCTTATTTAAGAACTAATACAAATAATTTTAAAAAAGAAAGAAAACTCCAAGTTTCAAAAGTTTCTAGAATTGAAGATGCTTACTTTGGTTATTCAAGTCAAGAAAGATGGGCTAAAAGAAACCAAGAAGAAAACTTTGAAAAACTTTTGAAAAAAGTTTGGCGAGCTAGAGGATTTGGTGACTTCATAATCCACATGATGGTTGCAGAAGGTTCAATTGATTTTGCTATGGAACCAAAATTAGCACTTTGGGATATGGCGGCTTTAATTCCAATTATTACCGAAGCAGGTGGCACAGCTACCTCACTTGAAGGTGGAGATCCTTTGGAAGATAAAAGCCTTGTAACTACAAATGGCTTATTACATCAAGAAGTTTTAAGAAATATTAATTAACTTCTTCTAGAAATATGCATCGGTAATCCACCAGCGGGTCTTACCATTACTAAAGCTCTTGGAAATGGTTCTGGTCCAGCTGCTGTGATATTCCATTTTTGAGCAATTCTTGCAATCATTAAAACACTTTCTAACAAAGCAAAATCTTTTCCAATACACATTCTTGGCCCAATTCCAAATGGCAAATAGGTTCCTTTTTCTGGAGATGGAGCATTTGGTAAAAATCTGTCTGGATTAAATTTTTCTGCATCTTGCCAAGCATCTGGATGTCGATGAGTGGTCCAAGGAGAAATAATAATTACAGAATTTTCTGGAATTTCATAACCTCCAAGTTCATCTTTTTCTAAAGATCTTCTGCTGACCACCCAGCCTGGTGGATAAACTCTTAATGCTTCATCAACTACCGCTTTTGTATAAGGCAAATTATCTAAATCAGTAACCGAAGGTTCTCTTCCTTTTAAAACTTCATCTACTTCTATTTGCACTTTTCTTTGAACTTGTGAGTGTGTGCCTAATAACCACCATGTCCAAGTTAAAGAACTTGCCACAGTTTCATGTCCTGCCACTATAAAGGTAACTATTTGATCTCTTAGTTCTTTACTGTTTAAAGCTCCTTCTTCATCATGGGCTGCTAGTAATAAATCCAACATGTCTACATCTCGTTCAACACCAGGTTTTGCTGTTATTTTTTTTCTTTCTTCAAGAATTCTTGCCACAGCAGAATCAAGTTGTTTTAATGCTTTAGCTAATTTTCTATTGTTTGGAGTTGGGATCCATTTTGGAAATGTAATTGGAGTTCTAGCTCTTGCCACAATGATGTCTAAAGCATCTAGTGTTGCTTGTGCTGTTTTTTCAACATCACCTGCAAGATCTGTTCCAAATAGAGATCTACCAACAATTTCTAATGCAGCATGCATCATGTCATCATCAATATCAACAATTGTGTTATCGCTTAATTTATTCCATTTATTCAATAAACGATCTGTTACTAAAACAGTATCGGGACCAACTCTTAAAATCGCCTCGTGATGAAATGCAGGCTGAATAAGTTTTCTTTGTCTTTTCCAACTAGGTGTGTCAGCTGCTAACAATCCATCCCCGGTTACTAAAGCTAAATTTTCATATTGAATAGTTTTTTTTCCATAATTTCTTGCATTAACTCTCATTACTCGATCAACATCTTGTGGATGAGAAACTAAATAAACTGGCAAAATTGGTAATGGAAATTGCACAACATTTCCATATTTTTTTCTCATTTCGACTAAGAATCCTGCAGGATCTTTTCTTGCTCTTAAAAGATAAGAAAACATTTTTCTGGTTGAAGGACCAGGAGCAGTTAAAAAAATCTTTCCTAATTTCTTTTTTTCAAAAGTCACTTGATTTTGATCCATATTCCCACTCTAGGCTGAAGCAAATCAAAATAAAAAAGAAGACCGGTGTGATTTTTACCGGTCTTCTTTATTGGTAGCGGGGACAGGATTTGAACCTATGACCTCTGGGTTATGAGCCCAGCGAGCTACCGAGCTGCTCCACCCCGCGTCGTATCTCTTAATGCTAATGCAGAGCAGATTTATGAACTAATTCAAGTTAACTTTAGAAGAATAATTAGCAGGTGTTACTTCAACATTAGTTTCTGGTTCAGGAATTAAATTTAATCGACGTTGTGCATCCAATGCTCTATCGAGTGCATCTTCTAGATCTTTTTGCGCCTTTCCATAAGCAGTAAAGTCACCATTTGCTAGTGCATCTTTGCCATCACTAATTGCTTTTTGCATATCACTAATCGCATTTGCTAAATCAAGTGCAGGATCACCAGTTGGTGATGGAACATTTGGTTGTGGAGTTACTTCAGATCCATCTTCTGGAGTCTGTGGAGTGGTTGTAGAAGTTTCTCCAAACAATGCATTAATAGCATCTTGAATATTGTCTTCGAAAACAACTTTTTGTCCAAATGAAGCTAAAACTTTTCTTAATAATGGATAGCTTTCACCAGCTGTTGCTCGAACATAAACTGGTTCAACATATAAAAGTCCTCCCCCAATTGGAAGTGACAATAGATTTCCTAATTCAACATCTGATCCACCTCTTCTAAGTAGAGAAAGAAGTGCACCTACATCTGGATCGGATTCAAAATTATTTTGCACTTGTGTTGGTCCAGGAATTGTTGTATTTCTTGGCAGTTGTAGAACACGAATTTTTCCATAATCCTTATTTGGATCACTTGATACAGCCATAAAAGATGCCAAAGTTTGTCTTCTAGTTGGGGCAAAAGTTGTTGTTAGAGAAAATATTGGCTTTTCATCCCCTGGCATTTGCAATTGTAAATAATAAGGAGGTTGTGCTCCTTGCACACCAGGTCTAGTTGGATCATTTGGAATAATCCAAAAATCTTGTCCGCCATAAAAAGCTAAAGCATCTTTTACGTGATACTTACTTAGAATTCCTCTTTGTATTTTGAATAAATCTTCTGGGTATCGAACATGATTAATTACTTCAGTTGGCATTTGAGATTTTGGTTTAACAATATTTGGAAATGCTTTTGCCCAAGATTTTAATATTGGATCTGATTCATCCCAAGCATAAATTGTGACTGTGCCATTGTAAGCATCTACTGTGGCCTTTACTGAATTTCTGATGTAGTTAATTTGTCGAGCTGCTTGAGCTCTTAAAGCAGTTGATGTTTGGTTAACAGAATCAGCAGTAGCTGTATCTAAACTACTTCTTGTGGCATAAGGATAAGAATTAGTTGAGGTATAGCCATCAAGTAACCAAACTATTTTTCCATCAATAACTGCAGGATATGGATCTCCATCTAAAGTTAACCAAGGTGCAATTCTTTGCACTCTTTCAGCAGGATCTCGATAATACAAAATTCTAGAATCATTATTTACTAAATTTGAAAGTAAAATATTTATTTCTTGATACTTTAATGCATAAAGAGCTTTGTTAAAGAAGTTTCCAATTGGAACTCCACCATTTCCAGAGTAAGTATTATTTCTTTGACCATTTGGACTTGTGTCATCTGGATAATCTAACTCTCGAGGATCACTTCCTTGTGCGCCACCAACAATCGAATAACTTGGTGAATTCTCTCCAAAATAAATTCTTGGTTGATCAATTTTTAAATCACCCATTGTTGGAATATCTGAAGTTGTAAATTGTGGTTGACCATCAACTTTTACCGCGTTATCTTTGGCAGTTACTACACCAAATCCATGTGTATAAACCAAATGTGAATTAATCCAATTTCTTTGCGCACTTGGAATTCCAGCCAAATTTATTTCTCTTGCAGCAATTACAGTTCCTTGTTTATCACCGTTTAAGTCATATCGGTCTATATCCAAAGTGTCTGCAAAAGAATAAAAACCTCTGATTTGTTGCAATTGATTAAAAGTTGGAGAAAGTAATGCAGGATCCATTAATCTTATTTTTTCAATAGTTCCAATTTGTTTACTAATTACTTCTTTATTTGGTTCAGTACTTGCCGGGTAGTCAATAATTTCTACACCCGATAAACCATAAGAAGCTCTTGTGGCTTCTATTGCTCTTTGAATATATGGAGCTTCTCTGTCGGCTTCGCTTGGACGAACCACAAATTGTTGAATAACTGTTGGATAAACTCCACCAATTAATACACCAGTTACTAATAAAGCACCAATCCCAATATTTGGAACAAACCATCTTCTTCGAAAAGCATTTATGAAAAATAGAATTGCCACAATCAAAGATAGATACATCATTAAATTTTTTGCAGGCAAAATCGCATTTACATCAACGTATTTCAGACCCACCAATAATGTGTCTTGTTTTATGGCCAAACCGTACCTATCTAACCAATACGCATAAGCCTTCATAACAAAAAGTAGTGCCACCAAAATTGATATTTGCGATTGAGCAAACTTAGTTGCTTTTTGTGTTGGAGATTGTAAAGTTATGCCACCATAAATGTAATGAATAATTCCGCTTGCTAAACCAGAAATAATAATTGTTGAAATTCCAAATGTAACTAAACTTCTTAATAGAGGATAATCAAAAACATAAAAACTAATGTCTATTCCAAAGTGTGAATCTTTTGTACCAAATTCAGTCGAATTGATCCATTGAAACCAATTTCTCCACTCTGCAGACGCAGATCCACCAGCTAAGAATCCTAAAAGAATTGGACCAATTGTAAAAACTGTTTTTCTAATTGGATCAAGGGCTTCTCTATATCTTTGTAAAGATAATTGATCTGAAGTAACTGATGCATACATTGGGCGATATTTGTAGGCAAGATAAACATTCAACCAAATAACAAATCCTGTTATTGCTGCAAAAACAACAAATAATCCAATTCGCCAAGCAATTACGGATAGATAAACTTGTGACGCATTTACAGATCTATACCAAAGCCAATCAGTGTAATAACCAGATATTGATAAAAGCGCTATAAAAAGAGCACCTAATGAAATTAGTAAATAAGAACTTTTACCTCTGGGTCTGTTAAAAGTGAAATCTGGCCGAGAAAAAGTCATATTTCGACAATACGAAATAAGTAATCATTCGTCC
>JBJSWT010000028.1:0-2283 GCA_046086025.1 Actinomycetes bacterium | reverse complement strand
TGTTTTTATTTTCGTGGGCCTAGGAGGACTTGAACCTCCGACCTCATCCTTATCAGGGATGCGCTCTAACCACCTGAGCTATAGGCCCGTGGATAAAAACAGTCAGACGACTTAGGTTATCGAATAGGCCCACTCATGTTCCGAGCAAGGTGAAAAACAATTAAGAAATAGGTGAAATGCCTTTTAAAAACAACTTAATCGCTAAAACTGGTGATTTAAAAATAGATTGAAACGCTTGCAAAATTGCATGAAGTCGAACAGTTAGAGCAAGTTGAGCAAAAACAGCAACACTTTTTAAATTCATTTGTTTAGCTACTTGAATCGCTAATTTATGACATTCAAACTCTTCTCTAAATCTTCCCTCTGTTTTGGCATATTTACTGGATTCACTTTCTTTATGCCTTCTATAAAGAAGAGTCTTGTTTTTGATAAATGCGATCGTTTTTTTATTTTGAAAAATTCTAATAAACATATCTAAATCCATTGCGGTGTGGTAATTCTGATTAAATTTAATTTCCTTTATTACTTTTGTATTCCATAAAATAGCGGGAAAATATAACCAATCTCCAAGCATTAAATTTTTAAATATTTTTTCAATCTCAAATACTTCAACTTGCTTCATTTTAGGTCGAAGGATTTTTTTAATTCTATCTGGAAGAGGTTTAGTCAAATTATCTTTTACGTCAATAATATTTACATCAAAACCTATAGCTGCAATATTTTCGTTTTGTAAATCTTTTGAAATGAATTTAAGTGGATCATCACAAAAAACATCATCGGATCCACAAATTTGCGTAAAGACTCCTTGGCTTAATTCAATACATTTATTAAAATTTCCGCCGACTCCTAATCTTTGAGAATTTTTAAAATATGTAACCTGAGGAAATTCGTCAACGATTTCTTTTAAATTAAAATCGGGGTGAGGATCTTCTACAACACTTATTAAAACTTCCTTTGATAAGTATTTTGTTGCTGATTCCAAAGTTTTTCTTAAATATGGGCTATTTCCATAAGCTGGAATCATTACATGAAGAAGTGGCTGGCTCATCTTGAACTTAATGCTACTTATAACCCCTTATTAAATTGATTATTATGCCTAAAAAAGGGATGATTAGAACTAAATTATGACAAATGTTGACTCAAAACTGTTAATCGTCATTCCTGCATTTAATGAGGAATTAGTTTTAGGCAAAACATTAAATGAGTTAATAAAACTAATCCCGGTTAATCAAATTTTAGTAGTAAGTGATGGAAGCACCGATAAAACTAGTGAAATAGTAAAAAACTTAAATATTAATCTTTTAGAACTTCCTTTTAATTTAGGTGTAGGAGCTGCTATGCGAGCTGGATTTGAGTTTGCTTTAGAAAATGGATTTTCTAAAGTTATTCAGTTTGATGCTGATTTACAGCATCAACCAAAATACATAAATGAAATAAGTGAAAAACTTGATTTGTATGATGTAGTAGTTGGATCAAGATTTGCTAACAATAATGATTACAAAGTTTCTTTTGTTAGATCTATTGCTATGAATTTACTTAAAAATTCTGTTTCAAGACATATTGGTCAAAATATGACCGATGTTACTTCAGGATTTAGAGGAGCGAACAAAAAAGCTATAGAAATTTTTTCTGAGTTTTATCCTTCAGAATATTTAGCTGACACTGTGGAATCTTTAATTTTGGCTCACGATAAAGGTTTAACCATTTCAGAAATAGGTGTCACCATGCAGGAAAGACAAGGTGGCAAGCCAAGTCAAAACCTATTAAGGTCATCTTTTTATCTATTTAGAAGTATTCTGGTAATTATTGCAACATTAACCATAAAACCTAGGAAAGGTTAAATTAAGTGAATAATCCAATCGTCGGTATTTTGATTGCTCTCTTTGTTATTGGATTGGTTCTATTTTATATAAGACGAGGAAAGTTAAAAGAAAAATATGCTTTCCTTTGGTTACTTGTTGCTTTGTTTTCTTCCGCTGCGGTAATTTTTCCTGAACCTGTTTTTAAACTTGCAAATACTTTAGGTTTTGAAATCCCAGCCAACTTTTTATTTGCTATAACTTTACTAATATCATTATTTTTAATATTTCTTCTTTCAACAGATATTTCTAAAAAACAACGCCAAATTGAAAATCTTGCAACTGAACTTGCTTTAATTAAAAATAAATTAAAAAATTAAATGCTAATGACTTTAATAATTGCTCATCGTGGAGCATCTGGCTATACACCAGAAATGACAATTCCAAGTTATGAATTAGCTCTTGAACAATGCTCTGATGGTTT
>JBJSWT010000027.1:0-4657 GCA_046086025.1 Actinomycetes bacterium | reverse complement strand
AGTTATCTTTTTCTATAGTTTTTATAACTGCTAGAGCAGCTTTTGCAACAACAGGATTTCCCCCAAATGTTGATCCATGCGAACCAGGTTTGAATAAATCTGCAAAATCATTGCCAACAATAATTGCTCCCATTGGAAGGCCACCGCCAAGTGCTTTTGCTACACAGATAACGTCTGGTGAAATATTGAATTTATGATGATGAAACCAATAACCAGTTCTTCCAATGCCGGTTTGTATTTCATCTACAACTAAAATACTCTTTTTTTTCTGAGTAACCTCTCTTGCTGTGACAACGAATTCTTCACTTAAATTTATTACCCCACCTTCTCCTTGAATGGTTTCTAGGAATAAAGCAGCTGTTCCTCTATTCACGTGACGCTTAATATGTCTAATTTTTTCAGAATCAATAAATTTAACATTGCCAAGAAGTGGTCGAAATGGTTTTTGTTTTGATTCCTGACCGGTAACACTCAAAGCACCTACAGTTCTTCCATGAAACGAGTTTTTTAATGAGACCAGTTTCTTTTTACCAGTGAGTCTGGATAATTTAACTGCTGCTTCGATAGATTCAGCTCCCGAATTACAGAAAAAAACTTTTCCATTGATACCTGATATTTCACTTAATTTGGCTGATAATTCTTCAGCTACATCATTTGAATAAAGAGTACTTACGTGATCTAGCGTTCCAATTTGTTTACTCACGGCTTCAACAACTGCAGGATGAGAATGTCCTAAAGCATTAACGGCTATACCCGACAAGAAATCAAGATAAATATTTCCTTCAGAGTCTTTTAAGTACAAACCCTCACCTTGCACTATTTGAATGCTAGGTTTTGAATAATTATTCAAGAAAAATTCATTAAATTTATCAATTTTCATTTTTTATCTCTTATTACCATTGTTCCAGTGCCAGAATCAGTAAAAACTTCTACTAACAATGCATGAGATTTACGTCCATCGATAACGTGCGCCCTATTTACTCCATTTTTTACTGCATCAAGACATGCTTCCATTTTGGGTCGCATTCCCTTATCAAGACTTGGTATTAAATCTTCTAATTCACTAATCGATATGGTTTCTATCAAGCTACTTTCGTCAGGAAAATTTGATAAAAGTCCTGTGACGTCAGTAAGTAGAACAAATTTCTGAGCGTTGAGGAATTTGGCAATTGCTGATGCGCCTTGATCAGCATTAATGTTATAAATTTGACCAGTTGAATCTGTACCGAGACAAGATAAAACTGGAATCTGACCATTATCAATAATATTTAAAATTTGACTTGCATCAATTTTTTGAATTTCACCAACCAGACCCAGATCAATTTCTACTTGATCTTGAATCAATGATTTCTTTTCAACTTCGATAGTTTTATTCTCATCACCAGAAACTCCAACAGCAAACTGTTGAAGGTTATTTATTTCATTAACTAATTCAGTTTGAACCTGCATCAATACTTTCTTGATAATTTTTATAGATTCTGAATCGGTGACTCTCAAACCGTTTTTGAATTCTGATTTAATATTTGCCTGGCTGAGCGCTTCTGTTATTTGTGGCCCTGCACCATGTACAACAACTGGTTTTAACCCAGCTAATTTTAAAAAAACAACATCTTGGGCAAACTGTGTTAACAAATCTTTATTAACCATTGCGTTTCCGCCGAATTTAATTACTACAATTGAATCTTGAAATTTCAACAACCAAGGTAATGCTTCAGCCAGCACTCCTGCTTTAAAAAGGGCATTTTTCTGCGAATTTGTCATGATGAGTAAGCCGAATTCTCGTGAACATACTTTATAGATAAATCATTTGTGAGAACTGTTGCTTTATCAGTTCCGATATTCAAATCAACATCAACTTTGATTGATCTATTAGAAAGGTCAATTTTTGATTCGTTTTCACAAGACATTCCTGATTTGCAAACTAAGACATCGTTGATAGTTACATCTATTTTGTCTGCATAAATTTTTGCTTTTGAATTTCCAATTGCTGCAAGTATTCTTCCCCAATTAGGATCTTCTCCAAAAAAAGCACACTTCAAAAGATTATTTCTAGCAATAGACCTTCCGACTTCTGTGGCATCATCTTCGGTCATAGCGTTTCTAATAGTTATCTCAATATTTTTGGTGGAACCTTCTGCATCATTTATGAGTAAATTAGATAATTCATCTAAAACTTCTATTAAAGCATTTTTAAATTCATCACTTGAAGGACTATATTTTGATGCTCCTGATGACATAAGAATGACTGAATCATTTGTTGATGTACAACCATCAGAATCAAGTCTGTTCAGAGTAGTTTTTACAACTTCATTCAAAATGTCCTTAAATTTTAATTGAGATATATCGGCATCTGTTGTAATAACACAAAGCATGGTTGCCAAATCTGGAGCAAGCATTCCAGCTCCCTTTATCATGGCGCCTAGTTTAAATTTATCTTTATCAAGTGCAACTACTTTTTTATGTGAATCTGTCGTCAAGATTGCTTCAGCGGCTTGGTTGCCACCATCTTTATTTAAGCTTTTAACAAGTAAATCTATTCCATTACTTATTTTTTTCATGTCAAGATGTTTACCAATTAACCCAGTAGAGCAAACAGCGACATCTGCAGCACCAAAATTTAATAATTTTGCAGTTAATTCAGCACTTTTATGAGTATTTTGAAATCCTTTACTTCCCGTACAGGCATTAGCACCACCGCTGTTAAGTAAAATAGCTTTAATTTTTGAAGTTTTTAAAACCTCGGTAGACCACAAAACTGGAGCAGCTTTTACTTGATTTGTAGTAAAAACTCCCGTTGCGTCAAAATTTGGTCCGGTGTTAACAACAAGGGCTATATCTTTATCGCTTTCCTTTAAGCCACAATTGACACCTGAGGCAAGAAATCCAATTGGAAATGTCACACTCATTTTTGTAATCCTGTTTGCTCATCTAATTTATTCATTAGGTTCAAATTTTGAATCGCTTGGCCTGCAGCACCTTTAATTAAGTTATCAATTACTCCAACAACTGTTATTTGATCAGTATTTTCATCAACAAAAATGTTAAATTTTGCAGTATTAGTATCAACAACTTCATGAGTGGAAATATTTCTGTCTTGAATTAATTGTATGAAATCGCAATCTTTGTAATAATCTGTGAACTTAGAAAATAGATCTTTGGTATCAACCTTTTGTTTGGTTTTGAAAATAGTATTGGCTAGAATGCCGCGAGAGAAAGGGCCAAGCGTTGGATTAAAACTCAACTTAACTTCCTGATTTTGGATCTTTGAGAGAGTTTCTTGAATTTCAGCAATATGTTGATGTTGTCCTCCCATCTTGTAATTGGTGATTGATCCCATGACTTCACTTGCTAATAAATTTTGATTTGTTTTTTTACCTGCCCCAGTGGTGCCACTTGTAGCGACAACGGATATTTGATCTAAATCGATCAGGTCATTTAATATGAAAGGCGCTAAAGATAAATTTATTACTGTTGCATAGCATCCTGGATTTGCAACGTGTTGAGATTTACTAATTTGGTCCCTTTGTCCCGACAATTCAGGTAAGCCATAAGTCCAAGTCCCAGCAAAACTTCCTGAGTAATACTTCTTCCAATTATCGGGTTTATTTAATCGAAAATCTGCGCCTAGATCCACAATTTGATGATCAAGATATTTCTTCGCTAACTCCCCCGATTCACCATGTGGCAATGCAAATATCAAGATGTCATTTTTATCTATTTTGGAGTCATGATATTTCTCGAAATCTTGATCATAAATTCCTGATAAGAATGTATGTTCGTTCGAAATTTTGGTTTCAGCTTTTGCGCCGGCAAAGGCATGTTTCAAATTAAATTGTGGATGATTGGCCAATATCTTGAGCAGTTGTCCACCGGCATAGCCAGATGCCCCAAATACATTTACGTCCATATGCATATTATACGCATATGCGCATAAAACTACCTAAGTTGAGCCTGGAACTCTTTCTCCACCCTGGAAATGATTTCGGCTCTAACTTGCTGAACTTCCTCTGTTTTCAAAGTTCTATCTTGAGCTCTAAGACGGACACTAAATGCCAGAGATTTTTGCCCCTTTTCCAGATTTGAACCTTCATACACATCAAAGAGATTAACGGATTCAATAAGGTCTGGGTCGATAGATTTTATTGATGAAACAACATCTTTGGCGATTACTGATTTATCAAATATAAAAGCCAAGTCTTCTTTAACTACAGGAAAGGTCGAAAATACAGGAGCTTGCTTAATACAAATTTGGTTAAGAACTGTTTCTGGATAGATTTCATAGCCAAAAACTCTTCCCTTCAACCCATATATATCAATCATCTTTGGATGAATTTCTCCTGCATATCCCAGAACTTCATTTCTAATTTTAAAAACGGCGCATCTTCCTGGATGAAACGGCTTGTAATCAGAATTCTCGATATTGACTTCTACTCCATGCTCACTTAGAACTTGATCTACTAGTGCAATTGGATATCTCCAATTAATAACTTCATCATTTTTAAGACTACCTAGCTTTTTAATAGTTCCTGTAATTAGACCACTTATCAAATACGGTTGATCAGGTATTGATTTTTTAAAATTAGAGATTATTTTTGAATCAGGTTTTTTTAATAATGAAATATTTGATGGGACCTTAATATTCGAGGTTTTAACAAAT
>JBJSWT010000026.1:0-2678 GCA_046086025.1 Actinomycetes bacterium | reverse complement strand
TAAGACAGCAAAAGTATTTTCTGGAACTTTTGCTCCTGTTGCGATCGCCACACATTGCCCATCATTTATAGAAATGTCTAATCCTCCGGCAAGAATTTTTCCAATTTCTTGCCATGGCCCATTTCCTGCAACCGCATAACCATCCATCATTGAAGTATCAAAAGGTGGGAGAGGATGAAGTGAAACTAAATTACTTGCCAATGTTTTATTTAGACATTGACTTATCGGTAATGTAATTGAATCTAATTGAACAGCTGCTTCATAAGATTTTTGTCTTGCTAAGTACCACTCTGGTTCAACGAGATTATTCAAAATTATTTTTTGCCTGATTTTTTATTAGAAACCATTTTTTCTAAAATAATTGCAATTTCAGAAAATATTCCATATCCTCCCTTGGTTTTTAAAACCAAATTAGATATTTTTTTGATTTTTGCAACTGCATCACTTGGGCAAACTGAGAAGCCTGCACTTTCAAGAGCTTCTATATCGTTTACTTCATTTCCGATATACCAAACTTCTTTCCATTTGATATTTCTTTTTTCAAGGTAAGCGTCTAGAGCTACTTTTTTATCTTCTAATCCTTGCAATACTTCTAAATTATGTTTTTTACCCCGAGCTGTTACAACTTTATTAACTTCAGTGCTTGCAATTATTACTTCAATACCAAGTTTTTTTACTCTTTTTATTCCAAGTCCATCTTTTCGATTTGCAGCAACAAATTCTTCACCATGTTCGTTTAACCAAACACGATCATCTGTTAAACAACCATCGAAATCGGTGATGATTAACTTTGGGGAAAAAATTTTTTTATTTTTCATGAATTAAACTTCTACAGTTAATTCAATTTCAACTGCAGCGTTTAATGGAAGAACGGCCATACCAACTGCTGATCTTGCATGTTTTCCATTTTCGCCAAAAATTTCTAATAACAATTCACTTGCTCCATTTACAACTGCAGGTTGTTGAGTAAACGTTGGAACACTTGCTACATACCCAACAACTCTTACAACTTGTTTAATTTTGTCTAAATCACCAATTACACCTTTAATTGCTGAAAGTGCATTTAAGGTACAAATTTTTGCAGCGTTATATGCAGGATCAATTTCAACATCTTGACCAAGTAAACCTTTTAGAATTATTTCGCCATTAACCATAGGAAGTTGACCAGCTGTGAAAACTAAGTTTCCAACTTGTTTTGCTGGAATATAAGCTGCTAAAGGTTTTGGTGGTTCTGGAAGTTGTAAACCTAGCTCTTTGATTTTATTTTCTATATTTCCCACTTATTGTCCTATCGGTCTTTTGAAATATGCCACTAGATTTTCTGGATTCAAACCAGGCACTATCTGAACTAATTCCCAGCCTTCACTGCCCCAGTTATCTAATATTTGCTTGGTTGCGTGCACCAATACTGGAACGGTGACGTATTCCCATTTGGTCATAAGTCGACTCTACCTTCTGCTCTAGTTACAATGAAATTAGAAATGATGAATAAATTATACGGGAATTTTTGGCGTAAGAAACCTAAGAATTTTTCAAGCATAGGTCAACTTTTAGCAATTTCGACACTTTTTCTTGGACTCATACTATTTATTGGTGGTTTCCCAACTTTAGCTATTGCTTCACAAACAATTAAAGAAGCAAATGCAGCAGCTGATACTTTGCCATTGAATTTACAAACTCTTCCTCTTCCTGAAAGCACCAGAATTTTAGCTTCTGATGGAACACCTATTGCAGATCTTTACCAACAAAACAGAGTTGAAGTCTCAATTGATCAAATTTCTAAACCGATGCAAGATGCAATTATTTCGATTGAAGATGCAAGATTTTTTGATCACAATGGAATTGATTTAAGAGGAACTTTAAGAGCTTATGTAACTAATCAAATTAGTGGTGGGGTTGTGCAAGGTGGATCAACTTTAACTCCACAATATGTAAAAAATACTTTAGTTTTATCAGCTAAAACTCCTGAAGAAGCAACTGCGGCTAAAGAAAAAACTATTTCAAGAAAATTAAGAGAAATGCGTTATGCCCTTGCTTTAGAAAGAATTAACACAAAAGAAGAAATTTTGGCGGGATATTTAAATATTGCATATTTTGGTGCAGGAGCTCACGGTGTTGAAGCTGCTGCAAAAAGATATTTTTCTAAATCAGCACAAGATTTAACTGTAATTGAAGCTGCAACTATTGCAGGCATTGTGCAGCAACCAACTGGTTTTGATCCAATTAGAAATCCTGCACGAAATGAAAATAGAAGAAATCAAGTTTTAGATCGTATGGTTTCAAATGGTTTTCTTGATGGCAATGAAGCAGAAAAGTTAAAAAAGATTTCAGTTAAAACTTATCTAAATCCAACACCAATTAGAAATGGTTGCACAGGTTCTATTTCTCCATATTTTTGTGATTATGTTGTGCAAATTATTAGAAATGATCCTTCATTTGGTGAATCTCAAGAAGATAGAGATACTTTCTTAAGAGAATCTGGTGCAACCATCACTACGACTCTTGATTTAAAAGCTCAAGAAGCTGCCCAATTAGCGGTTGATAAATACATTCCAAGAGATGATCAAAGTCAAAAAGCTGCAGCAATTTCAATGGTTAATTCAAAAACTGGTGAAGTAATTGCCATGGCACAAAATAGAACTTGGGGCACAGATGGTTTAGGTAACACCACTTATAAC
>JBJSWT010000025.1:0-2244 GCA_046086025.1 Actinomycetes bacterium | reverse complement strand
AATGTTTCATCATAAAGTGCTTTTAATATTTCTTCGTTTGTCATGCTGCCCCCCTGTTGTTTTCATTTTTTTCAAAATTTGATAAATCAAGCTTTTTAGAATATTTTCCTAACAAACTAATTATTTCTTTAATTCTATTTTGATTCAATCGAGTCGAAGGGCCAGAAACTGATAAGGCGGCTATTACTTCTCCCACTTCATTTTTAACAGGAACAGAAATTGCAACTAATCCCAATTCAAGTTCATCAATTATAATGGCATAACCGTTTTCTTTTACTTTTGAAATTTCTTTTTCTATTTGATTTTTTGAAACCATTGTTGCATTTGTTAGTTTCTCTAATTTGAGTTTAGATATATCTAAATTTTGGTGTGCAAGTAAAATTTTTCCAGAAGCTGATGCGTGATATGGGACTTTCTGACCTACCCAATTTCTAGAACTTAATAAATATTTTGCATCAATCTGGGCAATATTTTCTACAGCATCACTACCTGCGATTGCTAAACTGACAGTTTCTCCAGTTTCGTTACCTACTTGTCTCATGATTGGTTGCAATTTTGAAACAAGGCGGCTAACTGAACTTGTTCTTGAGGCAAACTGATTAATTTTACTTCCAGTTTCAATTTCGCCTTTTTTATTTCTTTGCAAAAGTCCATTTCTTTCTAGAGCACTAATCAATCGGCTTGCAGTTCCTTTAGCTAGACCAGATTTATTTGTTAAATACGAAAAAGTAACAGGGGTTTCAGAATTTAAAACTTCAACTAGCAAGTCTGCAGCACGATCA
Organism: Actinomycetes bacterium; assembly: GCA_046086025.1. Classification (GTDB taxonomy): domain Bacteria; phylum Actinomycetota; class Actinomycetes; order S36-B12; family UBA5976; genus ATZT02. The sequence continues at coordinate 1,462 of JBJSWT010000025.1, read as the reverse complement.
ACAGCTTGCGTACCGGTTGCGCGTTTAGGGGGTGTTGCCACCAGAGGTCCCTTTCTAGTTTTCACTATATGAAACTATTGTTTCATATTGTAGGCTTCTTTAGTAGGGTGTCGTCAAGTACTAGATTTAGCCCTAGCCGCAAATTCCTCGAGAAAGGTAAGCCTTCTAGATGTTTCAGAACAAAATGCCTCGATATGAAATTTTGTCTCAAGATGCAATGGCAACCCTCGACAAAGGTTGGAAACGAATTGTAAGTGAAATTGGCATTGAGTTCATGAGTGATCGTGCCATCGAGTTATTTAAAAAAGCTGGCCAAAAAATTGAAGGACATAATGTCAAATTTGATCCAGATTTTATTTTAGAACAAATTAAAAAAGCGCCTAAAGAATTTGATGTACAAGCAAGAAATCCAAAAAATACTGTTCATATTGGTGGAGACTCTATGGTTTTCAGTGGAGTTTATGGACCACCATTTGTTAGAGATTTAAATGTTAGACGTGACGCAACACTTGAAGATTTTAAAAATTTTACGAAACTTGCTCAATCGTTTCCAGAAATGGATTCAGCAGGTGGAGTTATTTGCGAACCAAATGATGCTTCATTAGATACCCGTCATATTGACATGACATACGCCTTACAAACTTTGACTGACAAAATCTATATGGGAAATGTTGTTTCAGGAAGAAACGCAAAAGACGTATTGAAAATGACAGAGATTATTTTTGGCGGAAGAGAAAATATTGAAAAAACTCCATGCACTATTTCTTTAATTAATTGCAACTCCCCACTTCGTTGGGATGATCGTATGCTGGATGCTCAATTTGAATACTCTGCTGCAAATCAAGCAGTCTTATTAACTCCATTTTTATTAATGGGTGCAATGAGCCCTGTAACAATTCCTGCAACTCTTGCTCAACAAATTGCAGAAGCACTAACCGGTATTACTTTGTCTCAATTAATTAGACCAGGTTCTCCAGTAATTTTTGGTTCATTTTTATCAAATATTGATATGCAATCTGGCTCTCCACAATTTGGAACACCAGAATCAGGAATTGGTTTACTTTGCACAGGACAAATTGCAAGACATTTTGGATTACCTTTTAGATCTGGTGGTGGATTAAATTCATCACAAACTGCCGATGCGCAAGCAGGATATGAATCCTTAATGACAATGCTTCCAACATTTTTAGCTGGCGCTAATTGGGTAATGCATACTGCAGGTTGGTTAGAAGGTGGACTTGTAGCAAGTTATGAAAAATTTGTAGTTGATATTGAAATTTTAAGAATGCTACAAGCAGAATTTACTCCATTAGAAATAAATGAAGCCTCACTTGCTTTTGATGCACACGTTGAAGTTGGTCACGGAGGACATTTCCTCGGTGCTGCCCACACCATGGAAAGATTTAGAGATTGTTTCTATCGTCCAATTCTTTCTTCAAGTGATAATTTTGAAAAATGGAAT
>JBJSWT010000024.1:0-4828 GCA_046086025.1 Actinomycetes bacterium | reverse complement strand
ATTAATAAGCAAATCTAATTTGGAAATTATTTGTTTAGATTATTCATCTACTCCTTGGGAAAATATTTTCAAAAATAGAACATTCACTCAAATTTTGAGTAAGATTGAAAGATTATTGATTTTTTTTAGGCCTCAGTTATTTGCCTATCAAATGGTCTGCACTGTGAAGTAGTGTTTTCTCAATACTTGGCGATTTAAGGGCTTCATACCCGGATGCTTTGCGTAGCGGGGGAAGCCTGATTAAATTTACGACCCTTCTATATGAAATCGACCCTAAACTAAATTTTTTCTTGAGCAGCTGATCGGTCATTAGTTACAAATTCGGTACATACATGCCTACATATAGTAGAACCCTATTCTTGAGTCTGTTTAACTCAAGAACCTTGAGTTAACTTGGCTAAGAAAAGTTGCATGTTGAGTTGGTTTGCGTCAATATAGATAACAATTAGCCCAAAAGTGGCTATTTCAAGTATCAAAGGAGTATCAAATATGGCACGTGCGGTCGGTATTGACCTTGGAACCACCAACTCAGTGGTTACGGTCCTAGAAGGCGGCGACCCAGCAGTTATAGCTAACGCTGAAGGCGCTCGAACCACCCCATCAGTTGTAGCTTTTGCCAAAAACGGTGAAGTACTAGTTGGTGAAGTAGCAAAACGTCAAGCAGTAACAAATCCTGACAGAACTATTCGCTCTGTAAAAAGACACATGGGAACATCTTGGTCAGTAGACATTGATGGCAAAAAATACACACCACAAGAAATTTCAGCTAGAACTTTAATGAAATTAAAAAGAGATGCTGAAAGTTATTTAGGTGATTCTGTAACAGATGCAGTAATTACTGTTCCTGCATATTTCAATGATGCGCAACGTCAAGCTACAAAAGAAGCTGGCGAAATTGCGGGATTAAATGTTTTAAGAATTATTAACGAACCAACTGCAGCAGCACTTGCATACGGTTTAGATAAAGGAAACAAGGAAGAATTAATTCTTGTTTATGATCTTGGTGGTGGAACATTTGACGTTTCTCTTTTAGAAATCGGCGAAGGTGTTGTTGAAGTTAAAGCAACAGCTGGTGATAACAAATTAGGTGGCGATGATTGGGATGACAAAATCATCAATTGGATGGTCACTGAATTTAAAAACAAAAATGGTGTTGATCTTTCTAAAGACAACATGGCATTACAACGTTTGAAAGAAGCTGCAGAAAAAGCAAAAATTGAATTGTCTTCTTCAACTTCAACAAATATTAATTTGCCATACATAACCGCATCACAAGCTGGCCCATTGCATTTAGATGAAACACTAACTCGTGCACAATTTGAATCAATGACACAAGATTTATTAGATCGCACCAAAAATCCCGTTGAACAAGTAATTAAAGATTCAGGAATTGCTAAAGAAAAAATAAATCAAGTTGTTTTAGTTGGTGGATCAACTCGTATGCCACAAGTTACTGATTTAGTTAAGAAATTAACTGGCAAAGAACCAAATAAATCTGTTAACCCAGACGAAGTTGTTTCAATTGGTGCAGCATTACAAGCTGGTGTATTAAAAGGTGAAGTTAAGGATGTTTTGTTACTTGATGTGACACCACTTTCTTTAGGTATTGAAACTAAAGGTGGAGTTATGACCAAGTTAATTGAACGTAACACCACAATTCCAACCAAACGTTCAGAAATCTTTACTACCGCTGAAGATAATCAACCAAGTGTGCAAATCAAAGTTTTCCAAGGAGAACGAGAAATTGCTGCCTATAACAAAAATCTTGGAACATTTGATTTAACAGGTTTACCACCTGCTCCAAGAGGAATTCCACAAATCGAAGTTGCTTTCGATATTGATGCCAACGGAATTGTGCATGTAAGTGCCAAAGATTTAGGCACAGGCAAAGAACAATCCATGACAATTACTGGTGGATCAGGACTAAGTAAAGAAGAAATTGATCGCATGATGAAAGATGCTGAAGCTCACGCTGAAGAAGATAAGAAGCGTAAAGAAGAAGCAGATGTCAGAAATGGTGCAGAAAGTCTTGTTTACCAAACTGAAAAATTCTTAAAAGATAATGCAGAAAAAATTCCAGCTGATGCTAAAGCAAATGTGGAAGAACCTCTAAATACTTTGAAAAAAGCATTAGAAGGAACAGACATTGCAGCGATTAAAACTGCGATGGAAACAGTTGCTCAAGCATCCCAAGCAGTAGGTGCTGCGATGTATCAAGAACAAGCACAAAATGCGACTGCAAATCAAGATGGAGCAACTTCAGAAAACAACAATGAAGACATTGTTGATGCAGAAATTGTTGACGAAGGAGCTAACAACAAGTGAGCAATGCGTCTGAGCTAAACGAAGAGTCAAGCGAAGGCGTAAAGATTAGCGACAAACGTCGTATTGATCCTGAAACTGGTCAGCCTCGAGTAGAAAAGGGGGCTGACCAATCAGCAAATGATGTCGCAGATCTTGGCCTTGATAAGTCTTCGGAAAAAATTGCTGAACTAACTTCTGATCTACAACGCATTACTGCAGAGTATGCAAATTATCGAAAACGAGTAGATCGTGACAAAGAATTATTTCGCGAACTATCCACTGCAAATGTGTTAGAGCAATTGATTCCAATTTTGGATGATATTTCTCGTGCCAGAGAATTTGGTGATTTAACTGGAACATTTTCTACAGTTGCAGATGCCTTAAGCACAGTAGTTAAAAAATTAGGGCTTGAACATTTTGGAAAAGTTGAAGAAGTGTTTGATCCAAGTATTCACGAAGCACTTTCCACAATGGAAGACGAAAGTGTAAGTGAACAAGTAATTGCAACTGTTGCCCAAGTTGGTTACAAAGTTGGTGAAAGAATTCTTCGTCCGGCTCGAGTTGTAGTTAAACAACCGAAAGCTTAATGAAAAGAAAAGAGGTGAATAGTAATTGAGTGCAAAAGATTATTTAGAAAAAGATTACTATTCAATTCTTGGCGTAAGTAAAGATGTTGATGATGCAACGTTAAAAAAGAAATATAGAAAACTTGCTCGCGAACTTCATCCTGACACAAATAAAGATAAAAATGCAGAAGAAAAATTTAAAGAAGTTTCTGAAGCATATGACGTGTTATCTGATCCAAAGAAACGTGCTGAGTATGACCAAATAAGAACTTACGGTGCAAGTGCTGGTGGTTTTGGTGGATTTGATCCAAGAAATATGAATAATGCTCAAGGTTTCAATATTAATTTAGAAGATGTTTTAGGTGGATTTAATTTAGGTGATTTATTTGGTGGAAACAATCGTCGTCAAAGATCTAGACGAGGATCTGATTTAGAAACTGAAGTAACAATTTCATTTAATGACGCTCTTGAGGGCACAACTTTGCCAATTACTTTAAGAGGAGAAACTTCTTGTTCTGTTTGTAAAGGAACTGGTGCAAAACCTGGAACAACTCCAAAGAAATGTTCATCTTGTAATGGAACTGGCCAAACTATGCGAAATGCTGGAGGTTTTGGTTTTGCTGACACTTGTTCTATTTGTTACGGCAGTGGTCGAATTGTGGAACAAAAAGATCCTGCTTGTAAAGGAACAGGAATTGTTAATGAAGCAAGAACTATCACAGCAAGAATTCCTGCAGGAATTAAAAATGGTTCCAAATTAAGACTTAAAGGCAAAGGCGAACCAGGTGAAAGAGGCGGTGAAGCTGGAGATTTAATTGTTCACGTTTTTGTTAAAAATGATGAAATTTTTGAACGAGATCAAGACAATGTTCGAATCACCATTCCAGTTCGCTATGACGAAGCAGTATTTGGTTCACAAATTGCAGTTCCAGTTCCAACTGGCACAACCGTTACTTTAAAAATTCCTGCAAATACTCAAAATGGTCGAATCTTTCGAGTAAAAAACGAAGGAATGCCTAAAGCAAGTGGTGGCAAAGGGGATTTATTAGTAAAAGTTGAAGTAGTAGTGCCACAAAACATTCAAGGTAAAGCAAAAGATTTATTAGAAGAATATGCAAAAGAAGTAACTCACGATAATCCTCGAGCAGAAATTATTGCCCTAAATGCAAGAAGGAAACGATAATTATGACTCAAAAGAAAAATTATCGTGGTGTTGAAGATCATGTTCCAGTATTTGCAATTTCGATTGCAGCTGAATTAAGTGGATTACATCCTCAAACACTTCGCCAATACGACAAATTAGGAATTGTTTCACCTTCTCGTCAAGGAGGTTCCCGAAGACTTTATTCGCGTATTGATATTGCCAAATTAAAATACGTTGCTCAATTAACTGCTGAAGGAGTTAATTTGGAAGGAGTAAAAAGAATACTTCTTTTAGAAAATCACATAAGAGCATTAGAAGCAAAACTTGCAAGTGGAATTAGACCATTTAATACAACAGACGTTGAACTTTGGAAATCTCGCCGAGTTCCACGAAGTTGATGAATTTCAAAGATAATCACTAAATAAAAACTTGTACCAAATTAGGAACAAGTAAGGAAATATTTTAAATATCTAACTCGTCCCACGAGTATCTATTACTCGAGGGACGAATATGAGGAAGAAAAATAAATATTATTTATTCTTAGTTATTCCTATTTTTGTAGCACTATTTAAAGAAATTCCTGCCCAAGCTACTTCAAGTGATGCCATTACTTTGGAATCGATTTCAGCAGTTTCCAGCACAGTTTTAACTGGTGAAGATATTGTCACGCAAGTTCAAGTGGCTGTTCCTGCTGGTTATTCATGGGATCCAAGTACTAATTATTTGGGTTACACCACAAAAGTTCTGATGTGTAAATCAAATATTTATACAGAAACTAGTGGGGTAGGAAGCTGTAATTATGGTTCTACACAAT
>JBJSWT010000023.1:0-5599 GCA_046086025.1 Actinomycetes bacterium | reverse complement strand
CAGGAAAAACCACTACGGTTGGAAAACTTACAAATTTACTTACTAAAAACGGCAAGAAATGCGTGTTAGGTGCGGCAGATACTTTCAGAGCAGCAGCTAGTCAACAATTACAAACTTGGGGGCAAAAAAGTAATGTCGAAGTAGTTGTAGGAGAAGAGAACTCAGAACCATCTACTGTTGCATTTAATGCTGTCCAAAAAGGTTTATCCGTTGCAGCAGATGTCGTATTGATTGACACCGCAGGAAGATTGCACACTAAAAATGCTCTAATGGATGAATTGGGAAAAATTAAAAGAGTTATTGAAAAACATGCAACTGTGACAGAAATTTTGTTAGTTATTGATGCCACAACTGGTCAAAATGGATTAATTCAAGCAAGAGTTTTTACAGAAGCAGTAGATGTGACGGGAATAGTTTTAACCAAACTTGATGGAAGTGCTAAAGGTGGAATCGTAATTGCAGTGCAAAAAGAATTAAACGTACCAGTTAAATTTGTCGGCATTGGTGAATCAATTGATGATTTAGTTGCTTTTGATCCAAATGATTTTGTTGAAGGTTTATTGAATTGAAACTTTCAGCAAATGAAGTAATTGAACACTTTAAGATGACAATTCTTCCCATAGAAGGAACCTATTTTTCAAAGACTTATGAAAGTGATTCAACAAATGCAAATAAAGGACCTGATGGAACTGCAATTCTTGGTCTTTATTCTGATTCGCCAAGAAGTTGTTCACTTTTTCATAAATTAACTTCTGATGAAATTTGGCATTTTTATGCAGGCGATCCCATTAGATTAATTCTTCTTTATCCCAATAAAGAAACAAAAATAGTTGTTTTAGGCAGTGATTTTAAAAAAGGTGAATTAATACAGTTTGTTGTTCCTAAAGGGGTTTGGCAAGCAGGAGAAATTGTGCCTGGAGGAGATTGGGGATTATTTGGTTGCACCATGGCTCCAGGATTTAATACAAACTCTTTTGAAGGTGGCCATTACAAAGATCTAATAGATATTTATCCAAACGTTAAAGATTATCTAGAAAGATTAAGTGTTCCAGAAACTACTAATAAAAGATTACCTAGTGATTATAAAGATTAAATTACTTGAAAAATTAACAATAAACCAATCACAAGCATCATCACTGAAACTAAAATTTTAATAGAATTGATGGTGATTTTATTAGAAAATTTATTTGCAATAAATGAGCCAGCAAATGACGCAAGAACTGCCACTACAAACATATTTAAAGATGAAGATTGGCTAAAAGAAGCTAGACTAAAAATGCTTAAGCCATAAACAATTATTCTGGATATATCAACAATTAAGGCAATTATTACTCCATCTGCAATATATGAATCTTTATTTAAACCAGTTTTAAGTAAAAACATGGATCTAAATGCTCCTTGATGGCCAGATAATCCACCAAAGAATCCTGATAAAACTCCACCTAAAGGAATTAATTTTTCAGAAAATTGAATTTTTCTTAAGTTAGGCAGTATCTCAAAAAGTGCAAAGAAAACAATGAGAGCACCTATTACTTGATGAAGTAAATCTTCTTGTCCAGCAAGTGAAACCAGGACTAAAGAACCAAGTATTGAAAAAATACTTGCCGTTATGCCAAAACGAACCACAATATTCCAGGTTATTTTTTTATAAACCAATCCAAATTTAAATAAATTATTGAGAAGATGAACTATGGCTGTTGCTGATATTGCTGAAGTTAAAGGTAGAAATAGTGCATAAACAGGTAAGAGGATTGTGCCTAGTCCAAAGCCAGAATAAAGAGTGATAAATCCGGCGGCAAAAGAAACAATGCCCAAGGCTAAAATTTCCATTTTTAACCCCTTTTTTTTCAGATTGTGATTAAATTTAACACCTTTGTAACATTATTTAGCCCTTTTTGAAATCTAGTTCAGCCAATATTCATATATTCCTTCACGCAATGGCGCGTTTTATATAGGAAATCAACAACTCAAATCCCACAAAGGATGTGAATTTATTAATGCCTGAAATTAGTGCAGGAGATACTGCTTGGGTGTTAATCAGCGCAGCTCTGGTCTTACTGATGACTGTGCCTGGTTTAGCACTCTTTTACGGCGGAATGGTTCGAGCCAAATCAACATTGAACATGATGATGATGTCATTTGGTGCACTTATCGTCGTAGGAATTATTTGGGTAACTTATGGTTATTCATTAGCTTTTGGTCCAGCATTGGATTCTGGAAGTTTCTTAGGAAACCCAGGAACTTATTTTGGATTAGAAGGTTTATTAAACACTTCAGCTTTAGCAATTAACGGAGCTTATTATCCAATTCCAGCTGGTGCATTTATTGCATTTCAAGCAATGTTTGCTGTAATCACTGTTGCACTTATCTCTGGTGCAATTGCAGATAGAGCAAGATTTGGAACTTGGTTAGTTTTCTCAGCCATTTGGGTAACAATTGTTTATTTGCCTATTGCTCGTGCTGTGTTTTATTTTGGTGATCAAGAAGCAAATGGTGGTGGATTTATTGCCACAAAATTAAAAGCACTTGATTTTGCCGGAGGAACAGCTGTGCATATCAATGCAGGTGCTGCAGGTTTAGCACTTGCACTTGTATTAGGAAAAAGAATTGGTTTTGGAAAAATGCTTCTAAGACCTTCAAATCTTCCCCTAGTAATGATTGGTGCAAGTTTATTGTGGTTTGGTTGGTTTGGTTTTAATGCTGGATCATCACTTGGAGCAAATGGTTTAGCCGCTGTTGCATTCGTTAACACATTTAGTGCAACTTGTGCATCCGTTGCAGGTTGGTTACTTGTGGAAAGATTGCGAGATGGACATGCAACTTCACTTGGTGCCGCATCTGGAATTGTGGCAGGACTTGTTGCAATAACTCCAGCTTGTGCATTCGTAGACACCTTTGGGGCATTAATAATTGGTCTAATTGCAGGAGCAGTTACTGCTTTAGCAGTAGGACTTAAATATCGATTCGGCTATGACGATTCTCTAGATGTAGTTGGTGTGCATTTAGTGGGCGGATTAGTGGGAACGATTTTGATTGGATTATTTGGCACCACAAAAGTAAATGAGTTAAGTGTTAATGGGTTATTTTATGGCGGTGGAATCTCTCAATTAGTAATTCAAATTGAAGCAGCATTAATCGTCATGATTTTCTCTTTTGTGCTCACTTATCTAATTGCTAAAATCTTAACCTCAACTCTTGGATTTAGAGTTACCAAAGATGAAGAATTAGAAGGTGTTGACATTGCGTTGCAAGCAGAAACTGCTTACGACCTAGTTGATAGTTCTAAAGGTTCAAGCAAAGGAGTAAGCGCATGAAACTAGTAACTGCAATAGTTAAACCATTCAAAGTTGAAGATGTAAAAGCAGCTCTTCAGTCACAAGGAATAAAAGGAATGACAGTGTCTGATGCTGCAGGTTATGGCAGACAAGGTGGTCACGTTGAGGTTTATCGTGGCGCTGAATACACCGTTGATCTAGTTCCCAAAGTCAGAATCGAAGCTTTAGTTAATGATTCTGATGTAACAAAGGTTGTTGATGCAATTGTTACTGCAGCAAAAACTGGAAAGATTGGCGATGGAAAAGTTTGGGTTATACCTGTTGAAGACGTGGTAAGAGTTAGAACAGGTGAACACGGCTCCGAAGCTATTTAGTGGACTATTTAGAAGAAAGAAAAACGTTACGTGCTGCTCCTATTGGAGCAGCACGTCGTTTGCAATTATCACAAATTACCGATAAATACTTAATAAATTTATTTAACAATGCTGTAAAAAAGGAAGATTTTGACAAAGTTGCTCTTATTGGAGTTGGGGCAAATGGCAGACAAGATTTAACACTTGGTTCAGATTTTGATTTAGTTTTAGTTCACGAAAAAGATTACAAAATAGATGAAATCGCTGAAAAACTTTGGTATCCAATATGGGATTTAGGGATCAAGTTAGACCACTCGGTTAGAACTTCCTCACAAGTAAGAAATATGGCTTCAATGGATTTAGCTGTGGTTTTGGGCTGGCTGGATGCAAGAACCATCGTTGGAAATGACAACTTAGAAAAACAGATAAGTTCTTCAGTTTTACAAGACTGGAGAGCCTTTGCAGACAAAAGACTAAAAGAACTATATGAACAAGTTCTAGCAAGAAAAGAAAAAGAGGGAGAACTATCCCAATTAATAGAACCAGACTTGAAAGAGTCATACGGTGGAATAAGAGACATCACAATATTAAGAGCAGTTGCTGCTACTTGGAAAATAGATATTCCTAAAAAAATATTAGATGAAAATAGTCAAATACTTCAAGATATAAGAGATGCTCTTCATACAGTTTTAGATAAACCAAGTGACAAATTAATTAGACAAGAACAAGTAAGTGTTGCTCAACTCACTGATTTAAAAGATGCAGATCAATTAATCAGAAAAGTTTCATATTCAGGAAGAATAATTGCTCACCATAGCGATGTTATTTGGCATAAAGTTAATTCACTTATTTCTAAATCTAGTTTTATAAAAAAACTAAAAACAGAAAACAGGACACCTTTGGTTGATGGGGCAGTTATTCAAGATAACGAGGTGGTGCTCGCTAAAGATTCAAAAATTGCTCTTGATGAAACTTTGGGTTTAAGACTTGCTGCAGCAAGTTCTCAAGCTGGATTATTTATAGCTGAACACACATTAGAACGAATAAAAAAGGAGGCCAAACCATTAATTCAGCCTTGGAATCAGGAAGCAAAAGATGCATTTATTTCATTACTTGGTTCAGGTAGACATTTAATTTCTACATGGGAGTCTTTAGATTTTGCAGGACTAATTGATATTTGGTTTCCTATTTGGAGTCAAGTTCGAGGATGTCCTCAAAATAGCCAAATACATTCATTCACCGTTGATAGACATCTTTTGGAATCAGCAATTTATGCAAATAATTACATCAGAGAAGTTTCTCGGCCAGATTTATTGTTAGTGGGTTCTTTTTTTCACGATATTGGAAAAGGTGGGGAAAAAGATCATTCTGATGAGGGAGCAGAAATTATGCAAAAACTTGCTCCAAATCTTGGATTTAACAAAGAAGATTCAGAAATATTAGTAAAACTTGTGCAGCATCATCTACTTTTACCTGAATATGCCACAAAAAGAGATTTAGAAGATCCTCTCACCATAACTAGTGTTGCAAAAATTGTTGAAAATGAAACTTTCTTAGATCTTCTTTACTACTTAACACTTGCAGATATGTTTGCCACTGGTCCATTAGCAAGTAGTGAATGGAGACAGCAATTAATTCAAGAATTGGTGGAGAAAGTAAGAAATGAAATAAGGGGAGTAAAAACTAAACCTAAACCACTATTAGCTAAAGAAAAAAAAGAATTAGTAAATAGAAAAGATGATCTTGTTTTGGAAATGAAAGAATTTTCAGATGGAATATCTTTAACAATTGTTACTGACGACCAAACTGGTTTATTAGGTCTTATTGCAGGGGTTTTATCAATAGAAAAACTATTAGTAAGAAGTGCAAGAACAGAAACTATTGGTAAAAAAGCTGTCACTACATGGAGAGTAAATTCTTTATTTGGAGACCCGGTTTCAACTTCCCAAATATCTCAAACTCTAAATCTTG
>JBJSWT010000022.1:0-1312 GCA_046086025.1 Actinomycetes bacterium | reverse complement strand
TGATCTATTGCATGTTTAATTACTGGACTTAAAATCTCAACAGCGTCTTTAACAGCTCCTTTTGAACCTGGAATATTAATAATTAACGTTTTATTAATTACTCCAGATACTGCTCTTGAAAGAATTGAAGTGGGAACCTTTTCAAATGATTTAATTCTTAAAATTTCAGAAATTCCAGGAATTTCATATTCCAATATTTCTTTAGTTGCTTGCGGTGTTTTATCTTTGGGATTAATTCCTGTACCACCAGTAGTTATGACTAAGTCATGTTTTTTTACTGATTTAGTAATGGCTTTTTGAATTTTAGAAATTTTATCTGGAATTAAAATAACTTCACTGCAATTTCCACCTTTTTCAGTAAGCAATTGTCTTAATAAAGAGCCTGACTCATCTTCATAAATACCTTTGGAGGCTCGATCTGAAACTGTTATTACTTGAATTTTTATATTGGTTAAATCGTTTGTCATTTAGGGTTTATCCAATGGCCACTTTTGCCACCAGTTTTTTCTAATAGTTTTACTTCAGATATTTTCACACTTGGATCAACGCTTTTAATCATGTCAATTGCTGTTAAACCTGCAACTGTAACGGCTGTTAAGGCTTCCATTTCTACACCAGTTTTGTCTTCAATTTTTACATCACTTGTGATTACTAAAGTATTTTCTTTGTGTTCTATATCTATAGAAATTGCATCAATCGATAGTGGATGACAAAGTGGAATTAATTCTGATACTTTTTTACTTGCCATGATTCCTGCTATTCGAACTGTTGCAAATAAATCACCTTTAGGTAAATTATTTTCTTTAATCAAATTTGAAACTTCATTACTAAACTCCACAACACATCTAGCTTTAGAAGTACGAATGGTTACATCCTTTTTACTCACATCAACCATGTGAGCACTACCTTCCTTATTTAGATGAGAAAAATTCTTTGTCATTATTTTTTATCTTGCCATTCTTTTACTGATTGATTAATTTTTTCAACAAGTTCTTCAATTTCTTTTTTAGCTAGATTACTTTTTCCAGCCGCATAACCTAAAAGAAATGTAGTTAAGGGAGCAACTTTTCTTTCTACATTATGTGCAACATCTCTTGTTAAATCTAATATTTTTTCCACATCTAAAACTTCATGATTAAGTTCTAATTTTTTTGCTATATTTTTTATCCAAGCATCTGTCATATTTCCACTTTCTCTCATAACTTTTGCAACATCTGCCCAGGTATCTAAATCCTGCACAACGTCATCTGCAACAGCTATTGGAACTAAATCCATTTTGCCCAGTATTTGTCTTAAGGAAACATTTACTCCA
>JBJSWT010000021.1:0-1741 GCA_046086025.1 Actinomycetes bacterium | reverse complement strand
AAGACAAATGTATGCCTACGATGTTGTGGCAGTAGCAGGACAAGCGGCAAAAGATCGATTAGCTAATGCGCTAATTGTTACAGATGAAAATAAAGAAATAGTTATTGGAAGACCACAATTAGATTTGTTAAGTAAACCAACAGAAGTACCTAGGGAAAGAAAAATATTAGTCTATGCTCCAACTTGGCATGGTGATCAAGAAGCAAATAACTACACCTCAGTTGATTTATATGGTGAAAAAATAATTGATGCGATGCTTAAAATTCCAAATGCCACAGTGCTCTATAAACCTCATCCCAAAATTGTTGCTGCAAAAGCTTTAATCGCTACAAAACCGCATAAAGTAATTCTAGAAAAATTAGAAAATGCAAATAATAAAGATAAAAATGCAAAACATCAATTAGTCACAGGAGATCCAATGCCAGTTTTGCAAGTTGCTGACTTATTGGTTTCTGATGTTTCGGCTGTAACTATTGATTATTTATATTTAAAACCAAATGGTGCCATGCTTATGTGTGATAGAAGAAGTGACACAAAATTATTTAACCAAGTAGCACCAGTTTCAAAAGCAGTCACAATTATTAATAAAGACAATATTTCTAATATAGAAAGTTTGATTTCAGATCATTTATCTGGAAATTTTGATAGAAGTAGATATCAAGAATTAAGAAATTATTATTTTGGTGATACTAAACCTGGCGAAAGTGTTAAAAGATTTATTGACATGGTTGATTCATTAATTAAAAAACGCGATCAACGTGTGGCACAAATGCCCACGTCATCAAATTAAATAAACCCGGCCGCTTTAGCTCAGTTGGCAGAGCGTTGCTCTCGTAAAGCAAAGGTCTCGGGTTCAATTCCCGAAAGCGGCTCCCATGAAGTCTTGTAATCAAGAATCTTGTTCATCGATATCGGTAAAGGCTAATATTTCAGTCTTAGGTTCGACTTCCATTAAATGAGGAGTTTCGATTTGAGATTCACTACTAGTTATGACCCAAGTGATTTAGATATTGAGAGCGTTATTGAGTGGCTTTCAAATGATGCCTACTGGGCAATAGGCAGAGATTCTGAAACTATAAAGGCAACTTTCAATAATTCTATTCCAATCTCAGTTCGCGGAGAAGACAGAAAGTTTATTGGAGTTGGAAGACTTGTCACTGACGGTTATACATTTGGATGGCTTTGCGATGTTTACGTTCATCCTGATCACAGGGGTTTAGGAGTTGGACATGCAATTACTAAAGCTGCCATTTCATATTTTCAGAATTCACCAAGCTTTAGATTGATTTTGAAGACGAGAGATGCTCATAGCATTTACAAAGAATGCGGATTCTTGGAATTATCTTCCCCTGAGAATTGGTTAGGCATAGAACAGGGATTCTGAGCAAAGTAATTTTGCCACAGAATTACTTGAAGTTAATCAAACTTAGCCACAGTTAAATGAACTTATTTACTCACAAATAACTAATTTAATGTAGTGCTTATCGGTGGTTGTTTGTTCTCGTAAAGCAAAGATCTAGAGAGCGGCTGTAAAAAGTTTTAAAAAAGAGAAATATTGAGAAGTAGGATATGTTTAAAGAACTTATAGAAAAGGCATGAATTGACCGAGCAGCAAAAATTTACACTTATTAAAAAATTAGACAATCTAGAAATACGAAAATATCAAAAATGCACTATGGCCACCTTTGAAATTAATGCCGGGTACGAAGAAGCAACTAACCTTGGTTTTAGACCATTAGTC
>JBJSWT010000020.1:0-1280 GCA_046086025.1 Actinomycetes bacterium | reverse complement strand
TTAAGTGGTGGAAATCCAGCAGGTCATCCTTTGCAAGGAATTGGACCAAATTTTATTCCAGAAATTCTTGATAAAAGTGTTTATGACGAAATATTTGATGCACCAAACGAGGAAGCAATTAAATACGCCAGAAGAGCAGGTGCTGAAGAAGGAATTCTTGCAGGAATTTCTTCAGGTGCAGCACTTTGGGCAGCATCACAAGTTGCTAAACGTGATGAATTTGCAGGAAAAGTTGTTGTGGTTATTGTTCCATCATTTGGTGAAAGATATCTTTCAACGGCTCTTTATCAAGACTTGATGGATTAATGATCAGATTCAAAGAAGATATTGACGCAGCGATTAAAAGAGATCCAGCACCAAAATCAAAACTAGAGTTTGTTTTAACTTCTCCTGGTTTACATGCGATTTGGTTACATCGAGTAACTCATTGGGTGTGGAATAAAAACTTTAAACTAATTGCTCGTTTGATGTCTCACTATCACAGATTCTTAACAGGAATTGAAATTCATCCTGCAGCAAAAATAGGTAGAAGATTCTTCATAGATCATGGCATGGGTGTAGTAATTGGTGAAACTGCAGAAATTGGTGATGATGTGATGTTTTATCACGGAGTAACTTTAGGTGGTAGAACTATGTCAAAAGGCAAAAGACATCCCACAGTTCATGATGGAGTTTTAGTTGGAGCTGGTGCAAAAATTCTGGGAAATATCACAATTGGAAAAAACGCGATAATTGGTGCAAACGCTGTTGTGACAAAAGATGTGAAACCGGATTCAGTAATTGTTGGCGCTGATCAAAGAGTGCTTAAGAAATCTGAATACGATGCTTCTGAAATGTGGTTTATTTAGAAGTAATTTCTATTACTTTCATGGCTGCATTTCGTCCAGGAATTGAACTTACGCCCCCTCCACGTTTAGCACCTGCACCACAAATAAAAATATTTTGAATATCTGTTTCTACACCCCAGGTATTTATTTCTGTTTCAGTTTCGGCAAAAGGCCATTGCAAAGTTTTGTGGAAAATATTTCCTCTTGGTAAAAATACTGATTCCTCAATATCAAGAGGGGTTTTAACCTCAATACAAGGGTTACCATCAATATCTAAAGCTATGCAATCTTCAATTTTTTCATCAAAAAACATATTTAGACCTTCAAGATACTTTTGTTTAACAATTTCTCTTAAGTTTTCATTGTCTTTATCAAATAATTTAGCAGGAGTATTTAATCCAAAAAGAGTTATAGTTTGATATCCCTTTTGCTGTAATTCTTTTCCTAATATTG
>JBJSWT010000019.1:0-1087 GCA_046086025.1 Actinomycetes bacterium | reverse complement strand
CTTTAAAGAAATGATTAAAACCAACTTCATAAAGTGAAGCGCTAGATGCGTAAGTTGAAATGTGTCCGCCTACACCATATTTTTGAGCTCTGTGAACCATGATGGCTGCATTCCATCTAATAAATGCTCTGATTCTTCTTTCAATATGTTCATCACCTGGAAACCAAGGTTCTTGATCGGGAGAAATTGTGTTTATGTAATCAGTACTTGCAATTGTTGGAACTTCCAAACCAAGCTCTGCTGATTTTCTTAATAATTCAAGCATTAAGAATTTTGCGCGGCGATTGCCTTGAAGTTTTGCAGCTGACTCTAAAGAGTCTTTCCATTCATTTGTTTCATTTGGATCTTGATCAACATATTGGGATGGAATATGAGCATTTCCCAGTGGATTTGATTCAAATGATCCAGACACTTACTTGCTCCTGAACTTAAGTTTTATGGGCTCTACCGCACTTCCCATACTATTTATATAGTAAAAATTATTCGTATTTGATGCCTAATCCGCACATATCAAAATGCATTTCTTCTAAAGTTTCATGAATTCAAGAATTTGTTTACGCGTAACTTCTCTGGGGTTTTCCCCACTAAGTACCTGTTTATGCCAATTAAGGGTCCACATGAGTGTTTGCTCAAAATTTAACTTGTTTTTCCAACCCAGTTCTCGTTGAGCTTTCGTTGCGTCCAAAGACAGTAGTTCTGCCTCTGCAAGATCTGATGTATCTTGAGCTTTCCAATCTGCTTTTTCGCCCCATTGATTTTTCAAAAAATCAGCGACTTCTTTTACTGTCTTGAAACTATTTTTATCTGGACCAAAATTCCATTCACTTTGTAAATTTCTACTTAAAACATTTTCTGCTAAAACAATGTAACCATTTAAGCAATCTAAAACATGCTGCCAAGGTCTTACCGCATTTGGATATCTAATATTAACAGTTTCTTTTTTTTCAAATCCTTTTATCAAATCTGGAATCAATCTATCCTGACTAACATCACCACCACCGATAACATTTCCTGCTCGAGCGATCGCCGTTGGAGCCAACTTAAAGCTTTTTACAAAAGACTGAGTAACTAAATCTGCCATTGCCTT
>JBJSWT010000018.1:0-911 GCA_046086025.1 Actinomycetes bacterium | reverse complement strand
AAATTCAAAGTTTAAACCACTTTATGAAGATTCTTTAAGTTTATGGGACAAAGTCTCTACTATTGCACAGAATATCTACGGTGCTAGTGAAGTAGTCGCTGATAAATATGTGAGAGACCAATTTAAAGTTTATGAAGACTCAGGTTATGGAAAATTTCCAATTTGCATGGCAAAAACTCAATATTCTTTTTCGACTGATCCTAATTTAAAAGGTGCACCATCTGGTCACGTTGTACAGATTAGAGAGGTAAGACTTTCAGCTGGAGCCGAATTTATCGTAGTAGTTACTGGCGAAATTATGACTATGCCAGGATTACCAAAAACTCCCGCTGCAAATTCAATAAAGTTAAATCCTTTAGGTGAAATTGAAGGACTTTTCTAACTAGCTATCTCCAGCAGTACTTCCTGGGTCTGCTGCAGCTGGATTACTTAATTGATACTTTTTAATCGCTTCAGAAACTTTGCTAGATTTAAATTCATCATTATGAGCTAAAGTCTTAAGGCTTTGCACAACAATTGATTCTGCATCAACTAGGTAATGCCTTCTTAATGCACCTCTTGTATCTGATACTCCCCAACCATCAGTTCCAAGACTTATAAAATTTTGCTTCAAATACGGTCTTATTTGCTCAGGAACAATTCTCATCCAATCCGAAACTGCAACTACTGGACCTTTGTGATCTTTTAATAAATGAGAAATGAATGGTTTTTTGTTTTCATTTTCTAATAAATTCTTTCTTTCTACTTCTAGACCATCTCTTCTTAATTCATTCCATGAAGTAACTGAATAAACATCAGCACTAACTTCATATTCTTTTTCTAATATTTCTTTAGCTTTTAATGCCCAAGGCATTGCAACACCTGAGGCAAGTATGGCAATTTTTGAATATTTACTCTTGTAATTTGATTCA
>JBJSWT010000017.1:0-23072 GCA_046086025.1 Actinomycetes bacterium | reverse complement strand
TGCTTATTACATGATTGGTGATGCTGAGAAAAATAATGTAACGGGTGTAATACTGGAATCCACTTTGAGTGATAAATGGTTTGATGCAATTTTGAATAGAGATGAAGAGGTAAGTGCAAGAATCAGTAAAGAATTATTGTTGAGTGGATCTTTTGTTAGATTTGCATCTATCGAAAACGATCAGGGGCAAATTATTGCCACGGGCAGAATTTCTGCATCTGATAAACAAGCCATGGTGACTACTTTGTGGGTTGATGAAAAATATCGAAATCAAGGTTTGGCTAAAAAAATAATGAAAGCACTTTCTAATGCTGTTGCAGAAATTGGGCATAAAAAAATAGTTCTACAAGTACTGAAATCTAATTTGGTAGCAGTAAAAATGTATGAATCCCTAGGCTATGAAGTTCATCATGAATACGCCTATTACAGATATTTTAAAAATTTAGAGACAACTACAGAATGCGTATGCTAAAAATTGAAATTCAACTACGCTTAAACTCATGAGACTCTATGACACTCGCCTAAGGCAAGTAGTTGAAATTAAACCATCAACTAAGGGTGTTTTAAAAATTTATGCCTGCGGTCCTACGGTTTATCGAGACGCTCATGTTGGCAATATGAGAACTTTTTTGTTAACAGATTTAATAAAGCGACTTGCTCAATATCAAGGTCTTGAAGTTGAACTTATTCAAAACATCACAGATGTTGGCCATATGGCAGATGATCAGGGTTTAGGCGGAGTTGATGAAGGACAACTTGATACAGAAGATCGTTTAATTACTCAAGCAAGTAAAGAAGCAAGTGATGCTCTATCTATTGCAAGAAAATATGAAAAATCTTTTCACAGAGATTTAAAAAGCTTAAATATATTGCCTGCCACAAATTATCCAAAAGCAAGTGAATCTATTGAGTTAATGATTGATTTAATAAAAACTTTGATTGAAAAAAAACATGCTTATGTTGGAAAAGATGGCAGTGTTTTCTTTGACGCTAGATCTTTTTCAAGTTATGGCGAAATTAGTGGAAATAAACTAGAAGATTTAAAACCAGGACATCGATTTGAAGGTAAGGAAGATCCTAATAAAAACTTTCACGCAGATTGGGCATTATGGAAAATTGCCAAAGATTCAAGAACTCAACTGACTTGGCAAACACCATGGGGCCGAGGTTTTCCAGGTTGGCACATTGAATGTTCTGCTATGAGTTTGAAATTCTTAGGAGAAAAAATAGATGTTCATACTGGTGGAATTGATTTACGTTTTCCCCATCATGAAGATGAAAGAGCGCAAAGCAATGCCGCAACAAATAAAGATGTTGTAAGTCATTGGATTCATGGCGAACATTTACTTTTTGAAGGCAGAAAAATGAGTAAATCTTCAGGAAATGTTTTACTAGTTGAAGAGGTAATAGAAAAAGGATTAGATCCTCTTTCTATTAGATTATCTTTCTTAGAGCACAGATATAGATCCCAAATGGATTTAACTTGGAATAGTTTAAAAGCAAGCTCTAAAGCTTTAAATAAATTACGAGAAAAAATGCAAGATTGGGCCAACAAACCTGGGGAAATAAATATTGTTTATTTGAAAGAATTTGAAAATTATCTAGATGAAGATTTAGACACAAATAAAGCACTTTTAGTACTGAGAAATTTAGAAAAAGATGATTCCATAACAGATGGATCAAAATACAAAACCATCTTAAAAATGGATGAAATCTTAGGCCTTGACTTAAGTAAAACTCCCCAAATAACTACTTTAGAAATTACTCAAGAGATGAAAGATTTATTAGATAAAAGAGCCAAAGCTCGCTTAGAAAAAAATTGGAAATTAAGTGATGAATTAAGAAATGAATTAAATAAATTAGGAGTTGAAGTTAAAGATACAGAAAATGGTCAGGAATTAGCAGTAATTTCTGATTGAGGTGCAGGTTGTTCTACTCCCCCGATTGTTGGTGTTGGACTTGTAGTTGGTGCTACTTCACCTTCCTTCAAACAAATTATGTGATCACTTGGTCTGTAACTTGTTAAAAAATCTTCACTCTTAATTATTAAACTATTCTTCCAGAATTGTCGAGTCACTTTAATTTTAAATCCTGGGGCAGGATCTTGAGCTAAACAATTAGAGTCGTAAGAAATAACGGTTTCAATATCATTGTTTAAGTTATAAGGCTTACCAAATTTTGCCGTGATTTTTTCATATTCTCTTGTGCCATACATAGAAATGGTAATTCTATCTTTTTCTGGGATAGCTCTTATTAAAATATGACTCTTCGTGTTATTTCTGAATTTTAAATCTAATTTTGGCCAACTAACAGTTGCCTCAAGTCCTGGCGTGTATCTAGAAATAAGTACCGAATGTGCTCTTTGCTCTATTTTTTCTAAACCGGCATAAAATGCTGCAGACCAAGTCGCAGCAGTAATAATCGAAACTCCTCCACCCATTCCGTAACTAAAGCGGCCACCCTCACCAATATAAATTCCTTTAACGTATCCATTTTCTTTAGTTCTTTCTTTAATAGTTTCATTCATAGAAAAAACTTCGCCAGGAGCTAAAATTTTTTCATTTAAATATTCAGCTGCTTTTTTAACATTTTTTTCTCGATAAGGAAGGTATTCAAATTCTTGCGTGAAAGAACTTAGTTGCTCTGAAATTCCTAGTTTTTCTAAACTTTCTGTACTTACGGTTGGATAAATAACTGCGCTGTCTAAATTTACTTCTCTATTATTTTTTTGTTTAAAAACTGGAGCCATTGCAGCATCTAACTGGCCTTCTTTAAATTTGATTCCTACTTTCGAAGGAATTATTTTTATACCATCTGGAATAAATTCAAATCTTGCATCTACTGGATTATCTTCGATATTTGGTAATTGATTTTCTATTTCCCGAATAATTACTTTTTCATTAAATTCTGATATAAATTTGTTTTCTTTTTCCTTAAAACTTAAGGATGAGCCAATTATTGCAGGTCTTAATATAACTTTTTGATTATCCAATTTCAAATAAATAGGTGAAGCAACAGCTGCTTCAGCCAAACTATCCCTCATGGCTTGTACGGCTTCATCATTAATTTTTGGTTCTATTTTATCAAAATAGATTTGAATATTTTTATTGTCTTTTAACCAATTATTTTTTAAACTTTCAATTGATTTCACCCAGTTTATTTTTTGCCCAAGCTTTGCTTTTGATGTAATTACCTTACCTTGGTTTGTTTCTAGTGTTGCATTTGTTGGTAAGAACGTATATTGAAACTCAATTTCTTTTAAAGATTCTTTAAACTTTGCTTCATTTAAGTTAATTTTCGGTACAATCTTATTTTCGAAAACTAAAGATTTCAAAAATTCGAATGGGTTTTGATGTACCGAATTTATTGTTTTAGGTAAATCAAGACTTAAATTAATAGCAGTAGGATCAATTAAAACAGTACCATCGGGAGTTTGAATTTCAATTTTTGAATTTATTTTATTTTGGACATATTGGTTGATCTCCTCGTAGGCAGTAGCTGAAATTTTTAGGCTAATATCTTGGTCAAATAATTTAGTTCTAGGTGGAATTGTTGAGATTGAAACCAAAATAAAAATAAAAGTTATTAGATAAAATACGATAAACAAGAAATTAAATCTTGCACTATTTTTTTTGTCTAAAGACTCGGAATCATCCCTACGAGCTGAAGATAGGCTGTTTAAGTCTTTTATTAGATTCTTTAAGTCAGGATTTTCCACTACTTCTCATTTTGTTCGGTTTTATAAGTATAAAGTTTTAGTTTTTGGCTTGAGAGACGCCATTGAATTGAAATCTAAGCACGATGTAAAAGTTTAGCCTCGCTTTTAATGCTGGAAACCAGGCCTTTTGGTTGATAATCTATGCTGATAGATATTGATAAGGAAGGTAATTGTGACCCAAGATAATGGTGACGAAGTAACAGGTACTGAAAATATTATTGAAGCCAACTCACAATGGACCACTGAAGAACCTGCAAAGAAAACGAATAGAGGTTGGTTAAATAGACCAATAGTCTCCGGATCTGGAGCCTCAAAAAGAATTCAAGAATTAGAACTACAAGTTAAACAGCTTGCAAAACGTCCAAACATATTTGAATTAGATGAAGCAGAAATAACCGCTTTAGCAGGTGAAGATGCTGCAACTTTAATTAGAGCAGCAAAAGCAAAAGCTCAATCAGTATTACTTGATGCAGAGAATCAAGCAAAAGGAATTAAAGAATCTATTGCTGCTCAAATAGCAGCTACCAGAATTGAAAATAATAAATTAGTTGAAGATACTAAAGCAGATTTAGACAAACAAAAACTCGAAACTGAAAATTATCTGAGAGATTTAAGAAACAAAGCTCAGTCAGAATACAGACAAGTTGAAGTTGAATCGAAGAAAATAATTGATTCAGCAACAAGCGAGGCTAATTCGATTTTAGAAAATGCTAAATCACAAGAATTGAGAATCATCTCTGAAGCCACTAAACGTTCTGAAGAATTACTAATGCGCGCCAATGCTCAAGCGCAAAGTGAAGCTACAACTCTCTTGCAAGAAGCTCAAGTTGAAAGAGACAGACTTAAAGAACAACTTGAAGCTCAAAGAGTTGCAGCTGCAAAATTAGCAGAAGAGTCTTCTAGAGTTAGAAATTCTTTGGCTACTTATTCAACAACTACTAAACAAGTTTTGAGTGACATATTGATTGTTGCAACCGAATTAGAACAAAAAACTCAAATTATTGCCGATAAATCCAAAACAATAGAAGATTCTATTTAGTTTTTTTAAGTGGTAATACCAAAGCGGCACTAATAATGATGACTGATCCGAGTATGTAAATTAATGCTGTCAAATTATTTGTGAGGACTAAATCTCCGGCTTTTGACTTCATACTCATAAGTAGAGTAATAACGAGCCATCCAAGAAAATAAGAAACTAAATTTAATCTAGTTTGATGTTGATTTCTGATGAAAATAATTGTGGAAAAAAGTAAAAATACGTAAAGTACAAAACCCCATGGAATTGTAAGAAATAACTTTATTTTTGTTGCCTGTAAAAATCCACCTACAATTGCAACACCTGATCCAAGAAATATTGAAACTATAAGATTTAAAATTCTATTAAACATTAATCCCGCTAAATAGATCTGTTTCTATTTCGTTAGATTTTTTTTGTCCTTTAACTAATCTAAAATACTCAACTCCTAAGGCTTCTGGTCCCAAGATTTCTGCCATTTGAAAAAATGGTCCTGTATCTTGAACTTGAGTTGCATGTGCTTTTAAAGCTTCAAGTTTTTTATTAACTAAATCTTTTCCTTCAATTTTTGTCGTTACATATTTATCATCTAAAACAAATGGTAATTCATCTGCAGAATCTACTCCGAAAAACTTTGAGCCACCTGAACTTGCTAGTGCTTCTATTCCTTTTTGCATTTGAGATTTAGGAATTGCTGTCCAATAAATTTTTTCAACTTCCCAAGGATTTCCAAGTTCTGGTTTATAACTTTCAATACTTGCTAATTCAATTGCATAGTGAGTTATGCGATGAGCTTTGATGTGATCAGGATGACCATAACCACCAAAATCATCATAAGTAATTGCTACTTGTGGTTTTATTTCTCTAATTACTTTTACTAAATCATCACTTGCTGTTTGCAAATCTGCTTGCCAAAAAGAATCTTTTCTATTATTTGGTTCGGTGCCAATCATTCCTGAATCTCTGTACTTACCGGCAGAACCTAGAAATCTATGATCTGAAATTCCCAAAGCTTTCATGGCATTTGTTAATTCAGTTTGTCGATGAATTCCTAATTTATCTTCTTTATTTGATGCAAGATGTTCTAATTCTTTTACTAAAACTTCGCCTTCTTCCCCACTAGTGCAAGTAATAAGAGTTACTTGAGCACCCATTTGTGCATACTTGGCCATTGTTATTCCTGTGCCAATAGTTTCATCATCAGGATGAGCGTGTACTAGTAATAAGCGGTGACTCGACATAGGTAACAGATTACGCAACAAGCAGAATATATGTGTGATGAGGTGGCCAAATTTTCCTAAACAATTTGCAGAAACGAAACGTTTTACTTTAGGCCGAATAAGAAATTTCACACTTTCGCCAGAGACTAATAAAGTATTTTTCTTAAAAAATATTTCAAAAAATGATCCCAGATTAGGTCTATTTTCGCTTTCAGTAGAAAGTGAAAAAATTACTTGCTTAGTTGATCCTAGTCAATTAAAGATTAAGGATGAACAATTTTTACCCAAGGAAGAAAAAGCCAGAAGAGAAAGACTTAGAGAATCTGGTTCTGGAATCACAAATTTTTCACTTGATGAGATGGGTCAATCCATTTGTTTTTCTTTAAATGGAGAACTTTGGTATTTCAATTTAAGTAATCTAAAAATTACACAATTAGAAATTCCAGGCCCGATAATTGACCCAAGATTATCTCCTGATGGAAAATACATTGCAGGAGTAATAAATTCAAGTTTATTTATTTACTCACTTGAAAAACAAGCTGGTAAATATTTAATTGAAAATAATCAAGAAAATGTAACTTTTGGGCTTGTTGATTTTATTAGCGCTGAAGAATTAAATCGATACCGTGGTTTTTGGTGGAGTAAAGATTCAACAAGTTTAGTGGTTGAAAAAGTCGATGAAAGTGATGTTGAACTTGTTAATTTAGCTGATCCAACAAATCCACAAGACCCAGTAAGAACCCATCGATATCCTTTTGCTGGAACAAAAAATCCAGCTTGTGAATTTTTTGTAGTTGATTTAATGGGCAATTTAACTAACCTTGAATTTGATAAAAATGAATTTGAATATGTTACCGATGTAGATTTTATCTCAGCAAATAAAGTAAATTTAACGCTTCTTTCTCGAGACCAAAAAAATATGGTTTTGAAAGAATTCGATTTAAGCAGCAATAAATCAACTGATTTATGGTCTAAAACCCACCCTTTTTGGGTTGAAGTTGAACATGGTTCTCCAAAAGTATTTGAAGATCATTTAGTGGTGATAGACGGTGAGGATAAAAGACAACTGTTTATTGATGGCTTAGCCATAACTAATAAAGAAATAGAAATTAGAGGCATTCTAAACGTTGATAAAAATGGCATATTTCTTCAAATAAGTAAGCATCAAAATAGTTCTTCTTTACTCTTTGTTGATTGGAAAGGCAAAATAACAGAAATCGATAGTAAAAATAGTTTTGTCACAGGTTCAAAAAAAGGTCACTTAACTTTACTTATTGAACAAAATGAAAATAGTTGGTATCGAAAAATTACCGTTAATGATGGCAACAAAGATATAAATATAAAAGAGGAGCAAGCAGTAATAGAATTCAATCCAAGAATTGAATTCTTTGATTTAGGTAAAATAAATATTTCAGCAGCACTGATTCTTCCTACTTGGTATAAAAATGATAAAAAACTTCCAGTAATCTTTGCCCCTTACGGAGGCCCTCATTTTGCAAATTGTTTGAAAAACGCTTCCCTATTTTTAACAGATCAATGGTTAGCAGACCAAGGTTTTGCAGTGATCGTGGCTGATAATCGTGGAACTCCTGGCAGAGGTAAAAACTGGGAATTTGAAATTTTTGAAAATTGGAGTGAGAAGATTCTTAGCGATCAAATAACAGTGATGGATGAACTAAATAAGAAATTTCCTAATGTTTTAGATCTAGAAAAAGTTGGCATTACTGGTTGGTCTTTTGGTGGATATTTTGCAGCATTAGCAGTACTTCAAGCACCCGATAGATTTCATGCCGCAATAGCGGGAGCACCTGTGACAGATATGCGCTGGTATGACACAGCTTATTCAGAAAGATATCTAGGCAATCCAAATATTGAAAGTAAAAAATATGATGATTTTTCTTTAATAACAAAGGCAGAAAAATTAAGTAGACCTTTATTAATAATTCATGGTTTAGCAGATGACAATGTGTTAGCAACTCATTCTTTAAAGTTTTCTCAAAAACTTTTATCTCATGCCAAACTTCATGAATTTATACCGCTTTCTGGTGTAAGTCATATGACTCCCCAAGAAGTCATTACAGAAAATTTACTTAAGATTCAGTTAGATTTCTTTAATAAATATTTAAATTAATTACCTGGAAAGTGACAAGCTACTTGTTGGTTTGTACCAATTTGAATTAATTGTGGTTCAGTAGTTGCACATATTTCTTGAGCTTTCCAACATCTGGTTCTAAATCGACATCCTGATGGTGGATTTATAGGTGAAGGCACATCTCCAGTTAATAAAATTCTTTGCTTTCTATTTTTAGGATTTGCTTCTGGAACAGCACTCATTAAAGCTTTTGTGTATGGATGTTGTGGATTTGAGTACAAACTTTGACTTGTTGCTTCTTCGACAATTTTTCCTAAATACATAACTGCAACACGATCAGATACATGTTTTACAACAGATAAGTCATGAGCAATAAACAAATAAGAAAGTCCTAACTGTTTTTGTAAATCTTGTAATAAATTCAAAATTTGAGCTTGTATTGAAACGTCCAATGCAGAAACTGGCTCATCGGCAATAATTATTTTTGGTTCTAGGGCAAGAGCTCTTGCTATGCCAATTCTTTGTCTTTGTCCACCAGAAAATTCATGAGGATAACGGTTATAGTGTTCAGGATTTAATCCAACTAATTCTAGTAATTCTTGTACTTTCTTTTTTCTGCCCATCGGTGGATTTATTTTTTGCACTAACAAAGGCATTTCCACAATTCGCCCTACTGTATGCCTTGGATTTAAAGATGAATATGGGTCTTGAAAAATCATTTGCACAGTTCTTCGCATTTGATTTAACTCTTCACCTTTGGCAAAAGTTACATCTTTTCCATTAAGTAAAACTTGACCACTTGTGGTAGGAAGTAAGTGAGTCATGACTCTTCCTAAAGTTGATTTGCCACATCCTGATTCACCAACAACTCCAAGAGTTTGTCCTGCCTCGATTTTTAATGAAACATCATCAACTGCATGAACATAACCTGCAGGTTTTGAAAAAAATCCTTTTTTACCAGATGGAAATTTCTTAACTAAGTTTTTAACTTCTAATACTGTGCTCATTTAGGAAACCGGCAATTCTTGATTATTCATTCTTTTTACATCTTCATTACTTAAATGACAGGCACTGAAATTACTACCAATTTTTTGTAGTTCTGGTTTTTCTGTCTCGCATTTTTTTCCAACCCAATTTTTAAAACTACAACGAGGATTAAAGGAGCAACCTTGTGGAATGTTTAATAAAGATGGAGGAGAACCTGGAATAGTTTCCAATTTGGCGTGAACTTCGGTATCTAAACTTCTCACAGCACTTAATAGTCCTTTTGTATAAGGATGATTTGGAGATTCAAATATTGACTCCACTTTTGCTACTTCTATAGCTCTTCCTGCATACATAACTAAAACCCGATCAACCATTTCTGCCACCACACCTAAATCGTGTGTGATCAAAATGATTGCGGTATTACTTTGTTTTTGAAGCTCTCTCATTAAATCTAGGATTTGAGCTTGAACTGTGACATCAAGTGCTGTAGTTGGTTCATCTGCAATTAATATTTTTGGGTCATTTATTAATGCAATTGCAATTACTACTCTTTGACGCATACCTCCTGAAAATTCATGAGGATAAGAATTAATTCTCTTTTCTACTTCAGGGATACCAACTTTTTTCATTACCTCTAATACTTTTTGTTTTATTTCTTCTTTATGAGCTTTTGGATGATGCGTTAAATATGCCTCTCCAATCTGATCTCCAACTGTGTAGTAAGGATTAAGGGCAGATAATGGATCTTGGAAAACCATAGCCACATCTTTTCCTCTAATGCTTCTAACTTGAGAATCTTTGCTGGTTAAAATTTTTGTGTTATTTACTTCAATATTTCCATTTATTTCAACATTTCCTGCATTTAATAAACCCATAATCGCAGAAGCGGTAACACTTTTTCCCGAACCAGATTCTCCAACTATTGCTAAAGTTTCACCCGTTGATAATGAAAAACTTAAATTGTCAACAGCATGCACTATTCCATCTGCTGTTTTAAATGAAACATTTAAGTTCTCTACTTTTAAAATTTCGCTCATGCTTCAAGTCTTACTCGAGGATCTAGCACTGCATACAAAATATCTACAATCGCATTTGCCACAACAACAATAAATGCAGTAATTAAAGTAATACCAGCAATTACAGGAAGATCTGAATCTGAAACTGAATTAAAAGCAAGTCTTCCCATTCCAGGTAAACCAAATACTGATTCAGTAATAATTGCTCCACCTAATAAAACTGCAATATCTAAACCAGCAATTGTCACAATAGGAGTAATTGCTCCTCGTAGAACATACTTGAATAAAACTTTTTTTCTAGATAAACCTTTAGAAATCGCTAAACGAACATAATCTTCACTCATCGTTTCAAGCATTCCATCTCTTGTTAATCGGGTATAAAGTGCTGCAGAAACTATTGCCACTGTTAACCAAGGTAAAAACATTGTTTGATACCAAGAAACTGGATCTTCAAAAACTGACACATAACTTGGGAAAGGAAAAACTGGAAGCCAAATTATAAAGATGTATATAAGTAGTAAACCTACGAAAAAAGTTGGCATTGATAAACCAAATATGGCAAAACCTGTACTAATTCGATCTAATGCTTTTCCTTTTCTCATAGCTGAAATAACACCTAAACCAATGCCCATTAGTAACCAAATAACAGCTGCCCCAATTGTTAAAGAAATTGTTGCTGGCAAAGCATTTGCGATCATTGAAGTTACACATTGACCTCGATAAAAGGAATAGCCAAGACTTGGTGCAGGACAAGAAAAAGCTTGTGCTCCTTCACCATAAGTTCTACCAAAAAATATGCCTTTCATATATGTGAAATATTGCGTAAGAATTGGTTGGTCGTAACCTAAACGGATTCTGTTTGCTTCAATTTTTTCAGGTGTGCAATGTTGACCACAACTTAAAGATGCAGGATCTACCGGTAAAACACTAAATAAAAAGAAAGTTGTAATTGAAACAACAAAAAGCAAAATAATCATAAAAAATAAACGACGAACGATAAATCTTGCCATCATTTACCTTTCATTTTTATGGGAGTCACAATTGATTGTGACTCCCATAAATTTATTTACTATTACTGAATTACGTAGAGAGCAGAGAAGTTATGTGAACCGTATGGGTACCACACATATCCTCCACCAATTCCTGAGCCACGAAATTCTTGTGTCTTACTAAACCAAGTTGGAATTGCCCAAACTTGATCTAGCACATATTGATTTGCCTTCTTCCAGATATCTGCTTGTTTAGCTCTATCTGTTTGAGCAAGCGCTTCATCCATTAATGCTTTGTAAGCAGGATATGCAGCATCTTCTTTGTTTTGTGAAATGTTAAATCCACCTTCACCAAAGAGTTCTGGCAAAACTGTTGAAGCGTTTAACCAGTCAGCAGCCCAACCAGCACGACTTATATCGCCTTGAAGTGCTTCATCCATCACAACTGAGTAGTACTTACCTGACTCAATTGGATTTGACTTAATTACTATTCCTGCCTTCTTTGCAGATTCGATCCAAATTGCGACGTTTTTTGCCCATGTTGGAGTATCTGGATGATCAAAAACTAAACCTGCGCCAGTTGCTTTTGCGTAAACATCTGGGCATTCAGTTTTAGCTTTATCTAATTCAGCCATGGCGGCGTCTGAATTACCTGAAGGTTGTAAACCTGTTGGTTCAGTATTTTTTGCATAATCTGTTGCCATGGTTGGTGAAATAAATCCATCAGCCAAAGTTCCAACATAATCAGCACCACCATTTGCTGTTTGTAATGCTTCACGATCAACAACTAAATAAAGAGCCTTTCTTACTGGTAAGCAAGGAAGTTTCTTAACGTTTAATGCAACATAAATTGCATAAACATCTTGTTCATTTAGACGACGATCAGCATACTTTTCATCACCAAAAACTGTTTGTAAATTTTCTGGTTGTACACCATCAAGTGAAACTGCAAATGCATCATCACCTGTTGAAGCAATCAAACGAGAATCAATAACTGCTGGATCTTGTGCAAAGTTAACCACAATTTTGTCTGGGTATGCTTTGCGTAGAGGATCTGAGTCTGGATTCCAGTTTTCATTTCGAACTAATGTCATTGATTGAGCTTTAACATAGGACTCAATCTTGTATGGTCCGTTTGAAACAACAGCGTCATCATATTTTTCACCAGTGTCTTTTGCTTTTGGAACTGGTGCAAATGCAAGCAATGTAACAGTGTAGTTAAAATCTGCAACGACTTTATTTAACTTGAAAGTTATTGTTTTCCCATCGCAAGAAACTGCGCTATCAAATAATGCTTGTTGATCTGCTGTTGCCTTATATGGTCCTGGATATTGACTGGAACCATCTTCGTTGGCTGGAATATCTAAATATGAAATTGCATATGTAGGTCCATCAACGATTACATCTGTTGCAAAAATACGTGAAACACCATATGCAACATCTTGGCAAGAAACTTCACTTCCATCTTCCCAAGTCAAACCATCTCTTAATGTGAAAGACCAAGTCTTACCACTATCTGGAGATGTTCCGGTATCTGTTGCCATATCTGCGACAAGTTCTGCACCAGCTGGACCTGACTCGTATGCGTACGAGGTTAACGTGCGATTAACAAATCCACCAAAAAATGCTAGATCTTGGCCGGTGTAGTTACGTTGCGGATCAACGTGATTGAACTGTTCAGCATTGGTTAAAAAGGTAATAGTTCCACCTTTTGTAGGCTCACCTGTTCCACCAGCTGAAGTTGAACCACCGCCACCACATGCTGATAACAACAATGCAGCAGCTGCAACCACGACACCGATTTTAGTGCGTGAATTTAACTTCATTTGTCCTCCCTTAATCGTTAAAGCATCGTTGCTTTAACTCTTGTTAGAAAATTTTTCATATTTTCTAACTTCTGTTTAATCCTGCAGGGAATAAACAGAAATCTTTTATATTTTTTGCGCTCTTTCACCTTTTGGATCGAGTGCATCTCTTATACCATCACCAACAAGATTAAAAGCTAAAACTAATGCAAATAATGCAACTCCTGGAATAAACAAATAGGTTGGCTCTGATCGAAAATACCTAACTGAATCCGCAAGCA
Source organism: Actinomycetes bacterium (assembly GCA_046086025.1). Classification (GTDB taxonomy): domain Bacteria; phylum Actinomycetota; class Actinomycetes; order S36-B12; family UBA5976; genus ATZT02. Next base: position 9,949 of record JBJSWT010000017.1, on the reverse strand, counting down.
TTGCCCCTAAAGCTGGAGTTGGTGCAACAACACCTAAACCTAAAAATGAAAATGTTGCTTCAATTGCTATGTAACCAGGAACTGTTAATGATGCATAAACAATTATTGGCGCCCAAAGATTTGGCAATATTTCTCTAAATACCATGTAAGAAGTTTTAGCTCCACTTGCTTGAGCCGCTGCAACAAATTCCCTTTCTCTTAAACTTAATGCTTGACCTCGCATAACTCTTGCAATATAAGTCCAACCAAAAATGGATAAAACTAAAATAATATACGACATTCTTGCAGGATTTCCCTCTGGTAAACCTAAAGCAACAAGACGTGGTTGCAAAACTGGTGATAAGGCAATTATTAAAAGTAAACTTGGAAAAGCTAAAAATAAATCAATAGTTCTCCCAATGACTGAATCAACGATTCCTCTTTTATAACCTGCCCAAATTCCAAGAACAACCCCAATTAATGTAGTAAAAAGTGTGGATAAAATAGCAACAACTAATGAAATTCTTGCCCCATAAATAAGTCTGGCCAAAATATCTCGACCAGTACCTGGTTCAACACCTAAAGGATGAGCTCTACTAATTCCACCAAATGCAGAATTAGGTAAACCAAATTCATTTAAAGTTTCTTTATTTAAAGTGTAAGGATCAATATTTAAAAGACTTGTGACGAAGGGAGCAAAAAGAGCTAAAAGAATAATAAAACTTGAAAAGAAAAGAGCAAAGATTGCAACTTTATCTTTTTTAAATCTAAGCCAGGCCAATTGTGCAGGAGATCTGCCTTGAATTTGATTCACCTGTTCAATTGTCAATTCTTTAATCACATCCCTTTTTTAAAAAATCAGTGTGCTCCAATCTAGTACTGCAAAGGGATTAGACAGAAGGCTTATTGACTATTTATTGCGTGATTTAGCACGATTTCTCTCACCCTGGTTCAAAATCACTTTGCGGATTCGAACAGTCTCAGGGGTGACTTCCACGCACTCGTCTTCTCTTAAAAATTCCAAGGATTGTTCCAAAGACATTAATTTTGGTGGCACTAAATGAACTGTGTCATCAGAACCAGAAGCTCTCATATTGGTTAATTTCTTTTCTTTAGTGATATTTACATCCATATCATCTGCTCGAGAATTTTCTCCAATAATCATTCCTTCATAAACTTCAACTCCAGGACCTATAAATAGTGATCCTCTTTCTTGAATTGAAAATGCAGCATAAGAAGTTGCAGCACCTGATCTATCAGCAATTAAAGATCCTGTTGGTCTAGTTCTTACTTCACCATGCCAAGGTTCATATCTATCAAACACATGATGCATTAATCCTGTGCCACGAGTTTCTGTTAAGAATTCTGTTCTAAAACCAATTAGTCCTCTTGCTGGAACTAAATATTCCATTCTGACCCAACCACTGCCGTGATTTGTCATTTGTTCCATGCGACCTTTTCTTAAACCAAGTAATTGAGTAACTACACCAACAAAATCTTCTGGCACATCTATAGTTAATCTTTCAACTGGTTCATGAATTTTGTCATCAATAGTTTTTGTTACAACTTGAGGTTTTCCAACAGTTAATTCAAAACCTTCTCTTCTCATAATTTCTACTAAAATTGCAAGTTGTAACTCACCTCTACCTTGAACTTCCCAAGTATCAGGTCTATCGGTATCAAAAACTCTTAAAGAAACATTTCCAATAAGTTCTTGATCTAATCTATTTTTTAACAATCTTGCTGTCATTTTAGTTCCAGATTTTCCAGCAAGTGGTGAAGTATTTGTTCCAATGAACATAGAAATACTTGGTTCATCAACTTTAATAACTGGTAAGGCAACTGGATTTTCTGAATCTGCCAAAGTTTCACCAATGGTAATTTCTTCAATTCCAGCAACTGCGATTAAATCTCCAGGTCCTGCTTCTTCAACTGGAACTCTTTCTAAAGCTTGAGTAATAAGTAGTTCACTAATTTTTACTTTTTGGATATCTCCATTTGTTTTCATCCAAGAAACAGTTTGACCTTTTTTAATTACCCCATTTCTTACTCGACACAAAGCAAGACGACCTAAATAGGCAGAAGCATCAAGGTTTGTCACGTGTGCTTGTAATGGTGCATTTTCTTCAAATGTTGGTGCGGGAACTGTTTTTAAAATAGTATCAAATAAAGGTTTAAGATTTTCTGAATCTGGCACACTGCCATCAGGTGGTCTATTTAAACTTGCCCGTCCTGCACGAGCAGAGGCATAAACTATTGGAAAATCTAAAACGTGAGTCATTGAATCATCTGCCAAATCAATAAATAAGTCATATGTTTCATTTACTACAGCTTCAATTCTTGAATCTGATCTATCTGTTTTATTGATAACTAAAATTACTGGCAATCTTTTTTGTAATGCTTTTCTTAACACAAATCTTGTTTGTGGCAATGGTCCTTCACTTGCATCAACTAATAAAACAACCCCGTCAACCATTTCAAGGCCACGTTCAACTTCGCCACCAAAATCTGCGTGGCCTGGAGTATCAACAATATTGATGATTACTCCATTTGGTGCTAAATCTTTTTCCACATATTTAATGGCAGTGTTTTTTGCCAAAATTGTGATTCCTTTTTCTCTTTCCAAATCTGTTGAGTCCATGACTCTTTCATTCACATCTTGGTTTTCTCTAAAAGCACCTGATTGCCACAACATGGCATCAACCAAAGTAGTTTTTCCATGATCAACGTGTGCGATGATTGCTAAATTTCTAATATCTTCTCTAGTTTTTATTGTCATTTATCCCTTTTAAACGTTGAATCTGAATTCAACTACGTCACCGTCTTGCATGACGTAATCTTTTCCTTCCATTCGAACTTTGCCTTTTGCTTTTGCTTCATTAAGTGAGCCTGCTTCAACTAAATCTTTGAATGAAACAATTTCAGCTTTAATAAATCCTTTTTGAAAATCGGTGTGAATTACACCTGCAGCTTCAGGTGCTGTGTCACCTTTATGAATAGTCCAGGCTCTTGCTTCTTTTGGACCAGCAGTCAAATAAGTCTGCAAACCTAAGGTGTCAAAGGCTACTCTAGCCAATCTTGCTAAACCTGATTCACTTTGACCAACGGATGCTAATAATTCTTTTGCTTCTTCTTCGCTTAGTTCTGCTAAATCAGTTTCTAATTTTGCATTCACAAAGATAGCTTCAGCAGGTTCTACTAATTTTCTTAGCGGTGCTTGCAAAGTTTCATTGCCTAAACCTGATTCATCCACATTAAATACATAAAGAAAAGGCTTTGCGGTTAAAAGAAATAGTTCTTTTAATACTTTTAAATCTAATTTCGCTGCAAATACAGTTTTTCCTGCATCAAGTGCTGTTCTTGCTTTTTTAGGTTCATCTAATAGGGCCGTTTTTTCTTTATTTCCTCGGGCTTCTTTTTCTAATCGAGGAATTGCTTTATCAATAGTTTGAATATCAGCAAGAATTAATTCTGTGTTTATTGTTTCAATGTCATCAAGGGGTGAAACTTTTCCATCAACATGTACTACATCTGGATCTTCAAAAACTCGAATTACTTGACAAATTGCATCTGTTTCTCGGATGTTTGCTAAGAATTTATTTCCAAGTCCTGCACCTTCTGATGCTCCTTTAACAATTCCTGCGATATCAACAAAGGAAACTGTGGCAGGAAGTATTTCTTGGGAAGAAAAAATGTTGGCTAAAGTTTTTAATCTTTCATCAGGAACCCCCACTACCCCAACATTTGGCTCAATAGTGGCAAATGGGTAATTAGCTGCTAAAACATTATTTTTAGTTAAGGCATTAAACAAAGTAGATTTACCAACATTTGGTAAACCAACAATTCCCACGGATAAAGCCATAGTTTCTATCCTATTGGCGAGTCCAAGATGCGATTGTCAGCCCATTAATACACACTTATATATATGCAAATAACAAGTTTAATTTTAGGAATTGTGATTGGTGTTGTTATTGCAACACCTTTTGCTTGGTTTATTGGTAAACAAAGATCTGTTTTATTACAAGGAAAAGTTCAATCTTTAGAAGAAAGAAATACCACTTTAGAACAAGCCAATCTTGCGGCCACCTCTATAGATCAAATGCTTAAACCTGTTCAAAAAGCAATTGATGAATTAAAAATTAAGTCTGATGATGCGGATAGACGAAGAATTGAAGCAGAATCAATTTTGAAAACTGAAATGAAACTGATTAAAGAAAGAAATGAATCTCTAGATACTTCCACTAGACAAATTGCAGCAGCAATGGGTAAAGGTCAAACTAGAGGCCAATATGGTGAAATGCAATTAGAACAATTATTAAAACATGCAGGTTTAATAGAAGGCACACATTTTTTAAGACAAGATTCCAGAGTTGCAGATGATGGAATTGCTCGACCAGATATTTCTATCCTTTTAGCAGGTGGTGGTGAGGTAGTTATCGATGCAAAATTTCCTTGGGATGCATTCTTTGATGCGATGGGTTTTGAAGATTTAGCTCAAAGAAATTCTTTACTTGATAAGCATTCTAAAGATTTATTGAAAAGAATTAATGAATTATCAAATAAGCAATATCAATCCACAGGAAATAAATCTCCTAATTTTGTAATTTTATTTTTACCATTTGAATCATTATTAACTGCCGCTCTTGATTTTGATGGTTTATTACTGGAAAAAGCATTTGGCAAGAATGTAATTCCAGCAACTCCAACCACCATGCTTGGACTTTTAAGAACTATTGCTTTTGGTTGGAATGAAAAGGATTTAAATAGTAATGCAGAAGAAATTAGAAATATGGGAGCAGAAATGCTCAAACGTTTAGCAAAATTAGTTGAACACATAGAAAACTTAAGAGCTGGATTAAATAAAGCAGTTGATGGCTATAACAGTTTTGTTTCTTCATTTGATAGACAAGCTGTTTCGCAAGCAAAAAGACTTGCCCAAAAGGGTGTGCCAAGTAATAAACAAATTGATGCACCTGGCGAAATTTCCACAGGTTTAACCAACTCTCGATACTCTGGTGAGACTGGAAAATTAGAACTTGAAGGCCTGGAAGATTAATTCAATAGTTATTGGATACGGTAGTAGTCGTGGCTGAAGAAAACCGTAGGGAATTAGAACCTCGTTATTATCGCGCAGTTGGTGCAACAGGTCCACAAAGTGAAAATGCCTATCCTGCTCTTGCTAGAAGAAAAGAATCTGCGGCAACAGATAAATTTGCTGATTCACAAGAAATTGCTAAGAAAGTTGAAAACTTTTACAAAGGTACTGCAAGTAATCCTGTTTTAACTGAACAACTTCAAGAAGAAGAAAGAGAAAGAATTTCTTTTGCCCAAAGAGTTTCTTGGCTACAACCACCACTGCCAGCAAAAACTGCCGTAATTTTAATTTTGGTCGTGCCATTAATTATTGGATTATTAGATGTTTTACTAACAGGAAGAATTGGCATAATTACTAGCCTTGCTTATTCTGTAACACTTATTTATTTATCAGCAACAATTGAATCTAGACATTATTGGGATCCAGTAATTTCAGGTCCTATCGCCTATTTCCTAATTGTCTTAATTCTTGGTCAATTAACTTTAAGTTCTACTGGAAGTTTTATGCTCAAACAAGCAGCGATGCTTTTAACAACTCTTGCCTTTAATGCACCTTGGATGGTTGGTTCAACTGTATTAGCGTTCTTAATAACTTATATAAGAGTTAAAAGATTTAATTCTTAAGCGCTGCTTTTAAATCTTTTCTAATCTCAACCGGTAATGCAAATTGAATATGTTCTTCAATTGTTTCTACTTCTTCAACATCTCCAAAACCATTTTCAGCTAACCATTTCAAAACTCCATTTACCAATTCTTCAGGCACTGATGCACCACTGGTAAGTCCCACAGATTTAGCACCATCAAACCAATCTTTTTGTAATTCATGAGCAAAATCTATTCGAAATGCTTTTTTAACTCCTGCTTCTAATGCCACGTCAACTAAGCGCACAGAGTTAGAAGAATTACTTGAACCAACCACAATTAACACATCAACTTTTGGTGCAATATTTTTCACAGCTGCTTGACGATTTTGGGTTGCATAACAAATGTCATCTGAAGGTGGATCCATTAATACAGGAAGTTTTTTCTTTAACGCATGGACTGTTTCTAAAGTTTCATCAACAGACAATGTGGTTTGAGATAACCAAGCGACTTTTTCGTCATCTTTTAAATTTAGTTTTTCAACTTGATCAAGGCCATCAACTAAAATCATGTTTTCTGGGGCTTCACCCATTGTGCCTTCAACTTCTTCGTGACCTTCGTGCCCAATAAGTAAAATTTTGTAACCATCTTTAGCAAATCTTTTAGCTTCATTATGAACTTTTGTTACCAGTGGACAAGTTGCATCAATTGTTTTTAAATTTCTTTGTTTTGCTTCTGCGTGAACAGCAGGTGAAACTCCATGAGCACTAAATACAACTAAAGAACCTTCTGGGACTTCAGTTAATTCGTCAACAAAAATTACACCTTTTTTTTCTAAAGTTTCAACTACATGTTTATTGTGAACAATTTGCTTTCTGACATAAACAGGAGCTCCATGAACTTGGAGTGCTTTTTCAACTGTGACAACAGCTCTATCAACCCCTGCGCAATAACCACGAGGTGCTGCTAAAAGAACTTTGCCTGTTGAAGTCATATTAAATATCGTATGCGCTGGCGTTGAGGAAAGCATCTTGAGCATCTACGCTGTTTTCATGAAGTCAGGTCAAAGTCCCGAAGAAGCAATCCAAGTCAAAGATGCCTCAAGAGCATTATCAGAAATTATTTCCCAAATGCCTTCTGTCTGGATTGAAGGACAAATTACTTCCATAAAAATAAGACCTGGAAGTGATTGGGTATTTGTTGATTTAAGAGATGTTTCTGCAGAAGCCACTTTAAATGTGGTATTTAATCGTTCTGTTTTAGATGATGCCCCATCTGAAATAGAAAGTGGTCAAAGAGTTTTAGTTCATGGCAAACCAGAATTTTGGATGAATCGTGGATCTTTAGTTTTTAGAGCACGAAGAATTCAACCTGTTGGTTTAGGCGAATTAATGATTGCGTTAGAAAAATTAAAGCAACAACTTTTAAAAGAAGGTTTATTTGCTCCAGAAAAAAAGAAACCTATTCCCTTTTTACCTAAAAAAATTGGATTAATTTGTGGCAGAGCAAGTGCTGCCATGAAAGATGTTATGGAAAATACCATGCTTCGCTGGCCAGGAATTGAATTTGATGTTCATGAAGTTGCCGTGCAAGGTGTTAAATCTTCTTCTGAAGTAAGAGCAGCTCTTGCTCAATTAAATGCAGAAAATGAAGTGGAAGTAATTGTTATTACTCGTGGTGGTGGATCGTTTGAAGACTTATTACCTTTTTCAGATGAAATGTTATTAAGAGCAGTTGCGGCTTCAAATATTCCAGTCATTAGTGCAATTGGGCATGAACAAGATAATCCACTTTTAGATTATGTAGCAGATTTAAGAGCATCAACACCAACAGATGCAGCTTCAAAATTAGTTCCTGATTTAGAAGATGAAATTGAATTAATTGATGATTGGATTTTTAGAATGCGAGAAATAATTGCCAATCGTATTGAAAAAGAACAAATAAGTCTTGAAAGATTACTTGAAAAATCAGCACTTGATTCACCTAAAGAATTCATTCAATCTCATCGAGATGTTGTTATTGATCTAAAAATAAGTTTGAGAAATCTAATTTCCACCAAGATTTATTCAGAACAAACTTGGTTTAAACCTCGCCTTGCACAACTTAGAACTCTTTCGCCGTTAAGCACTTTGGCTAGAGGATTTGCCATAGTGCAAAAAAGTAATGGCAAACTAGTTCGAAAAGCAACTGAAGTAAAAACTGGAGATTTACTACAAATCCGACTTGAAAAAGATTCCCTCCAAGCAGAAGTAAAAAAGTAAAAGAAATAGAGTTAACCCATGGCCAAAGATGCAAACCTAAGTTACGAGCAAGCAAGAACTGCTTTAGAAGAAATAGTCACCCAACTTGAATCAGGAAATTTAGCTTTAGAAGAAACTTTGAAACTTTGGGAAAAAGGTGAGCAACTTGCTTTGCTATGCCAAAATATTTTAGATTCGGCGCAAGAAAGATTAGAAGCTTTGACTGAAGATGAAACCGAAGAGGAAGAAGACTAACTAGGAATTCCTAGTTTAGAAATAAAAGTATTTATTTCATCCCAATTAGTAGTGGTATAAATTAAAATGTTCACATTATTTTCTGTTATAAAAAGTAATTTATCTTTTTCATTTTCTAAAACAGTATAAGTTTTATTATTAATTATTTTTGTTTGCTCATTTTCTAATTCTAAAGTTGTATAAGTATTTATTAATCTTTTTAATTCTGTTTTGGAAACAATTACACTAATGAATTCTTGACTAGGTGTAACAACTCCAACTCTCCAAACTTGAGAATCGCCAACTGTTTCTAATCTTGCACTTGTGGCATTCCATTCTTTACCTAATCCAATTGGTCCATAAGTTGGCAAATCAGTTCTTTCTTTTGCACCAAGTGCAACTCCTTGCCAATCAATTGGTCTTAAAACAACTTCGGAATCTTGCCTGGTAAACCAAACAAAAGTAGCAAGTGACCCAACTAACAATCCAGTAACTATTAATGAAAGGACCATGTCAGAAACTGATTGCAGTGTGCGAGATTTTTTCTGACTCATACTTCCTATTGTTACCGAAGTTTCAATTTCTCGCTTCTTGTGCATAGGCGTAAGATGAAAGAAAGTTTTAATTCTGGAAGGAAAACTTGCCATGGCAGAGTTTCAATACACAGAACTTCTGCCTTTAGGTGAAGATAAAACCACATATAGAAAAATATCTGATTCAGGTTTCAAACTTGAAAAAATGGGTAATAAAGAGTTTTTAGTAATTGAACCAGAAACAATAAAAAAGCTTACCTTTGAAGCAATGCACGATTCACAACATTATTTAAGAACAAGTCACTTAAAACAATTAAGAAAAATTCTTGACGATAAAGAAGCAAGTAATAACGATAAATTTGTCGCTCTTGATTTATTAAAAAATGCCAATATTTCCTCCGGTGGAGTTCTTCCAATGTGTCAAGACACAGGAACTGTCATCATCACCGGAAAAAGAGGTTCCAATGTCATTACCAATTCTCATGATGAAGAAGTAATTTCTGAAGGAGTATTTAACGCCTATCAACAATTAAATCTTCGTTATTCCCAACTTGCACCACTTTCAATGTGGGAAGAAAAAAATACAGGAACAAATTTACCTGCTCAAATCGAAATTTATGCTGACACTAAACCAGGTCACGAATTGGAATATTCATTTATGTTTATGGCCAAAGGTGGAGGTTCTGCAAATAAATCTTTGATGTATCAAGAAACAAAAGCGTTACTAAATCCTGAAAAGTTAGATGAATTCTTAGAAGAAAAATTAAGACTACTAGGCACTGCAGCTTGTCCTCCGTATCACTTAGCAATTGTTATTGGTGGCACAAGTGCTGAATATTCATTAAAAGTTGCAAAACTTGCTACCACTAGAGCACTTGATTCATTACCAACAAAGGGAACAATGCTTGGTCATGGATTTAGAGATTTAGAAATGGAAGAACATGTTTTAAAGATGAGTCAAACTTTTGGTATCGGTGCACAATTTGGTGGAAAATATTTTTGTCATGATGTAAGAGTTATAAGACTTCCAAGACATGGTGCTTCTCTTCCTGTGTCTATTGCAGTTTCTTGTGCAGCAGATAGACAAATTCTTGCCAAAATTAATAAAGATGGAGTTTTTCTAGAACAATTAGAAACTGATCCTGCCCAATTTTTACCAGAAACAACTGATGAACATTTAAATGATGATGTGGCAAAAATAGATTTAAATAAACCGATGAGAGAAGTTTTAGCTCAGTTATCAAAACTTTCTGTTAAATCAAGAGTTTCGTTAACTGGTTCAATGAT
>JBJSWT010000016.1:0-6591 GCA_046086025.1 Actinomycetes bacterium | reverse complement strand
CTAAACGCTTAGAAGTTTACAAAACAGAAACCTCACCTCTAATTGCAGAGTTTGAGAAACGGGGCATTCTAGAAAAAATTGATGGTATGAATAGTGTTAATGAAGTTAGTGAAAAGATTTTTTCAATACTAAAGCTTAGTTAAAATCTCTGGACCATTTTCTGTAATTGCAATTGTGTTTTCCCAATGACTTGCAAAATGTCCAAAACTAGAAACCACGGTCCATTCATCTTCTAAAACGTGAACTTTATTACTGCCTAAAACCAACATTGGTTCAATAGCTAAAGCCATTCCAACTTTAATTTCAGGACCAGTGCCTGCTTTTCCATAGTTGGGCACACTAGGTGGCATGTGCATTTGAGTTCCAATGCCATGTCCTACATAATCTTCTAAAATTCCAATTTTTAAATCACTAAAAGTTTTAACAAATTTTTCAATAGCAAAACCAATATCTCCGATTCTTTTTCCAGCAACAGCAGCATCAATTCCTACTTGTAACGCTTTTTCAGTAATGTCACTCAATTTTTTGTGTTCTGGTTTTACATTTCCTACACAAATTGTTATGGCAGCATCACCATGCCAACCCTCAATGATTGCTCCACAATCAACACTTACTAAATCGCCATCTTGAATAATTTTGTCTTCTCGGGGAATGCCGTGAACAACTTCTTCATTAACAGAAACACAAATTACTGCAGGATAACCGTGATAACCCAGAAAAGATGGTTTTGCATTTTCTTTTTCCATAATTTTTAATGCAATTTTGTCTAAATCCTTAGTGGTCATACCAGGTTTTATTTGATTTCTAATTTCATCTAAGCAAATAGCTACAACGCGACCTGCTTTTCGCATTATGGCAAATTCTTCTTTTGTTTTTAATTGAATTTCATTTTTGTTAAACATGTCTTTTCTTAATCTACTTTCAACAATTATTTATTCACTACCAGGGCTCTTTTGGCTCAAGTACTCTCCAGCAATACCAAGCAGCAATTGATCTATAAGGATTAAATGGATTTCCTAACGGTTCTAATTGTTTTTCATTAGGCATTTCTTTTAAGCCATGGCTTACTTGCCAACCTCTTCTAACTGCTAAATCACCTACTGGCCAAATATTTAATCTTCCTAAAGTAAACATTAAAAACATTTCAGCAGTCCATCTTCCGATACCAAATTGTGAACTCAATATTTTTACAGCTTCTTCATCACTTAATTCCTTTAAAGATGCTAAATCAATTACTTTGTCTAATTGGGAGATTGCTAATCCTTTTATGGCTTTAATTTTTGACTTTGATAAGCCAACTTCAGAAAGTTGTTTATCTGTTTTATTAACTATTACTCGGGGAGTAATATTTTGACGAGTTAATTTATTAAGTCGATTACTAATTGTTAAGGCAGCTTGGGTTGAGATTTGCTGGGCAACAATTGATTTAACTAAAGATTCATAATATAAATTCACAGAATGTTCTTGAGGCTTTAAATTACAACGATCACTAATATCTACAAATTTGGCTAAATGAGGACAGGTTTCTTTGAGTAAATTTATCCCGTTTTTAAGGTGTGTTGAGTGTGAAACCATCGCGAAAACTAATCTATTTGATGTCACAATATTAATATGCTCAAGAACTGGAATTTACGCTCAAGGATTTATTTATTATTAAGTATTGCAGGATTAATTGGGACTTGGTATTTCAATATTTTGGCAATTCAACAAGGCCGTGACTTTTTTGCCGATTGGTCCAGCAGTCCTGCAGTTTCATCCGCAACTACTGATTTGTTTATAGTGGCTAGTGCAGCTAGTATTTTTATGTTTTTTGAAGGTAAAAGATTAAAAATGAAATATGTCTGGCTTTATATATTAGGTTCTTTTGTTACCGCTATTGCTTTTACTTTTCCTTTATTTTTAGCAATGCGAGAAAGAAAAATTAAATAAGATTTTTTCTTTGTAAATCTGCAAAAGCAAACCAACCAGGTAACACTGGTAAATAGAAAGTCACAATTCGATATAGAAGCACCCCAGATAAAGCAAGGGCAGATGGAACTCCAGTTGCAGTTAGTCCTGCAATAAGTGTTGCTTCAACCGCACCAATTCCACCTGGGGTTGGCGCGGCTTGCCCAATAGTTGCACCTGCTAAGTAAACAAAAGCAATTGTAAATATTGAAACTTCAGCATTGAAAGCTTTCAATGCAGCATAAAAAGAAATTATGTAGAAAATATTTAAAAGACTTGCTGATAATAAACTAACTAAAAGTCTTTTTGGTTGTTGCACAATTATAGATATGGTTGGACCAATTTGAGAAAAAATTGGTCTGATTCTTAATAAAACCCAATTACGAACCTTATTGATAGATAAGGCAATTATTACAACTGCAAATAAAACAACAAAAATAACTAGTGTTATTCGAGGAGGTCTAAATGATAAATCTGTTTGGGCTCCTGCAACAACGCCACTGGTTATGAGCAGAAATACATGAACGAAAAACACAACTACCTGAGAAACTCCAACTGCAGTTGCAGATGAAGCTGTAGAAATTCCTGATCTATTTAAAAATCTAATATTTACTGCTACAGAACCTAAAGTTGGTGGAGTAACTAAGGTCGCAAAAGATGCAGCAAGTTGTGCTTGAAGAGTCTTAAACCAACTAATTTTTTGAATCACAAAAGCAAGTAGCAAAGTAGTTGAAGCTGCGTAAGTTAAGGCTGAGCCAACTAGTGCAATAGCAGCCCATTGCCATTGAGCTTTTGATAATAATTCAGAAATATTGACTTGGCTAAATTGGGGAACAAGAATATACAGAGCAAAAACTGAAAATATCGCTAAGAAAACATTTCGCCAATTGACTCTTTGAAATTGAATTGGAGCAATTTCAGAAGTTGAAGCAAGCTCTCCCAAGCCTTTTCTTAATTCCAATAACAATTTTTTATCATTTTTTAGATAATTTCTAGTTTTCCTACTCATAGCAACTTTTTGTAAAGCTGGAATTACCGAAGTTAATTCACTTATTTTAAAGACTTTTTTTGCAATTTGAATAGATTTTTGAACAGAGGTTACTCGAGCAATTGTTACTAATGATTCTGCAAGATCAATTCTTTGTTGTACTTCAGTGGCAGCTATTGCACCAGAATGAACCGCAGTTAGAGCAATAACATTTGAATCTGTGAGAAAGATATTTTCAGCAGATAATGCTCTGTGAACTAAATCAGCATTATGAAGTTTTTGAATATTTTGAAAAAATTGTTCAATGTATTCATCACTTAACTGAAATTTTTCATTAGATAATTCAGCTAAATTTTTTCCAGTAATATTTTCTAGAGCTATAAAAATTGAATCAGGTTCTAATTCTCTCACCATTTCAACTTCTGGAACTTTTACACCTACCGCAGAAATAGCATGAGCTAATAAAGCAGTTCTTTCAACTCTTCTTCTGATACTCATACCTCTAAAATCACCAGAAGTTTTTAAAAATAACCCTCTAAGCCAAGAACTAATTACTCCTGAACCTTGTAATTCCCAGTCAAATACCCAAACATTTAATTCTTTATTATTAGAAAGTTTAACTTTGAAAATTCTTGCCTCTGTGGTTTCCATTAAAAATTCCATATTTAGAATTTTTAATCCATCAGCTTCAATTCCTTCTCTAATTTGAGATTCACTTGCTCGATTTATCGGAGTGCCCAAAACATAACGAACTGCAAGTCCCACTGACCATCCAAGTAAAATATTTGCAAATTGTGCAACGATGGTTGTTTGTCCTGCAATTAATGAAGCAAAAACTAAAGAAAAAACTGAAAATATTGCAATAAATCCAAGTCGACCTCTATCAAAAACTCTTGCGATTACTAGAAAAGAAATTAATCCAGCAATTAGGGGATCTAATGGAGAGACACCTTGAGTTTGTAGTCCACCGGTTAAAGCAAGAATTAAACGCGGAGATTCACTTTGGATAATAAGTATTGATAAACCAAGTAACAATAAAACTGAAATACCTGAAGCAAGAAGAGAATCAATTAATTGCCTTGTTCTATTTCTTGTAAGAAGTGAAAAAGTAACAATTACTGGTACAAAAATTATTGCAGTGGCACCAATGGTGTTGAGGATAAAAATTACAAAACCGGGAAGCTCTCTAGAAGCAATTGTTAAATCTTGATCTAAACCTGCGGTTGTGCGGGCAGCTAAAGTTCCTACTCCTACTACGGCAATGGTTATACCCAGTGAAATAAGTAGATTGATTAAGTCTCTGGGTCGCCTAGCAATCGGACGTTTGCTTTGTTTGTTGAAAAAGTTCATTGAATCTATCGTCCCATTACCTTGAATACTTTGGCCGAACGGACACATGTCATAGGTAACTGGTGAAGTAGGACTATGTTGCCCGAAGTTCTAACTGATATTTCTCTGGATAATTCTGCACTTGATGTCATAAAGACTCCTAAATTTGATGCCGAGCAGTTAAAGGCAGTTTCCTTAAGAACTGGAAAAAATTTAGTAACAGGTCTTCCAGGAACTGGGAAAACTTTAGTTTTAGCAGAAAACGTAATTCAGCAAATAAATAGTGGCATATCTTCAGATAAAATTTTAATTTTTTGCTTTTCAAGAGATCAAGTAAGAACGATGAGAAAATATCTATCACGAAGGTTGTTTGAAAAATCTATTCCTCAAGTTTCTACTTTTCATTCATTTACCCATGCAGTTATGCAATCTGCCTTGAATCAAGGAATATTAAGTGAAAATTATTCTTTATCACCATTACGTTTACTTTCTGGGCCTGAACAAGAAGTAATAATAAGTGAATTAATCAAAGGAAGCATAGAAGATAATTCAATTGATTGGTCACAATATCTAAAACCATCATTACAAACTAGAGGATTTGTTAGACAAGTTAGAAATTTGCTCGCAAGAATGAGAAGTTTAGGAATGGATCCTGATCAATTAATTGAGGTTGGTCAAAAATATGAAAACAATAATTGGATTGCTTTAGGTCATTTTGCTGAGATGTATCTTGATAATTTGGATGCTTCTGAATCAATTGATTATGGAGAATTAATTCATAGAGTTAATTTACTCCTACATCAAGTTAAAGATTTGAAAGAATTAAATATTAATTATTCACATTTTTATGTTGACGAATATCAAGATATTGATTCTTCTCAAGTTAGGTTATTAAAGAAACTAGTGTCTCCAAATAAATTTCTATTTTGTGCAGGAGATAAAAGCGAGTCAATCTATCAATTTAGAGGTGCCGATATCCAAGCACTCGATAGATTTAATGAAGATTTTGGCTTAAATGAACAAGTAAATTTAAAGTATAATTATCGCACAAAAGTTAAAATTGAACCGGAATTACTAACTTTTGATAGTTTTAATTCGCAAAGTAATTACATAGCAAATGAAGTAAGTAAATTTAAATATGAGAATATTTCAAATAAATGGTCTGATGTGCTAATTATAATAAGAAATTCAAATTCTTTGAAAAATATACAACGATCTTTAAGTACTTTTGGAATTCCAGTTGAAGTAGATGCTGAGGATTTACCTTTAATTAAAGAACCGGCAGCTCGTGTATTGATTGATTGTTTAACAATTGCTGGCGAATTAGCATTAGGAAAAAATAATCCAGTAAATCCAACCATTATAAAAGATTTATTAAAAGGACCTTTAATACAAGCATCAACCTTTGAGTTAAGAGAAGCAGCAAGATTAATAAGAAAGAAAATTAAAGAATTAGATAAACCACAAATAAGCTCTGATCAAGCTCTTTATTTGGCTGTGTTAAATCATGAAAATTTATATGATCTACCAATTGATATTACGAAAAGTATTAGAACTTTGGGGGCACTTTTACATACGGCTAAAGAATTGATAGTAGAAAAAAAGAGAGTAGAAGTTGTTCTATGGTCCATTTGGAATTATGAAATTAATCAGAAATATAAAGAGCTTTATCAGGTGCAAGAATTTAAAGACAAGTGGAGTAAAAATTTACAAAAAGAAGCTCTTTTATTTGGCGTAGAAGGAAGAATTGCGGATCAAGATTTAGACGCAATTTTGTCACTTTTTGACTTAGCTTCAAGAGAAGATGAAAGAACTCTTGGGACAAGAGGAGTTCTAAATTTTATAAATGATCTGGGTAAACAAAATTTTCAAGCAGAAACCATTGAGCAAAAATCATTAGTCGATGCAAAAGTAAAAATAGTTACAGCACATAAGGTAAAGGGGTTAGAGGCAAAATTTGTAATTATTCCTGATTTACAAACTGATATTTGGCCATCCATAAAACTAAGAAATACTTTACTTGAAGTTGAAAGACTTGATTATGAAAATGTAGTTAGGCCACCTAGCAAAAAAGAAATATTAGAGGAGGAAAAAAGATTATTTGAAGTAGCAAAAAGCCGAGCAAATCAAAAAATATTGATAAGTGCAGTTAAAAATGACTACGAAAATCATGCCGAACCATCTAGTTTTCTTAACAATTTTTTTGATGAAAAGCCTAAACATATAAGTGGATTTTTACAAAAAAATTTATCTTTAAATTCAATTGTGACAAACCTAAGACGTTTAGCGGAAAATGAAAATGGACAAACTGAGTTTAAAAAAGCACT
>JBJSWT010000015.1:0-15614 GCA_046086025.1 Actinomycetes bacterium | reverse complement strand
CAGCGGCATGCTGGCGGCATTACACGTTTTAGCAGCTCTTGGTGAAACCAAAGCTGGAACAAGTTTGTCTTCACTTTTAAAAGAGTTCGACAGATATGTGGCAAGTGGTGAAATCAACACCAAAGTAAGTAATGTGTCAGAAACTACAAACAAAGTTAAAGAATATTTTTCGGATAAAAAAGATGTCCAAATTGATGATCTTGATGGTTTAACCTTTAGTACTGACCAGTGGTGGGTCAATATCCGGCCAAGTAATACCGAGCCATTGCTGCGTCTTAATGCTGAAGCAAAAGAACGTGCAACAATGGAAAAAGTTAGAGATGAAGTTCTTAGCATTATTCGAAAGGATGCTAAATGAGTTCAGTCATTAAACCTGAATTATTAGAAATTCTTGCTTGCCCATGCGATAAACATGCCGATGTTGAAGTTTCAAGTGATGACACAAAAATAGTTTGTACTAAATGCGAAACCACTTTTCCAATTAAAGATGGAATACCGGTAATGCTTCTAGATGAAGCAACACCAGGTCCTCGAGGCATTGGCGGATAAAACTTTTTCAAATGAGTAACAACGTATTAGTTGTTAAAGGTTCTTTAAAAGATTATCTTTGGGGAAAAGTTAATGGCTTAAGTAAATGGAATACCAATACCGATAAACCTCAAGCAGAACTTTGGTTTGGCGATCATGAATCAAGTCCGTCTATTTTAATTGAAAACAATAAAACTATTAGTTCAAAATCTAGCTTTCCTTTGTTAGTAAAAATTCTTTGTGCAGCAGAGCCTTTATCCATTCAGGCGCATCCAGATAAAGAAACTGCTCAAGAAAAATATGAACAATATGCTTTATCTGATTCTCATGGTAAAGATGAAATGTTGTTTGCACTTGAGCATTTTTTAGCTTATGCAGGAATTAGAAATGCCAAAAAAGTTCAAGAAATATTTAAGATATTAGTCAATGATTCCAAGTTAGATTCATTAAAAGATCTTCTAGACCACAGTAGTTTTAAGAAATCAGCGCAGATTATTTTTAATTTAAGTAAAGACGAGATTACGAAGGCAAATAAGACTTTAAAGATTAATTTAGCTAGTTTGAATATTTCATTAAGTGAACAAAATGTTTTGGAAAAAATTATTAATAAATATCCAAATGATCCAGGTGTTTTAATTTGTTTATTGATGCAATTTCACGAGCTAAAAAAAGGAGATGCCATACACGTCAAACCTGGAACTCCTCATTCGTATGTTTCAGGTCTTGCTATAGAAGTTATGACAAGTTCAGACAATGTCTTAAGAATGGGATTAACTAATAAGCCCATAAAAATTAACGAAGCACTCGAGTTAGTAGTCGAGCACGAAGTGCAAGTTTTAAGTCTTCCTACAAATGATGGAATTCATGTTTATAAACCTGAAGCTAATTTTGAATTAATAGCAATTGATAATGCTAAAAAGACAGATATTTTTGCAGAATATTCATGTGTTTTAAGTGTGGAAGGCAAAACCAAGTTAAAAGTAGATTCAAAGGAAATTGAATTACAAATTGGCCAGGCTGCATTAATTTTGATGAAATCTTTCGATATTGAGGTAAATGGTCACGCCTTTGTTGCAAGAACTGTTTAATCTGGCAGAATTAGACACTAGTTCAATAATCAATAAATATTGGGAGCAAATTTAAAGTGAATCATTTTTCAATGAACGCAGACAAAATAGGAAATATCGATTTTAAAGTTAAAGATTTATCACTTGCAGATTTTGGTCGTAAAGAAATTGAATTAGCAGAACATGAAATGCCTGGCTTAATGGCAATGAGAAAAGAATTTGGTGCAAAAAAACCTTTGAAGGGTGCCAGAATCACTGGTTCTTTACACATGACAATTCAAACCGCAGTTTTAATTGAAACTCTGGTTGAACTTGGAGCAGAAGTTCGTTGGGCTTCTTGCAATATTTTTTCTACCCAAGATCATGCAGCAGCTGCTGTGGTAGTTGGTCCAACTGGAACAAAAGAAAATCCTCAAGGTGTTCCTGTGTTTGCTTGGAAAGGTGAATCTTTAGACGAATATTGGTGGTGCACAGAACAAATTTTGCGTTGGACAGATGGTGAAGGCCCAAACATGATTTTGGATGATGGTGGAGATGCAACTTTATTAGTTCATAAAGGTGTGGAGTTTGAAAAATCAGGTGAAGAACCACAACCAGAAAAAGCTGATAGCGAAGAATTTTCTGTTGTCTTAAAACTCATTCAAAAAACTTTGAAAGAAAATTCAAGACTTTGGACAGATATTGCAAATAACATAAAAGGTGTAACTGAAGAAACTACTACTGGTGTGCATCGTTTGTATGAAATGTTTAAATCAAAACAATTATTATTTCCAGCAATAAATGTCAATGATGCTGTTACAAAAAGTAAATTTGATAATAAATATGGAACCCGTCACTCATTGATTGATGGCATCAATAGAGCAACAGATGTTTTAATTGGTGGAAAAGTAGCTGTGGTTTGTGGATATGGAGATGTTGGTAAAGGAACAGCTGAATCACTTCGTGGACAAGGTGCTCGAGTTATCATTACCGAAATTGATCCAATTTGTGCTCTCCAAGCTGCAATGGATGGTTATGAAGTAAATACTTTGGAAAATGTTTTACCAAATGCTGACATCATTATCACTGCGACTGGTTGTGTAAATGTAATTACTGTTGATCACATGACCAAAATGAAAGATAAAGCAATCGTGGGAAATATTGGTCACTTCGACAATGAAATTGATATGGCAGGTTTGAGTAATAATAAATCTGCTAAAAGAGTAAATATCAAACCTCAAGTTGATGAATGGGTATTTGATAATGGTCGTTCCATAATTGTTTTGAGTGAAGGAAGACTTCTAAACCTTGGAAATGCAACTGGACATCCATCATTTGTGATGAGTAATTCATTTACTAATCAAGTATTAGCCCAAATTGAGTTGTTTACTAAAACAAGTGATTATCCAGTTGGGGTTTATACCTTGCCAAAAGAATTAGATGAAAAAGTGGCAAGATTACATCTTGATGCACTTGGAGCAAAACTAACTAAATTAACAAAACCTCAAGCAGATTACTTAGGCGTTAGTGAAAATGGCCCTTACAAGCCAGATCACTATCGCTACTGATTTTTTGCTTGATTTAGTTGATTAGCTAAGTTTTCTTTTCTAATTCTTAAATCTGTATAAAGTAAAACTGTGAATGCTGCCATGAAAGGTAACATCACGGTATAACCCATGATGGAACCCATCGAATTAAAAAATACTGAAGTTGTATTTGGATTCTCTAGATTTCCCACAGAGGCAAACAAAGTAAATGGAGTTGCCACCACAATAGAAAGTGCTTGACTTGCTATTACTCCAACTAGGCCAATTCCAAAAACTCTAAACATCATAGTTTTTGACAAAGCAAAAGATCGTTTTAAAGAAATAAACACCAGTGAATCTTCTAAAATTAAAGTTGGGACTGAAACATAAAGGCCAGTCCATAAATAGATTGCGCCAACTAATCCAATACCTAAACCAGTAAAGGTAATAAATACTCCAAAACTCCCTGGAATACTAGATCCAAGTCCGATACCAATAGCAAAACCTAAAATTAAAGAAGCTAGCGGAAGAATTACGCTCAGCAATGAAATTAAAAACACTCTAAATAACTGAGGTTTAGCTTTTTGCCATGCTTGGTTAGCGTTTAGTTTTCTACCAGTTATTGCATTTCCTACAACGTGAGTAAAAAGTGTTGTAGAAATTAATTGCACAAAAAATAAAACCACTGCAGCAAAAGCAGCCGCTTGAAGACTTGGGATTAAAGCATTTAATAATTCTTGTATTTGTTCTTGATCAAAAGTTCCGGTTGGCTCAGGAAGCACAGGTGCGGTTAAATCTCCGCCACCTCTAATAATTAAGGCAGAAACTAATAAAGAACTTAATTCAATAATAAAAGCTGCAAATAAACCAATGCCCAGCATTGTCTTTGGCATACGTCTTAATGAATTAAGTGCACCACCAAGCATCTCACTAAGGCTTAGTTGCGTTAAAGGAATCAAATTTTGGCTAGGACCTTGAGTCATTTCTACCTCCAATTTGATTTTGTCATAAGACAGGTGAAAGCATTGCATTATGGCTCGAGTTCTCGTAGTTGATGACGATCAAGCACTTTCTGAAATGTTAGGAATTGTTTTAAGAGCCGAAGGATATGAACCTTCATTCTGTGATGACGGGGCTAAAGCTTTTTCAACTTTTAAAGAATCTAAACCAGATTTAGTTTTATTAGATTTGATGCTGCCAGGATTAGATGGCATTGAGGTTTGTAAACAGATTCGAGATGAATCAGTAGTTCCAATTGTGATGCTTACTGCTAGAGGTGACACATTAGATGTAGTCCAAGGTCTTGAATCTGGTGCAGATGATTACATAATTAAGCCATTCAAACCGAAAGAATTAATCGCAAGAATTAAAGCAAGATTAAGAAAAGAAGATTACAAATCAGAAACCCTAACTTTAGGTGATTTAAATATTGATGTGTTAGGTCATTCAGTTAAAAGAAATGGCAAAACAATTATTTTGACGCCTTTAGAGTTTGATTTATTAGTTGCACTAGCTAGAAAACCTTGGCAAGTTTACACACGCGAACAATTACTCACTGAAGTTTGGCATTATCGAAATCCAGCAGATACTCGTTTAGTAAATGTGCATGTGCAGCGCTTAAGGGCAAAAGTTGAAGAAGATCCTGAAAATCCAAAAATTGTTATGACAGTAAGAGGCGTTGGGTACAAGGCAGGTCCGTGAGTTTTTTTCGCAACGTTAGAAGTTTGTGGAATAGATCATTAAGTGTCAGGATTATTTCCACCACTTTTTTAATGTCAACAATTTTGATAACAATAATTGGATTAGCACTTATAAATCGGGTAAGTACAGGAATTCTTTCTGCTAAAGAAACTGCATCAATCACCGAAGCTAATTCAGCGATTAAAGATGCTCAAAGAGTTATTACTGCAACCGATACTGGGGCAAGCTCATTAACAATTACTTCAATTGTTGATACAGCTGTAAATGCTTTAGCTGATAGAGCAGGTCAATCAGGTTTATATGACGTTTTATTTTTGGCTTCTCCCGAATTATCTAGTTTTGGTTTTCCTGAAAGAGGCACAAATTTAGTAGCAGTCACCAGTGTGAGTGAAGAGCTAAAATCTCAAGTGCAAAATTCTAGTAATTTACTTTGGTCATATACCCAAATCAACTATCTAGATGGACGAAGTGTGCCAGGTTTGGTGATTGGTGCTCCAATTGAAATTAGAAACTTTGGAACTTATTTACTGTTTCTACTTTTTCCACTTCAACAAGAAGAAGAAACCATTAACATAATCCAGTCTTCTGTTTTAGCAACTGGGATATTTCTAGTTATAGGTTTATTAATTTTAGTTTGGTATTTAACAAAATCAGTTCTTTCTCCAGTTAGAAAAACTGCTAATGCGGCAGAAAGACTTCGATTAGGCCTACTTAACGAAAGAGTTCCTGTTAGTGGTGAAGATGATCTGGCAAAATTAGCTGGCTCATTTAATTCGATGGCTGCATCTATTCAAGAGCAAATTACTCAACTTGAACAAATGTCTAGAATGCAACGAAGATTTGTTTCTGATGTTTCTCATGAACTAAGAACTCCATTGACCACAGTAAGAATGGCTGCTGATGTTTTGTATGAAGCAAGAGATCAATACAAAGGAGAAACTGCGCGAGCTGCAGAGTTATTAAGTACTCAAATAGAACGATTCGAAATTTTACTTTCCCAATTATTAGAAATTAGCCGATTTGATGCAGGTGCAGCAGAATTAACTTTAAGAAAAACAAATATTAAACAATTAATAGAAAAAACGGCAGATTCCTTATCAAATTTATTGGCAAGTCAAGAAACACCAGTTGTAATCACAGGCGATGCACCAGAAATTGATTTAGATCCAAGACGAGTAGAACGAATATTAAGAAACTTAATTTCAAATGCATCAGAATATGGGCAAGGACAACCCATTGAAATAGAAATAGGAAGCAATGATGAGGCAATCGCAGTAGTTGTAAAAGACAAAGGTCCTGGATTAAAACCAGGAGAGTCTTCACTTGTGTTTAATCGCTTTTGGCGAGCCGATCCTGCTCGTAATAGAAAAACTGGTGGAACAGGTCTTGGTTTAGCAATTGCATTAGAAGATGCTCGATTGCATTCTGGTTGGTTAGATGCTTGGGGTTCTCCTGGTGTGGGAAGTATGTTTCGTTTAACTTTGCCCAAAGTTGCACATAAATCAGTTACAAAATCACCGTTAGCTATTGGTGTTGGTGAAGAAATCAGTCTTGAATTAGACAAAAATTTAAATATTGATTTAGTTCATCAAGGTAAAAGTTCTGATTAATGTTAAAGAAATTGTTATTAACTTTTTCAAGTTTGCTTATAATTTCTTGCGGCAATATTCCTTCAACTAGTTCAATTAAACAGGGACCTGAAATCGGTTCAAATGATCAAAATTCCATAATTCGAGTTATTGCAAGTCGACCACAACCTGGAATGAGTCAAGAACAAATAGTTAATGGATTTTTAAATGCCTCTGCTTCAAGTGATAATGATTTCGCAATCGCAAGAGAATATTTAGTACCTAATAAAAAAATATCTTGGAATCCAACTAAATCCATTGAAGTTTATGAAGGCCAAGGCCAATTTCAATACATAAACGAGAGTCAAATCGATTTTTCAGCAGCACTGCACTCTCGAGTTAATGAATCTTCCAGAATAGTTTTAGCAAACCCTGAAGATCAATTATTAAAAACCTTTAATTTAAAGAAAGTAGATGATCAGTGGCGAATTGATATAAATTTTGATGGTTTAGTTATATCTAAGACTGATTTGAATAGAAGTTTCTCGTTTTACCCATTGTGGTTTGTGGATCCATCGAAATCTTTTTTAGTGCCTGAAAATGTAATTTTACCCAGAGCAATTACTGCTAATGCAACAAGATTGATGCAATTACTTTTACTTGGCCCAAGCGACCAACTTAAAAATTCAGTCATTACTTCTTTTCCAGTTGGAAGCGCTCTTTCTTTTGATTCAGTACCAATTACCAATGGAGTGGCAAGTGTTTCATTAAATGAAGTTGTACTTAAAGCTGCAAGTCAAGAAAGACAATTATTAGCTGCTCAAATCGTTAAAACACTTACTAGAATTTCTGAAGTTAATTCTATTCAAATTAAAGTCGGGACTCAAAATTTGAGTATTTTGAATGCGCCAATAAATCAGACTGCACCTACTTGGGATCAATTTTATTCTGATTCAAATCGAAATAATGATGCTTATTTTATTTCTGATAACAAGTTATGGAAAAATACTTCTGAAAATAAATCACCAATTGGAAAAACTGAAATTGACTCAAAAACTTGGTCCTTTGGCACATCTAATAGAGCAGAAACTGTCTATGCACTACTTGATGAAAATAGAAACAATTTAAGTATTTATAGTTATAGTCCTGAATTTAAAGAAACAATCTATAGTTTTGCAAGTATTGGAAATCCTAAAATTGATGTCTTCAACACCATTTGGGTAAACATTGACAATCAACCTGCAGTCTTTACAAGTGATCAGAAACTAAATTTAGTTGCTCAAAACTTTGACTTAGCAAATATTCAAGAAATTATTCCTGCCCCCGATGCAACTCGAGTACTTTTAATTGTTAGAACAGTTTATGGAACAGAATTAAGAATTGGAAACGTAATTAGAAATCCTGGAACAATCATCTTAACTAACATTCAAAAACTTATGCGGGATGGTTTTTCAATTTCAAAAGCTATTTGGCAGGATGAGACAACAGTTTTGTATTTGGATTCTGCTACTCAACTTGCAAACATTTATAGTTTAGACATTTTCACTGGAATATCTAGAAATATATATTCCATAAATGGAGTACAAGATTTAGCAGGAACAACTAGAAAATCTACTTTGTTAGAAATTAATGATGGCACAGTTTTACAAAGAGTAAGTGGTCAATGGGAAGTTATCCCTAATGCCAAAAGTCCTAATTATCCAAATTAGTTATCCACAAGTTTTGATTAACCACAATATAAATTTAACTAAAATATATTAAGGTAATTTATTTTAAATTTGATTTAATGTCTTTTTTTAAATCTTTATTATTTGAAAAGTATTGTCATTATTGTGGAAAAGTTGATGAAACTATTTGCCTTAATTGTTTAAATTCTATTTTTAGTAGTTATTCAATCCGTGAAATCAATAACAAAAAAGTATTATATTTTTTTAATAAAGACCCAAAAATTATGGAATTAATCGTTTCATATAAAGATAAACAGATTTATTCCCTAGGACCTTTATTTAGTTTTATAACATTTATAGGTTTAGAAATTTTGACTCAAAATGATTCATATGTAGTTGTGAATGTGCCAACGAGTTCTACCAACATTAAAAGACGCGGGAATGATCCAATTGCAAAAATGGTTGAGCAAGCATGTTTTTTTAATAAATCAAAGTATCAATACAGGAATAATTTAATAACAAACTATCAAAATCGATTAGATCAAGTAGGTCTAGATTATAAACAAAGAAAATTAAACTTAGCTAATTCTTTCAAAGTCACAAAGATTGAAAAACGACCAATAATTTTGGTTGATGATTTGATAACAACAGGAGTTAGTCTTTCAGAATCAATCAAAGCACTCGAATCTAAAGGAAATACAGTTCAAGGTTGTGTCGTGATTGCCAGTAATTAAATTGTGAGTAAAAACAGCGATTTAAGGACTTGCGTTCGCACAAAAGTAACAATTGCGTAACATATATACATAAAGACTTTTTACCGTAGAGAAATTAAAGGAATTCATTAAGTGGTTTTAGTTCTAGACAAGTTACTTCGCGCTGGCGAAGGAAAAATTTTAAAGAAACTTGAAAGTTTTGCTAAACAGATTAATCAACTAGAACCAGAGTTTAAGAACTTAACAGATGATCAATTAAAGAACCTGACTTCAAGTTATAAACAAAGAGTTAAAAATGGAGAATCTTTAGATGATTTACTCCCAGAAGCTTTTGCCACAGTAAGAGAAGCAGCTATTAGAACCATTGGTCAAAGACATTACGACGTTCAATTGATGGGTGGGGCAGCACTTCATTTAGGAAACATAGCTGAAATGAAAACAGGTGAAGGAAAAACTTTAGTTTCAACTTTGCCAGTTTATTTGAATGCATTAAGCGACAAAGGTGTTCACGTAGTTACTGTTAATGACTACCTTGCACATCGTGACGCTGAATGGATGGGAAGAATTCATCGATTCCTAGGTTTAACTGTTGGAACAATAAGTCCAAATATGGACATGACTGAAAGAAAAAATGCATATCTTTGTGACATTACTTATGGAACAAATAATGAATTTGGTTTTGATTACTTAAGAGACAATATGGCTTGGTCACCTAATGATCGAGTACAAAGAGGTTACAACTTTGCAGTAGTTGATGAAGTTGATTCAATTCTTATTGACGAAGCACGAACTCCATTAATTATTTCTGGTCCTGCTGATGGAACTAGTACTCACTACAAAGAATTTGCGCGTATTGCAAGTTCACTTCAACCAAGTACAGATTATGAAGTTGATCTAAAAAAGAGAACAGTTGGCGTATTAGAAGTTGGTATTGAAAAAGTAGAAAAAATGCTTAACATTGATAATTTATACGAATCAGTTAATACTCCATTGATTGGATTTCTAAATAATGCTTTGAAGGCAAAAGAATTATTTAAAAAAGATAAAGATTATGTGATTATGAACGGTGAAGTTTTAATTGTTGATGAACATACCGGTCGTATTTTGCAAGGCAGAAGATATAACGAAGGAATGCATCAAGCAATAGAAGCTAAAGAAAATGTTGAGATTAAACAAGAAAATCAAACATTGGCAACTATTACTTTGCAAAATTATTTCCGTATGTATAGAAGACTTTCTGGTATGACTGGTACAGCGATGACTGAAGCTGCCGAATTTGACAATATTTACAAATTAGGAGTTGTCCCAATTCCTACGAATAAAAAAATGATTCGTTTGGATAACTCTGATTTGATTTATCGCACGGAAGAAGCAAAATTTAATGCCGTGGTTGAAGATATTGCAACACGAAATGAAAAAGGTCAACCAATATTGATTGGTACAACAAGTGTTGAGCGAAGTGAATATTTAAGTGGGTTATTAAAAAGAAGAGGCGTCCCACACGAAGTTTTAAATGCTAAGAATCATGCTCGAGAAGCTTCAATCGTTGCCCAAGCTGGAAGAAAAGGTGCGGTAACAGTTGCAACAAATATGGCTGGTCGTGGTACAGACATTATGTTAGGTGGAAATCCTGAATTTCTGGCCAATGCTTCTTTAATTCAAAAAGGTTTAGATCCAGAAGAAAATTTAGAACAATACAATCACGCTTATTTAGAAGAATTAAAAATTACAACCCAACAAGTTGCAAACGAACACGATGAAGTAGCAAATCTGGGTGGGCTATACGTTTTGGGTACAGAAAGACACGAATCAAGACGTATTGATAACCAATTAAGAGGTCGCTCTGGTCGCCAAGGAGATCCAGGCGAATCAAGATTTTATTTGTCTTTACAAGATGAATTAATGCGTCGCTTCAAAGGTGATTTAGTTGATGCTTTCTTAAGAAGATTCAATGTGCCAGATGATGTGCCGATTGAAGCAAAAATGGTAACAAATGCGATTAGAAATGCTCAAACACAAGTTGAGCAACAAAACTTTGAGATAAGAAAAAATGTTTTGAAATATGATGAAGTTTTAAATAAACAAAGACAAGTAATTTATGAGGAAAGAAAACAAGTATTAGAGGGTGAAGATTTATCCCCTCAAATAAAGGAATTCATAGAAGAAACCATTAGAGCTTATGTAATTGCAGCCACGAGTGAAGGCTATCCCGAGCAATGGGATCTAGAACAATTATTTAATGCTTTACGTAACTTATATCCAGTTGCAGTTTCAATCGAAGCGTTAAAACAACAAAATGGTGGATCAATCGATCAAGAAATACTTCTGGAGGCATTCTTAAAGGATGTTAATCAAGCTTATGAAACCAGAGAGGCATTATTAACTCCTAAAGTTATGCGCGAGCTAGAAAGACAAGTTGTGTTAAGTGTTTTAGATCGTAAGTGGCGAGAACACCTTTATGAAATGGATTACTTACAAGAAGGTATTGGATTACGAGCTATGGGGCAAAGAGATCCATTAGTGGAATATCAAAAAGAAGGTTATGACTTATTTGTTGCCATGATGGATGCCATAAAAGAACAAGTCGTAGGTTTTGTATTTAATGCACAAGTTCAGGTACAAGAAAATCAACAAGACATTGAAGCAAAAGGTTTCACAAAAGTTGAAAAACAAAATCTCTCATATTCAGCACCAACTCTTGATAATTCTGAAAATGTTAAAACAGTTACCCAAACAAAAGTAGCTGAAGTTGGTAGAAACGAACCATGTCCATGTGGTTCAGGGAAAAAATATAAACGCTGCCATGGAGCAAGTGGTAATTAAATTTAAGCCACAAGTAATTCCGTACAACGCCATCTATCTTCTTCTGCTTCAAGTCTTATTCCCATGCCTCTACCTCGTTTTCCTTTTTGAATAACCGCGATTGCTTGAACCACATTTTCACTGGTTTGGTCTATGTGAACACTTCTAATTAAAGGTCTAATTCTTTGATTATTTTTAAGGTTTCTTTGTCGAATATTTTTATCAATTTCTAAATACACATCAAAAGAAACCCAGCGCATTAATTGAAATATTGGTCTTTCCCCAATTAAGACTTCAGCAATTCCTGTTACAAGTTGCTTTGTCCAAGCTTTAGGTTCTGGTAGTCCAGGAGAAAAAGTCTGCTTTTGTTGCAAAATATTAAGTGAATCTTTGTCATCATAAATTAATTCGTCTTGAATCCAGTTATTTGGTTTGAAGGATTCCGGTTTGAGCCTGATCAAGAGATTTGAATCTATATTTTGCTGCAAAGGAATTAATTTCACTTTTACTCCTTAAATATGTGAGATAGTAGAATGAAGTATTTTTAGCAAGATGTCAAGAAATAATTTAAATATAGTTGGGTAGGATTTGCCCCAATTTACTAGCAGTAACTGGATTGTTGAGTAAAAATACTTAAATGAATTATAAGTATTTAAATGAACTGGAAAGAAATTTAGAAATACAAGCTCATTCTTACTTATTACAAAAAGATGATTCTTTATTTGAATCCCAGACTAGAGCTGAATTAAATCAGATAACTTTAGTAAATAGATTAAAGGCCCATATTGGTCAGTTCAAAATGTTTTACCTAGTTGATAAAAATATTTATGCCAAAATAATTGAAATATGTGCAGAATTTGTGTTATTAGAAGAAATTCAATTTAGATATTTAATTAATATAAATCAATTATTGGGAGTTGAAAAACTAAGCAATTTAAACACAAGATTGACACGTTTTGAGGAAAAATGGAATTTAAAATCAAGTTTAAGAGATTTAATGCTAAGAAAAGTGGTAGTACAAATCAAAATGATGAATCAGCAACAGGTACAGGGAATTTTAACAAATTTCTTCAAAGATCACTTTGATTTAGTGACTAATAATGGGACTTTAACTTTACAAACAAACTTAGTTACTTGGGTTAAATATAAAAGTGAAATTGAAATTTTAAGTGATGAAAAAATCTAAGAGTTTGACACTAAAAAATCATCGAATAATCTATATAGGCTTAGCTTTTCTAGTTTTTATTTTTACAGTTACAAGTTTGTATATTTCAGCAGAAAATGCTAAAAAGAGGACTAATTTTTGGGTAGCCACAAAATCCATACCGTTAGGGCAAATTATCACTGAAAATGATGTAGAACTTCAAGCACTAGATCTTGGAGAAGTAAGAAATGTCTACATGCAACAAGATCAAAGCCCAATAGGGTTATTTACTAAAAAAGCTGTAAATAGAAACGAAATTATTGCAACCGTTTTTGTTGAAAGGTCTACAAATTATCGCAATGTTTCTCTAAAGATTCCTAATGGACATCTGCCACCAACTTTAAAAGTAAATGATGAAGTAGATATTTGGTTCAGTGATTCTTTGACTAATTCCTCTACATTACTAATTCCTAAGATTTCAGTTGTCTGGGTTGATGATTTAAATACAAATTTTGGAGGCGTTTCAACTGTCGTGGTAGCAATTCCTCAAGATATGGTTGCAAATTTAATTAAATCATCAAGAACTGAAGGAATGGATCTAGTGCAAATTGAAAACTGAAATAATTCTAGGCTTAAATGATCAAACTTGGCAATTGGAATTGATTAGCAACTTAAATGATCAAAGTAACTTGATTATAAAAAGAAGATGCGTGGATGCAATTGATTTAATCTCAAGTATTCAAACTAATAAATCTGCAACAATTATAATCAGTGCTGATTTTGCGCTATTAAATTTA
This sequence comes from Actinomycetes bacterium, assembly GCA_046086025.1. Lineage (GTDB taxonomy): Bacteria > Actinomycetota > Actinomycetes > S36-B12 > UBA5976 > ATZT02. The sequence goes on along the minus strand of JBJSWT010000015.1, from coordinate 2,122 downwards.
GAGACTATAAAACATATTAGCCAAAATAATTTGAAAGTCATTGGTGTTTACTTAGCTGATGACTTAGATCAATTTGAAAAACTAAAAAATCTCGGAATTAAGTTCACTCAAGGAATAAATTTTAAGGATGTAGAAAGTTCAGCACTTCAGTTATTTAATTTAATAGTAACTAAAAAAGAAAATACAACTATTGAATCCACTATTCCAGGGCTAATTTCTATTTGGGGTAATCCAGGAGCACCAGGAAGAACTAGTGTTGCCATAAATACTGCTTATTGTTTGGCAAAAACTAATCGACCTACATTGTTAATTGATCTAGATGCAATAGCACCTTCAATTGCTTCTAGTTTAAGTCTTGTAAGTGAGATACCTGGAATATCTTCAGTTATTCACGATGCTATGTATGGAAAATTATCAAAATCAAACTTTGATAAAAATATTTTTGAAGTCTCAAAAAATTTACACGTAATTACAGGAATTTCAAATGCAAAAAGATGGTTAGAATTACGAACCACAGGACTTATCGAAGTCCTAAAATATGCTAGCCAAAATTATGCTCATATTGTTTGCGATTTAAGTTCAGTTTTACCTGATCAAATAGATAAAGATAAATTTGATCAAGGAATTTTTAAGCGATTTGATCATGTTCCAAAAATTCTAGAGTTATCAAATCGCGTAGTTTACGTCATGCAGGCTAATCCACTCTCACTTATAAGGTGTAATGAAAATTTAGAAGTATTGAAAGAGTTTAACCCTTTGTATCCATATATTGTTTTAAACAGAGTTAACCCGGTTTATTTAGGAAAAAAATACGAAAATTTGGTGAATGATATTTTGCTACGTTGGACAAAAATTGAAAATATATTCATAGTCGAAGAAGACATAGAACTTTTTGCAAAGTATTGGTTAAAGGCTCAAGAGGTTGTCTATAAGGAAAACAAGGAAATTACTGAATCATTTAATAAATTAACAAATAATTTAATTAATGAAAATTTTTTAGAAACCAAAGGTGTAAGGAAACTAAAGACAGCAAGTTAGGTACTAAAGTAGTGCTTATGTCCAAAAACCTCATTTTGCCAAAAGCTTTAATCGTTGACTGGGGTGGAGTTCTCACAAATGGTCTTGATCATATGTTGACCAATTGGACTAAACAAGAAAATATTGATCTTCAAACTTATTACAAAGTTTTTAATGACTGGTTAGGACCTGAAGCTGAAAAAGAATTGAGAATTAACCCAATTCATGCTCTGGAAAAAGGTGAAATGAATGTTCCAGATTTTGAAAAAGAATTAACACAGGCTTTAAAAACACTAGGAAACATAGAGGTTGAACAAGAAGGTTTGCTTTCAAGAATGTTTGATTTTTTTGAGCATGCTCCAGATATGAATGGTTTAGTTCACAGAGCAAAAAAAATGGGATATAAAACTGCTTTACTTTCTAATTCATGGGGAAATAATTATCCTCGTGATGGTTGGGACGAAATGTTTGATGAAGTCGTTATTTCTGGAGAAGTAAAGATGAGAAAGCCTGACCCTGAAATATTTCACCACACCTTAGATTTACTAAAAGTTAATCCCGAAGAATCTGTGTTTGTTGATGATTTAGTTCATAACATTAAAGGGGCAAATGAATTGGGGATGATAGGTGTTTTACATGTTGATTATGAAAATACCAAATTGGAATTAGAATCTATTTTTAATACTAAATTTGATTAATCTGCCACTTAAGTAAAAGTTCTAAGTCTTTTTCTATCATTTTCTTCCAAAATTTAGCAACATGTTCTTCAACAAAACTTCCCATCATAAAAACTGTTGAAGTTATTAGTGATTTAACTTCAAATATGTTTTGATTATTTTTTGTGATTTCAACTTGAATTTTAGACTGCACCTTAGGTATTTCAACTACAAGAAATATATTATTTGCATCCTCTAAGTTCCATGTTTCAATGATTTCAAATGGATTAGAAACCATTGCTGAGATATTTGCAGCAAGCTCAAGTTCTAAAATTTTTTTAATTTTAATAATTGAATTTTCTTTCAAAAATTCATAACTTATGACTTTTAAATCATTAAATCTTTGTTTTTGAAAAGAATCATTTTGAATGACCGATTTTAAATGATTC
>JBJSWT010000014.1:0-10328 GCA_046086025.1 Actinomycetes bacterium | reverse complement strand
CGAACAATCAAATGAAACAAAATCAATAGCAAGATTTAACAATGCAATGAAATCAATTAGCGAATTAATTCCTGATAGAAAAAGTGATAAAGGTTCAGTTTCTTTAACAGCCGCAAAAAGAAGAAGAAATATTACTTACTTTTTATTTTTACTTAATATCGGAACGATTATTGCTTCATATTTTAATTATGTTTCGCAAAATCTAACTTTTATCTCTCTAGGAATTTTATTGGTATGGTTAATTTCAGCATTTATTGCTGCACAAAGTTTAAGTAACGAATCAAAACCAATAGTGACAAATGTAATTAGAAAAAATTATGTAATTTATAAAAAACCAGTTGAAACAAAAACATTTATTAAGACTGATCCTGAACGAGATTTAATTATGGATGAAAGACCATTTGAAAAAGTTGAAGAAAAGATTGAGGAAGAAGTTACAGAAGGTGCTAAATTCTTCGAAGCTTTAAAGAAAGCTAAAGGCGCTTAGATCCACTTACTAAACCACATACGGGCTAGCCATTCATCTTTTGGTAATGAAATTGCTGTCCAAATTGGGTAAAAATAAATAGACAAAATAGTTGTTGCAATTAATAGACTAATTCCAATAAAGTAATAAATTTTTAACGATTGTCCTCGTACAACTAATCCTTGATAAATAATGTTTGCCACATAGGAAATGGCTATAACTAAAAATGGTAAGAAAGATATTGCATAAAAATAAAACATAGTTCTTTCAGGCAAAATTAACCAAGGTGCCCAACCTGCTAAAAATAGAAAAAGAATAGCGCCAGATCTCCAATTTCTAGATCTTAAGAAATTAAGAAGTAGTAATAAAAGTGCCACAACAGATATCCACCAAATTAAAGGATTTCCAATAGCTAAAACTTCTTGAGCACAATTACTGCTGGCACAATTTGGCAAATTTTCTTTATAAAAAAATGAAGTTGGACGATAAAGAATAGGCCAAGTTAATGCATAAGATTCATAACTGTGATCAGTTGTTAAATTGATATGAAAATTCCAAATTTGATCGTGATATCTATAGAGTGCACTTAAAATTTGTTCAAAGTTATTAAAGGTTGATGAACTTTCTGAAATCTCTCGACCCCAACCCCCATCAGTTCTGATCCAGCCAAACCATGAAACAAGATAGGTAACAAAAGCAATCAAAATCATTTGAAAACTTAATAGCCATGAATCCAACAGAATTGTTCCAAGTATGGGATTTTTTGCTCGGCGAAGTTTTCTAAATGAAATATCCCAAATAAATATAAGTAACAAAACAGCTGCTAAATACCATAGTGCATTCCATTTTGTGGCGATGGCAAGTCCAAAAAATATTCCTGCCAGAAATCTCCAAGGATGCCAAGTCCATCTTCCACCAAATTTAGATTCGGAAACTAATTTTCTACTAATTCTGCTTCTTGAATAATCTCTATCTAATAAAACACACCAAATACCTAGCATTAAAAAAGTTGCCATAATTCCATCAAGTAAGGCAGTTCTACTCATTACTATTGCTAAGCCATCAATTGCAATTAAAAATCCTGCTAATGTCCCAAACCAAATTGAGCGAATTAATCTAATCGCAACTCTTGTAGTTACTAAAACTAAAAGTGTTCCCATAACTGCAACACCAATTCTCCAACCAAAAGAATTTAGTCCACCAATTTGTTCACCAATTGCTATTACCCATTTACCCATTGGGGGATGAGCCACAAATGAACCAGATGATTCAAAAATATCTGTTCGACCTTGCAAGATTAATTGATCAGCATTTTCTACAGCTGTTCTTTCATATCCATTTTTTAATATCGCATAAGCATCTTTTACGTAATAAGTTTCATCAAAAACTATTTCATTTGGTTGACTTAATCTGGGCCAGCGAACTAAAGCGCCAATTGCAGTGACTAAAAAAGTTAAGCCCCAACTAAGCAGGTGCTTTTTAGGCATGACATCAACTAACTCGTTGGTTTTATGAATATCACTATTTATTCGTGCATGTGCTGGCATATTTTGTCCCACGACTCAAAAGATTACGACCAACATAAACCTGAAAGGATTAAGGCTATGAGTGGCGGGCAATTAATTTTGGCGGCAACGCCTTTAGGCAATGCTTTAGATGCTTCGAGTCGTTTAATCCAAGCTCTTTTGAAAGCAGACATTATTGCCGCTGAAGACACTCGAAAAGCCCGACGACTTTTTCAAGATTTAAACCTGGAGATAAATGCCTTAGTTATTTCACTATTTGAAGAAAATGAAATTGAAAAAATCCCTGATTTGATTTCCAAATTAAAAGATGGCAAAACCATAGTGGTTATTTCTGATGCAGGAACTCCAGCAATTAGTGATCCAGGATTTAAATTGATAAATAAAGCAATTGAAGAAAATATTTCTATGACAGTTTTACCTGGACCAAGTGCAGTTACTTCAGCTTTAGTTTTATCTGGTTTAGCCACAGATAGATTTTCATTTGAAGGATTTATTCCAAGAAAAGGAAAAGAAAGAAATGAAATATTAAATAATTTGAATAAAGAATCTAGAACAATGATTTTATTTGAATCTCCTCGAAGAACAAAAGAAACTCTTGAAGATATTTTAGAAATTACCGGTGAGAATAGAAAAGCAGCAGTAGTAAGAGAAATTTCTAAAACTTATGAAGAAGTTATTCGAGGCAGCTTAAAAGAATTAGTTGAATGGGCTACCAACAATGAAGTATTGGGAGAAATTACTTTAGTTATTGCAGGAATTGATAATTCAAAAAAACCTGAAGTTGATGATGCTGCAATTAAAAGTGTTAAAGACTTAGTTTCAAAAGGAATGAGTTTTAAAGACGCAGTTTCAGAAATTTCTACACAACGAGGATTGTCTAGAAGCAAACTTTATGAAGCATCTCTAAGATTAGATTCATGAGTAGCAAAGATACTTTCTATTTAGCAACACCTATTTACTATGTAAATGATGCTCCTCATATTGGTCATGCCTACACCACTACGGCAGGAGATGTATTAACTCGTTGGAGAAGACAACGTGGTGAAAAAGTTTGGTTTTTAACAGGAACTGATGAACATGGCACAAAGGTGCAAAGAACTGCAGAAGCAAATAATTTCAAACCACAAGATTGGGCAGACAAATTAGTTAAAGAAGCTTGGCTTCCAGTTTTAGAAACAATTGATGCAGCAAATGATGATTTTATTAGAACCACTTCTGACAAACATAAAATTGCTGTGCAAAAGTTTTGGCAAGTTGTGAAAGATCGTGGATATGTTTATGAAGGAAGTTATGAAGGTCCATATTGCGTTGGTTGCGAAGAATTTAAACTTCCTGGGGATTTAAAAGTTGAGAATGGACAAGAACTTTGCCCAATTCATTCAAAGCCAGTTGAAATGTTAAAAGAAAAGAATTGGTTTTTTAAATTAAAAGAATTTCAACAACCATTGATTGATCATTTCACTAAAAATCCTCAAGCAATACAGCCTCAATCTGCCTATAACGAAGTGATGTCTTTTTTAAAACAAGGTTTGGAAGATATTTCAATGTCAAGATCAGCTGTTTCTTGGGGAATAGATTTACCTTGGGATAAAAATCAAGTTGTTTATGTTTGGTTTGATGCATTACTAAATTATGCAACTGCTACAGGTTTTGGTGCAGAAAAAAATTCTGAAGATGCAAAGTTATTTGAAAGAGTTTGGCCAATCGATGTAAATCTTGTTGGAAAAGATATTTTACGTTTTCATGCCGTGTATTGGCCAGCAATGTTAATGGCTGCAGGATTAGAACCTGCTAAATGTGTATTTGCTCATGGATGGTTATTAGTTGGTGGAGAAAAAATGAGTAAAACAAAATTAACTGGAATTGCACCTTCCCAAATTGTTGATTATGTCGGTTCAGATGCATTCCGTTATTACTTTTTATCTGCAATTAGATTTGGTCAAGACGGATCTTTTTCTTGGGAAGATTTAACCGCAAGATACACAGCAGAATTAGCAAACGGTTTAGGAAATCTTGCTTCTAGATTGGCTGCCATGGTGGAAAAATATTTTGATTCTAAAATTCCACAACCTGGAAAATTAAACGAAAAAGACCAAATAATTGTTGAAATTATTAAGAAATCAAGTTTGGAAGCAGATGAAGCAATGTGCAAACTAGATTTTTCTGAAGGAATTTTGGCTATAAAAAAGATTGTGGATGCTGCAAATCTTTATGTCACAGAACAAGAACCTTGGAAATTAGCAAAAGATGAAGCAAATAAAGAACGTCTAGCTACCGTTCTTTATTGTGTGGCAGAAGCTTTACGTGCAATTTCTGTTTTATATCACCCAGTAATGCCCAAAGCTACAGAAAAAATTTGGCACATAATTGGGGCAAATGAAACCATTGGAAAAATAGCGCAGCAAAAGATTTCAGAAGTTGGAACTTGGGCAAAATTGCCGGTGGGAAGTAAAGTTACAAAAGGTGAAGCAGTTTTTCCAAGACTTGCTGAAGATGAACAATAAAGATAACGGCTTAAGAGCAAGAAAAGATTTTGGTGTGACTGAATCAAAAAAAACTGATTATCCACCTTTGCCCGAAAAATTACCTGCTACAACTATTGATTCACATTGTCATTTAGATATTGAAGATAAAGATATTTTCTTGAGTGTGGAAGATGCATTAGAAAAAGCAGCGTCGGTGGGCATTACTGGAATTGTGCAAGTAGGAGTTGATGTGCCAAGTTCTAAGTGGGCAGTAAAAACTGCAAAAGAATTTTCTCAAGTACATGCCACGGTGGCAATTCATCCAAATGATGCACCACTTATTGCTTTAGAAAAAAGTCTAAGTGCACTAGATGAAGCGATTGCTGAAATTGAAGATTTGGCTAAAGATGATGCAGTTAAAGCAATAGGTGAAACAGGTGTTGATTTCTTTAGAACTGGGCAAGAAGGAAGAGATTATCAAGAGTATTCATTTAGAAAACATATTCAAATTGCTAATAAATTTAATAAACCAGTAATGGTGCATGATCGTGATGCTCACCTTGATGCCTTAAGAATTTTAGATGAAGAAAAAGCCAGTCAAGTTATATTTCATTGTTACTCTGCAGATGCAGAATTTGCTAAAGAATTAGTTAAAAGAGGATGGTATTTATCTTTTGCTGGAACTTGTACATTTAAAAATGCCCAGAACTTAAGAGATGCTCTACAAGTAACACCATTAGAAAATGTATTAGTAGAAACAGATGCTCCATTTTTAACACCGATGCCTTATCGGGGTTATCCAAATGCTTCGTTCATGATTCCCTTAACTTTACAAACGATGGCTCAAGAAATGAATGTTGATTTATTAACTATTACAAATGCAACTAGAAATAATGCTGAAAAACTATTTGGAAAATTCTAGATGTCCAATCAGTTATTAACTGCTTCAGAAATAAGAGATTTAGCTAAATCCCTTGACTTAAAGCCCACCAAAAAACTTGGCCAAAACTTTGTAATAGATCAAAACACGGTAGAAAAAATAGTAAAAGTGGCAAAAGTTGACAGTAATTCACATGTTTTAGAAATCGGACCTGGGCTTGGCTCTTTAACTCTTGCACTTCTTCAAACTAAAGCAAAAGTTAGCGCTGTAGAAATTGATGAAAGATTAGCCAAATTACTTCCAAAAACTGCTGAAAGCAAAGGTTTTATTGCAGAAAAGTTAAAAGTAGTAAACAAAGATGCATTACTTTTAAATAAATCAGATATTGCAGATTCACCAAATTTACTTGTTGCAAATCTTCCTTACAATGTTTCAGTACCAGTAATCTTGCATATTTTAGAAAACTTTCCAAATATTACTAATTATTTAGTTATGGTTCAATCAGAAGTGGCAGATCGTTTAGCAAGTAAACCTGGGTCAAAAACTTATGGATCTCCCAGTGTAAAAGTGCAATGGTATGCCAGTGTTAAAAAATCTTTTGCCATTTCAAGAAATGTTTTTTGGCCGATACCAAATGTGGATTCTGATCTTGTAGAAATTAAGAGAGAAAAAGAAATAGATGAATCAATAAAGAATGAACTATTTAAAGTAATAGATTTAGCCTTTGAACAAAGAAGAAAAATGCTTCGCTCCGCATTAAGTTCTCTTTGCGGGGGTAGTGAAAAAGCATCTAAATTACTTCAAAGTGCAAACATTGACCCACAACTTCGTGGGGAAGCTTTAACAGTAGATGACTATGTGCGATTGACTTATGTCATGAAAAAAAGTGGTTTATTAACAACTGTTAAAAAATCATGACAGCTGCAATCCAAGATTTAGCACCAAAGCATTGCACTGTAAAAGTTCCTGCCAAAATTAATCTTTCCTTAAAAGTTGCCCCTCTTGGTGAAGATGGATTTCACGAATTAGCAACAGTTTTTCATGCAGTTTCTATTTATGATGAAGTAACTATAAGCAAAGTAAGACCTGGACAAGAAGAAATCTCTGTGGCAGGTGATGATTCAGAAAAAGTTCCAACTAATAAAGATAATTTAGTTAATAAAGCAATTACCGAAATTGCCAAACACGTTACTCAGCCAATTCATGCAAGAGTTCATATTCATAAATCAATTCCCATTGCCGGAGGAATGGCCGGAGGAAGTGCTGATGCCGCTGCCACAATTTTAGGGATAAATCATTTATGGGAATTTCATCTAACAATTGATGAATTAAATAGTATTGCTGCAAAAGTTGGATCTGATGTTCCATTTTTACTTCATGGAAATACTGCTTTAGGTTATGGCAGAGGAGAACAGTTAACTCCGGTTCTTCATAGAAATTCTTTACATTGGGTAATTGCAACAAGTAACGATGGTTTATCAACTCCTGAAGTTTATGCAGAATTTGATCATTTAACTAAAGATAAAGAAGTAGAAGATCCAGAAATTTCTTTGGAATTATTAAAAGCTCTTGCTGCAGGAGATCCAAATGAGGTTGCAAATAATTTAGTTAATGATTTACAACCTGCAGCAATTTCATTAAAGCCAGAATTAAGAAGACTTCTAAGAGCTGGAGAAGATGCAGGAGCATTGAAAGGAATAGTTTCTGGATCTGGACCAACTTGTGTATTTCTATGTTTTGATGACACTGCCGCTTCAGATATTGCAATTGATTTATTAAGTAGTGGAACTTGTAAACAAGCAGTTACTGCTTATGGCCCAGTACCAGGAGCAAGAATTAAATAGTTTTTTGTGTTTTTAAAGTTGGTTTTGCTTGTAAATCAGTCAAACCATTCCACACAAAGTTCACAACTTGGGCAACAATTTCATCTTTGGAGACATGTCTTTCTTCTTGCCACCATTGACCACTTAAAGCAACAGAACCAACTAATGTTCTGGCATAAATACCAGCAGATTTTCTTGGCAAACCGTATTTATCGAAAGCATTTCCTAAGACTGATTCACATTTATCAACAATGTCATTAACTAAACCAGAATAAGCACCAGCTCCTTGAGCAGCTGGAGCATCTTTAATTAAAACTCGATAACCATCTGGATGTTCATCAATGTAGGTAAAGAATGCATAAACTGCTTGTTCCAACATTTCGCGTGGATGACCACTTTCCATATTAGAAATAACAGTTCTTAATAATTCTCTGGTTTCTCTATCAAGAATTACTGCATACAAACCTTCTTTGCTGCCAAAATGTTCATAAATTACTGGTTTTGAAACTAAAGCAAATTGTGCTATTTCTTCAACTGAAACTGCTTCATAACCTTTTTCAGCAAATAAATGTCTTGCCACATTAATTAATTGTTCTCTTCTTTCAATTCCACTCATACGAACGCGACCTGCTTCGCGTTCTACATCTAATGCTGCTTTTGCGATTCTTTCTCTGGCTTTAACGTTTTCTTTCTGCATTTTTTCTTGTGCTTTGAGTAATTTTTTGGCAGCTTTTAACTCATCTTTTGTAGGTTCACTCGTTGAATTGGTAGGCACAACTCAACGCTACCTCCCGTAATGGTTAGGCTTGTGCGAGCGTTGCTTTTTCTGCACACGAAAATAAAGTAAAAGCTATTCCGGGATCGTCTAATTGGCAGGACACCGGCCTTTGGAGCCGTGAATCGGGGTTCGAGTCCCTGTCCCGGAGCAACACTTTTTTACTAACTAATAACATCAACTACGTGAGTAATTTAAATGTCGCAATTGTGTTAGCCGCTGGTGAAGGCACACGCATGAAATCTCTTACCCCAAAAGTGCTTCACGAAGTTTGTGGTTTACCAATCTTGGGTCATGTTTTAAACACAGTTAAAGAATTAAAACCTCAACAAAGCCTGGTAGTAATTGGGCATCAAAAAGAATTAGTCAAGCAATATATAAATAGTCAATATCCAAAAGTCCAAACAGTAGTTCAAACTAAACAATTGGGCACAGGCCATGCTGTGCAAACCGCTTTGGCAAGTTTAAAAAGTGTTAAAGGACTTGTTTTAGTTTTAGCCTCGGATACCCCACTTTTAAGTAGCCAAACTTTAAATCAATTACTAAAAGCAGCTAAATCTTCTAAAGCAGCGGTTTTAACTGCAGATTTTCCAGATCCAACAGGATATGGCCGAATCGTAAAAGAAGACGACAAAGTCTTAAAGATTGTGGAACAAAGGGATGCAAGTAGTGAAGAATTAGAAATTACTGAAATCAATACCGGAGTTTATATATTTGATGCAGATCTTTTAAAGCAAGCGATAGCAAAGCTTGGAAATAAAAATGCTCAAAAAGAAATCTATTTAACAGATGTTGTAGAAGCTATAAATAATCTGAATGAAACTGTAACTGCAGTAGTTTGTGAAAACTATGTGGAAGCATTAGGAATTAATGACCAAACCCAACTAGCAGAAGTTCAAAGAATTAAACAACAACAAATCAATGAGCACTGGATGTTGCAAGGTGTATCTATGCGAAATCCAGAATCAGTGATTATTGATTTAACAGTTTCTTTAGCAAGTGATGTCTTCTTAGACACCAATACTCATTTAATTGGTAATTCAAGTATTGAATCAGGTTCGGTAATTGGCCCTGATTCTTTAATCACTAATTCTAAAATTGGGCAAAATTCTAAAATAGTTAAATCAACTCTTGATGATGCTGTTGTTGGAAACAATTGCCAAGTAGGTCCATTTACATACTTAAGACCAGGAACCAAATTAAAAGATGGAGTAAAAGCAGGAGCTTATGTTGAAATTAAAAATTCAACTGTAGGAGATGGATCAAAAGTTCCACATCTTTCTTATGTGGGAGATGCAACCATAGGAATTGAATCAAATATTGGTGCTGCCACAGTTTTTGTTAACTACGACGGACACGAAAAACATAAAACAGTTGTAGGAAATTATGTGAAAATTGGATCTGACACCATGCTGGTAGCCCCTGTAAAAATAGGTGATGGTGCATACACCGCAGCAGGTTCTGTGATTACAGAAAATGTTCCTGCTGGTGCTCTTGGGGTAGAAAGAACCAAACAAAGAAACATCGAAGGTTGGACAATTCGAAAAAGACCAAATTCAGCGTATGCAAAGTCTGTGAAAAAAGGGACTAAGAAAACAAAAACTAAGTCCAAGGCCAAAGTAAGCAAACCAACCAAAAAGAAAACTAAAAACGCTAAAAGACAAACCCCGCCAAAGAAGAAAAAGAAGTAACTGGAACAATTAGAGTAAGCACCACAGAAAAAATCTTTTAAAGAAAAGAGATTGAAGTGGCAGAGGTCGAGACAGTCACCAGCAAGCGCTTGCTTCTTGCAGCAGGCCGATCTCATCCTGAATTAGCAGAAGCTGTTGCTCGCGAACTAGGCGTTGAATTAGCAAAACTTTCCGCATACGACTTTGCAAATGGTGAAGTATTTGTTCGCTTTGAAGAATCTGTTAGAGGTTGCGATGCATTCGTGTTGCAATCTCACACTTATCCAATTAACAAATGGATCATGGAACAACTTTTGTTAATTGATGCACTAAGAAGAGCAAGTGCAAGAAGAATTTCAGTGATCATGCCTTATTACGGTTATGCCAGACAAGATAAAAAACATAGAGGTAGAGAACCAATCTCTGCTCGTTTAATGGCAGATCTTTTAAAAACAGCTGGTGCAGATCGCATCATGACAGTTGATTTACACACCGCACAAATTCAAGGATTCTTTGATGGCCCAGTGGATCACTTATTTGCAATCAAGATTTTGGCAAACCATGTTCAATCCAAAGTTGATAGAAATGACATCACCGTTGTTTCTCCAGATTCAGGACGTGTAAGAGTTGCTGAGCGTTGGACAGATATTTTAGGTTCTCCATTAGCAATCATTCATAAACGTAGAGATCCAGATGTGCCTAATGAAGTAAAAATGTTTGAAG
>JBJSWT010000013.1:0-41076 GCA_046086025.1 Actinomycetes bacterium | reverse complement strand
CCGATATTGCATTTCATACTCATAGCGTGGCAGCAAAAGTTATTGATTGCTTTAAAGAAGCAGACACAATTGGGGATCGAGAAATATTTGGCTTTGATTACTGGCCTATGGAATTATTCAAATTAAGTTCGAAACCAAAACCTAAGAAATTTGCAGGTTCTGTATTTATTGTGACAGGAGCTGGTTCTGGAATTGGGCGAGGAATTGCCCTGGAATTGGCTGAAAATGGGGCAAATTTAGTTTTAGCTGATTTAACTGAAGAAGGTTTAAAGAAAACAGAAGCAGAAATCTTAAATGTTAAAGGTTTAAAACCACATTTTGTGGTGGGAGATCAAACAAAAGAAAATGTAATTTTAGAAACTATTCAGTCTGCGATTAAAAATTATGGTGGATTTGATGGGGTAGTAATGAGTGCTGGTATTGGAGTTTCAGATTCTTTAGAAGATTTAACTTTAGAAAAGTGGAATCAAGGTTTAGCAGTTAATTTAACTTCTTCATTTTTATTAACTAAACATGCCATGATTAATTTAAGAAAACAAGGAATTGGTGGATCCCTTGTTTATATTGCAAGTAAGAATGCATTTTCACCAGGTGCAGGTTTTGGTGGATATTCTGTAAGTAAAGCTGGCATGTTGCAACTAATGAGAATTGCAGCATTAGAAGGTGGTTCTGCTCAAATTAGAGCAAATGCAATTAATCCTGATGCAATTTTTGATAATTCAAAACTTTGGGAAGGTGGCATTAGAGAACAAAGAGCTAAAGCTCATGGAGTTAAACCAGAAGAGTTAGAAAATTTTTATGCATCTAGAAATATGTTAAAAGTTCATGTCACTTCTAAAGATGTTGCCTTAACCACAAGTTATTTATTATCTGATGACTCTTCACGAACCACAGGTGCAGTAATTGCAGTTGATGGTGGAGTAGCTGCAGCATTTCCTAGATAACTAATAAATTTTTAAGGGCTCTTGATTTTTTCAAGAGCCCTTATTTTTTTTGGAGGGTTATTAGGGATAAGACTTTGTTAGCCAGCTACTGGCATTACTTCTTTAACTGGGGCATAGATTGCTTCGCGATCATCTTCACTCATCGCACCCCACACACCGTATGGTTCTCTAACTTCCAAAGCATGTGCTGCACATTGTTTCAGCACAGGACAAGTTGCACAGATTGATTTTGCTAGAGCAATTCTTTGCTCTCGAGCAGGTCCACGCTCACCTTCTGGGTGAAAGAAGATTTCTGGGTCTTCTCCACGGCAAGCACCTTTTAATTGCCAATCCCAAAGATCGGCATTTGGTCCAGGAAGTCTGGTTATGTCGGCCATATTGAGATAAATCCTTTGTTAGAGCTTCTTTCTAATAAATATACAAAATTGTTCATAACTTAGTCAATCGCCCCGGTTGACTAATTTTGTGAAGTCGCTCTCACTTATGCCTCGATTGGCCAAAGTTGTTCACTTGGTGAACAATATGCTCATGGGTTTAAATCCTGAGGAAGAAAACGTCATCACTCTAGGCCTTACGGTGGCTGTGGTGGCTAGGCGAGTGGGGGTGGCTCCAGCGACCTTAAGAACCTGGGAACGCCGCTATGGCCTTTGTCCCACAGATAGGTCCCAAGGCGGACATCGCCGCTACTGCATCACAGATATTGCCCGATTAGAAATTATGCGAAAGTTAGTTTTATCAGGAATGCCAGCAGGAGAAGCTGCCAAAGTTGCTTTGAACACCACAGTTGAAAATATTTCTAACATTTCACCAGTTGATCCAAACTCATTAAGTAGCAAAATTGAAAATTTAGTTAAAACTCTTGATCATGCAGAAAAATTTGGCCATCCAGGTGGGGGACAAGTTTTATCAATGGAAGGAGCCTCGAGTGCTGCTCGTGGTTTAGCAAAAGCTGCCCACTCTTTAGACAATCAAGCATGTAATCAAATAATTGCAGCAAGTATTAATTCACGAGGTGTTATTTGGACTTGGGAAAATTTAATTTCCAAAGTCTTAATTGCCATTGGTGCTAAATGGGAACAAACAGGTGATGGGATTGAAGCAGAACATGTTTTAAGTGAAGCAATCATTGGTCAAATGAGGCTTCGAGCAGATCAATTAGTGGCTCCAGTTAATCTTCGTCCAGTTTTAACTGCCTCAGCACCAGATGAATTACACACTATCCCGCAATATGTCACAGCGGCCGCTTTGGCTGAAAGAAGAATTAGTTCTAAAGTCTTAGGAGCAAGAGTTCCATATTCATCTTTAATAAATTCAGTAAAAAGACTTGCCCCTGCAGCAGTTTTAATATGGGCTCAAATACCTGTAAAAAATATAGATCCTGAATTAGAAACTTTAAGTAACTTAAGGCCAAGTCCATTAATGCTGGTGGCAGGTCCAGGTTGGCCTATGCAATTACCAAGTAATTTTAGAAGAAGTAGTGATTTAACCAGCACTATTACTGCTATTACAAATTCTGTAGGACTGTAAAGAAACTTAAACAATTCATGAATCGTCATACGATTTATGAACATATTGATAATTGAAGAAAACTTATCCAGAAGAAAGATTATCCACAGAAAAATTCAACTAACAAAAATAAATTCAACAATTGTGTTATTAAAAAATATTAGACAGGCTTTAAACTACCTAAAGAACTCAAGTATTGATTTAATTTTAATAAATAAACAATTATTTAATTTACTTACAGAAATTCAAAAAAAGTTACTAATAAACAAAAATGTAACACTTTTAACTACAAGAAATGAGACTTTGAAGTCAAAATATTCAACACTTTTTATTGAAGCAAATGTTGAAGAATACAAGAATTTAATAACTAAAATATTAATAAGTAAACCTAAAGTTAAACTTTTAAGCAGAAGAGAAAAAGAAATACTATTTCTAATTAGTCATGGCTTAAATAATAGAAAAATAGCTAAAAATTTAAAGATTCAAGATGCCACAATTAAGACCCATCTTCGAAGAATCAGGCTCAAACTTCAGACTGAAAATAGGGCTCATTCTGTGGCTAAGGCCTTGCGGCAAGGCTATATATCCTGACTAAAGCTTTTGTATTTTTAGTCCTAAACAGCCAAAACTTCTAACTCAAGATAGGCTTCTTTTTTGTGGCCGAAGTAGAAATTGGTGGAACCAAACGAGGCAGAATCGCCTACTCATTTGACGATATCGCTTTAGTTCCAACTAGAAGAACTAGAAATCCTGAGGAAGTTTTGACCTCATGGAAAATTGATGCATACGAATTTGAATTTCCAATTATGGCAGCTCCCATGGATTCTGTGGTTTCTCCTGAAGTTGCAATTAGTTATGGCAAATTGGGCGGATTAGCAGTTTTAAATCTTGAAGGACTATGGACTCGCTATGAAGATCCAAGGAAAGAATTTAAAAAAATAATTGATGCAAAACCTGAATCAGGTGTGCAAGTTTTGCAACAAATATATAGTGCTGAAATAAAACCAGAATTAATTAAAGAAAGAATTAAAGAAATAAAATCTGCAGGTGTAATTGCTGCTGCAGCTCTTTCACCTAGATCTGTTACAAAATATTTCAAATCAGTAATGGAAGCAGGAATTGATATTTTTGTTATTAGAGGAACAACAGTAAGTGCTGAACATGTTTCTAAAAATGAAGAACCAATTAATTTAAAGAATTTTATTTATGAATTAGATGTGCCAGTAATTGTTGGAGGATGTGCTTCTCATCAAGCAGCACTTCATTTAATGAGAACAGGTGCTGCAGGAGTTTTAGTTGGATTTGGTGGAGGAGCAACTCATACAACTTCTGATGTGTTGGGTGTAAAAGTGCCCATGGCAACTGCAGTAGCAGATGTAGCTGCTGCCAGAAGAGAATATTTAGATGAATCAGGTGGCAGATACGTTCACGTAATTGCAGATGGCTCAATTGGAAAAAGTGGCGACATTAGTAAAGCAATTGCAATGGGTGCAGATGCAGTAATGATTGGTTCAGCTCTTGCTAGATCAACTTCAGCTCCAGGACTTGGTAAACATTGGGGAGTAGAAGCTGTACATAAAGATTTACCTCGTGGTCAAGTTGTAGAACTTGGCACAGTTGGAACACTTGAACAGATTTTGTTTGGGCCATCTACTAATGCCCAAGGAAATTTAAATCTTGTTGGGGCATTAAAGAAAGCGATGGCTACCACAGGTTATAGCGACTTGAAAGAATTACAAAGAATAGAAATAGTAGTAAATCCAGAATAAAATTTAATTTTTAAGTTAGTATCAAAGTATGGAAATAATTTATAACACGTTAGTTCTATTGCACTTTATTGGTTTAGCAGCATTGTTTGGTGGATTCTTTGTGCAAATGAGTTCAGCAACTAAAGTTGTAAACCCTGCCATGTTTCATGGCTCCCTTACTCAATTAGTTACAGGCCTTGTCATGGTTGGTTTGGCAGAAACTGGTGTGGTTGAGGAAGATTTAAACATGACCAAAATCAGTATTAAATTACTGATTGTTTTAGTAATTACAGGAATTGTTTTTGTAAACAGAAAGAAATCTTCTGTTTCAAATTCAATTTGGTTAAGTATTGGTTTATTAACTTTAGCCAATATGGCAATTGCAGTTTATATTTAAGCATTAACTACAAAAAACATTTCAGCTAACTTACCTTCCGGTAAGTTAGCTGCTTTTGCAGCTAAAGTCATCCAACTGGTAACTCGTTCTCTTAAATCTTTTACATGAGCAGTTTGTGATACATGTTGTTCTAGTGCTTCAAACTTTTTTTCAACTACATGTGTTATTTCTACAAAATTACTTGGGGAATGATGAGACATCACCCAAATTAATGGCACACTCCAAGGTTCTAAACCTTCTTTTAATAAATGGGGAAAAGCAAATTGATTTCTGGCATCTGGATAAACAGCTTGAATTGCAGTTTCTCCAACTGCCAAATGATCTGGGTGAGAAGCTGGCATTCTGGCCCAGTTTCTTTCAGGAGATTGAGTTATTAATACATCTGGTTTTACTTTTCGAATTACTTTTACAAATTCTTCTCGTAACGAAAGAGTAGGCACAATTGAACCATCGTCTTTGCCTAAATAAATTACTTCTTTAACTCCTAAAACTCTTGCAGCATCACTTTGTTCTTTACGACGAATTTTTCTCATTTCATCTCTTGAAATACTTGCATCTTCGCCACCTTGATGACCATCTGTGGTGATGCAATAGCTAACTTCTACGCCACTTTGAACTAATAAAGCGATAGTTCCTGCAGCACCAAAATCGACATCATCTGGATGAGCAGTAATTACTAATACTTTTGAACCAGGTTGAGGAAATTCCAGAGGTGTTAGAACAGGCGAAGTCATATAGAACAATTTAGACTTAAGCAGTGTCTCAAACTCAATCGGCTTTAGATGATTTAAATCCCCAGCAAAAAGCAGCGGTGATGCATAAAGGCTCACCTCTTTTAATTGTGGCAGGAGCAGGTTCTGGAAAAACAAGAGTTTTAACTAGAAGAATTGCCTATTTATTAAGTGATCGAGGTGTATCTCCTCAAGAAATTCTGGCCATAACTTTTACTAATAAGGCAGCTGGAGAAATGAAAGAAAGAGTTTTGGACCTGGTTGGAAACAAAGCAAAACTTATGCAAGTTTCCACATTTCACTCAGCCTGTGTTCGATTCTTAAGAGCAGATGCTCAAAAGTTAGGTCGAACCTCCACTTTTTCTATTTATGATTCTCAAGATTCCCTGAGGTTAGTCACGATGGTTGCTGCAGGTTTAGAAATTAATTCTAAAGTTTTAAGCCCAAGATCTTTAGCTGCACAAATCTCCAATGCAAAAAGTGAATTAATTGATCATGAAACATATATGAGTAAAGCTGAATCTGAACAAGAAAGACTAGTTGGGCAAGTTTATTCCGAATATGACCAAAGATTAGCCAGAGCAAACGCATTTGATTTTGACGATTTAATCGGTGCCACAGTTGCACTTTTACAACTTTTTCCAGATATTAAACAAAAGTATCGTCATAGATTTAAACATATTTTGGTTGATGAATATCAAGATACAAATCATGCTCAATATATTTTGATTAAAGAATTAGTTGGAACAGAAAAAGATGGATTGCCTCCTGCTGAACTTTGTGTAGTGGGAGATGCTGATCAATCAATTTATGCATTTCGTGGAGCAACTATAAGAAATATTGAAGAATTTGAAAGAGATTATCCAAATGCTAAAACTATTTTATTAGAACAAAATTATCGATCCACCCAAAATATTTTAACTGCGGCAAATTCTGTTATTTCTCAAAATGCAGAAAGAAGAGAGAAAAAACTTTGGACCGATGCAGGGCAAGGAGAACCTATAGTTGGTTACGTTGCAGATAATGAACACGATGAAGCATCATTTGTTGCTTTAGAAATAGAAAAATTAAGGGAAGAGTTTGAATACAAATATGGTCAAATCTCAGTTTTTTATAGAACTAATAATCAATCAAGAGCTTTTGAAGAAGTATTCATAAGAATTGGTATTCCTTACAGAGTCGTTGGAGGATTAAAGTTTTATGAACGAAAAGAAGTTAAAGATGTTTTAGCGTATTTACGCGCTGTGATTAATTTTGATGACGAATTATCAATAAGAAGAATAATAAATGTTCCCAAAAGAGGCATAGGTGAAAAAGCAGAGGAAATAATTGATTTATTTGCTAGGAAAAATAAATTAACCTATGGTCAAGCTATTCAAAATGCTGAAAAAATAAGTGAACTTACCCCTAAAGCAAGAGCAGCTTTAATTGATTTTGCCCAAATGATGAATGTGTTTAGGGAGATGTTTTTAAAAGATGCAAAACCTTCAGAAATAGTTCATGCTGTTTTAGAAAAATCTAGTTACTTAGAAATCTTATTTAATTCAGAAGATCCTCAAGACCAAAGTAGAGTTGAAAATTTAACAGAACTTGAATCTGTGGCAAGAGAATTTGAAAATGCTAATAGTGTTGGCGAAAACGGTTTAGCTCAATTTTTGGAGCATGTGTCATTGGTAGCAGATTCAGATGATGTGCCAGGAAACAATGAAGGATTAGTTACATTGATGACACTTCATACTGCAAAAGGTTTGGAATTTCCTATTACGTTTTTAACTGGAATGGAAGAAGGAATTTTTCCTCATTCTAGATCTCAAGTTAATGACAAAGAATTAGCTGAAGAAAGAAGACTTGCTTATGTTGGAATTACCAGAGCTAGAGAAAGACTTTATGTCACAAGATCAATTTCAAGATCAGTTTGGGGAGCACCATCTTATAATTCAAGTTCCAGATTCTTAGATGAAATTCCTGCCTCATTAATTAGTTGGCAAAGACTTGAGCCAATGAGTGAAAGTTATTCGGCAGGTGGTTTTGGTGCTGCACCATCTATGGTTAAAGCAAGTAAACCAAGAGTTGAAAAACAATATTTAGTTTTAAATCCTGGAGATAAAGTTTTACATGAAAGATTTGGATTAGGAACTGTTAAAGAAACTGCTGGAAGTGGCGAAGGTTCAGAAGCCACAATTGATTTTGGATCACACGGCACAAAAAGACTTCTTTTAAGATATGCACCTGTTGAAAAACTTTAATTAATCTTTACCCCACAACCAAACCCAAGGATTTCTGAAACTTCCATTAACTAATACTTCAAAATGTAAGTGTGCTCCAAATGCTTTTCCAGATGCTCCGATATTTCCAATTCTTTGCCCAACATCAACTTCATCTCCTGGATTTACTCTGATTCGAGACAAATGCGCATATCTTGTCACAGCACCATCTGGATGTTTAATTTCAATTGTTCTTCCATAAGAAGGACGCCATCCGGTAAATAAAACTGTGCCCACTCTTGCTGAATAAACAGGATCACCGTAATTGCCATTGAAATCAGTTCCGGTATGCCAACCTAAATCCCAAATTCTTCCTCTTCTTCCATAAGGAACAGAAATTCTTGCTCGAGCAGGATTAACTGTGTATTTAGCTCTTAACGCTCTTCTTTCTGCAGCTTGTTTTGCTTTTTCCGCAGCAATTCTTGCTTGCTCTCTAGCAGCAATTACTGCTGCTTGATCTTTAAATCTTTGAATTTTTTCTACAGTGGCAGGAGCACCTAATTTGGCAGTAATTGGTTTTTCAATAATTGGTAACTCAGCTGCACCAACATCTTGATTTGCAACAGATAATTCTTGTGGAGCATCAGCAACAACAACTGGTTCACTTGATGCAGAAAAATTAGATGGCAAAGCCATTGCAATTGTTAAACCAATTGCAACTACCAGGATTCCACCTGAGAGCCAACGATTATTTGGTGCTTTCAGTTTCATCATCGTCTACTCAACCATGCCAGATGTCACATCTGTAACACATGGGGTTCGTGATTTATCTCATTTGCACTCAAGATACAAAAGATTAGTGGGGTTCAATAGGCTTATCTAGGCTTATAAAACTAATAGGGAGTTTGAGAAAAAAATCGTGGATTTATACGAATACCAAGCAAAAGAATTATTTGCACTCAATCAAATCTCCACTCAAGTTGGAAAAGTTGTAACCAATCCAGAAGAAGCAAAAAAAGCAGCCCAAGAATTTAATAAACCAGTTGTAGTAAAAGCACAAGTAAAAACTGGGGGTAGAGGAAAAGCAGGTGGAGTAAAGCTTGCAAATAATCCTGAAGAAGCTTTTGAAAAAGCTAAAAATATTTTAGGTTTAGATATCAAAGGTCATATTGTTAAAAAAGTACTTATTACTCCAGCAGAAGATATTAAGGAAGAATATTACGTTTCATTTTTGTTAGATCGAACCAATAGAACTTTCTTAGCAATGGCAAGTGTGGCAGGCGGAATGGATATTGAAGAAGTTGCTGCAAAAACACCAGAAAAACTTGCCAAAATTTCTATAAATCCAATCACTGGGGTAGATAATTTAAAAGCTAAAGAGATAGCCCAAAAAGCAGGAATTCCAACAGAGGTTTTAGATCAAGTTGCAGAACTGGTTGAAAAAATGTGGCAAGCGTTTACTCAAATTGATGCGACATTAATAGAAATAAATCCTTTGGTAAGAACAAATGATGATCGAATAATTGCGTTAGATGGAAAAGTCACACTTGATGATAATGCTTTATTTAGACATCCTGATTTTGAGAAATTCATAGATACTGCAAATGTTGATCCACTAGAAACCAGAGCAAAAGAAAAAGATTTAAATTATGTAAAACTTGATGGTTCAGTTGGAATAATTGGTAATGGTGCAGGTTTAGTGATGAGCACTTTAGATGTGGTTGCTTATGCTGGTGAAAAATTTGGAAAAGTAAAACCAGCAAACTTTCTTGATATTGGCGGAGGAGCATCTGCTCAAGTAATGGCAGATGGTTTAGGAATTATCTTGTCTGATCCTTCGGTTAAATCCGTTTTTGTAAATGTATTTGGTGGCATTACAGCTTGTGATGCTGTTGCTAACGGAATTGTTCAAGCACTAGAAATACTAAAAAATGATTCAACAATTAAGCCAAGACCAATTGTGGTCCGACTTGATGGAAACAATGCCCAAGAAGGTTTAAGAATTTTAAAAAGTGCCAACATAGAAAATGTAGAAATAGTTGACACCATGGATAATGCTGCAGCAAAAGCTGCACAACTAGCAGCAGGTAGTAAATAATGGCAATTTTTTTAGATAAAAACAGCAAAGTAATTGTGCAAGGTATGACTGGTGCTGAAGGTAAAAAACATAGCGAACGAATGATTAAATCTGGAACTCAAATAGTTGCAGGTGTAACACCAGGAAAAGGTGGACAAACTTTAGAAATTGCCGGTAAAAATCTACCAATTTTTAATTCAGTAAAAGAAGCAATGGATGAAACTGGTGCAAATGTTTCTGTGGTTTTTGTTCCTCCAAAATTTGCTAAAGCTGCCGTTATTGAAGCAATTGATGCATTCATGCCACTTGTTGTAGTTATTACAGAAGGAATACCAGTTCATGACACCGCAAACTTTTTTGCCTATTCTCAAAAAGTTGGCAAAACAAGAATTATTGGTCCAAACTGTCCAGGAATAATTTCACCAAGTTTAAGTAATGCAGGCATTATTCCTGCAGATATTACAAATAAGGGAATAATTGGTTTAGTTTCTAAATCAGGAACTCTTACTTACCAAATGATGTATGAATTAAGGGATTTAGGTTTTACTACTGCTATTGGAATTGGCGGGGATCCAATAATTGGTACAACTCATATTGATGCCTTACGAGAATTTGAAAAAGATCCTGAAACAAAAGCAATTGTGATGATTGGTGAAATTGGTGGAGATGCAGAGGAAAGAGCTGCAGACTTTATCAAAGAAAACATCACAAAACCTGTGGTTGCTTATGTGGCAGGTTTTACTGCACCTGAAGGAAAAACAATGGGACATGCAGGTGCAATAGTTTCTGGTTCAAGTGGAACTGCAGAAGCCAAAAAGATTGCGTTAGAAAAAGTTGGAGTAAAAGTTGGTAAAACTCCAAGTGAAACAGCACTTTTATTACGCGCAGCCATAAAATAAATTGTGGCTGATTCACCAGTTCAACGTCATAACGTTGTAGTTGCTGGATTGTTAGTTACATTCTGGACTTTTTTAATTACTTTTGGTTTATCTGTCACTTTAGTTTTTACAACTTGGATTTTAGCGGGAGATAGATCAAGTACTTTGGCTGATGCGTTCAAAGTTGTCGTGTGGGGATTTTTAGCAATGCAAGGAGTTCCATTAGTAATTAATTCAGTTACTCTTTCTTTACCATTTCTTGGTTTTATTTTTATAACCTTAATTTCTCTATATAGATCTTCAAGATGGGCAATTAGATCTGCCTTGCATGAAGAAATGAAACGACCAACTTTGATTTCACTTCTAGTTGTAAGTGTTGCTTCTATTTCATATGGGTTAGTAATTGCACTTTTGAGATTTTTAGTAAGTCCTGAAAATATTAATTGGCTAGAGGTGATGCTCAAACCCTCAATAATGGTTATTTCTATGTCAATTTTGGCAGTTGGCACAGTAGGTGGAACTTGGTCTTTAATATTCGATGATTTAGATGAACCCATAAAGAGAATTATTAGACTAATTTTTAGATTTAGTTTATTTGCTTTATTAGCATCAATGATTCTAATTTTGGTGGCTATTGGATTTAATTATGAAAATATGCTTTTAATGCAATCATCTCTTTTAGGTGGAGTAGTAGCAATAATTGCCGTAATTATTTCTGGAATCGGATGGTTTCCTAATTTTATTCTTTGGGCTTGGGCTTTCTTAACTAACTCAACAATTATTTTGGGGGCAGGTTCTAGTATTAATTTAAATTCAGTAACAATTGCCCAACTACCTGCTTGGCCCTGGTTTGGCTTAGTACCAACAACTTTGCCAAGTTACATGAAATATTTTTATTTCATACCAATATTTTTTGGAATTTTAATAGCCATAAGCACAAAGAATAAAAATCCTGGAATTTGGATTGTTTCAGCAATGTTTGTTTCTCTTGGAACCGCAAGTGCCATATCTCTTTTAAGTTTTTTAAGTACAGGATCTTTAGGAAGTAATCTTTTACTTAATTTTGGAGTAAGTTCTAAAGAAGTGTTTCAAAAAAGTATGATTTGGTTTTTAATCGGAGAAGCATTTTTTATTGCGTTGATATTACTTTGGCAAAGTGCCAAAAATAGAAACAAAATAGAAGAAGATCAAGTAGATCCTAGATTTTCCCAAAATTAAGACACCTATTACTTCTAACAAAAGTCTTGTAGGTAGGCTTCCTATGGCTAACTAGTTAAAAAGCCTTGTGAGGAGAAATCTTTATCAATATGTCCAGTAAGAAAATCACCAGAGCCCTCATAAGTGTTTCCAACAAAGATGGATTAGAAGAGTTAGCCAAAGCTCTACATAGTAAAAATATTGATATTATTTCCACTGGTAAAACCGCAGAATTTATTACTCAATTAAATATCCCAGTAACAAAAGTAAGTGACGTGACAAATAGCCCTGAAATATTAAGCGGCAGAGTTAAAACTTTGCATCCAAATATTCATGGTGCTATTTTGGTTGATCAAAATAATTCGCAACATAATGAAGAATTACAAAAAATAGGTGGAAAACCATTTGATTTAGTAGTAGTAAATCTTTATCCATTTTTAGACACTGTTTCATCGGGTGCAAACTTTGAAGATTGCATTGAACAAATAGACATTGGTGGTGTAGCTCTGATTAGAGCTGCGGCCAAGAACTTTGAACATGTTTGTGTTTTAGTTTCACCCAATGATTATAAAAATTTAATTAATCAATTAGATTCTGGAATTTCTCGTGAACAAAGAATGCAATGGTCAGCAGAAGCGTTTTCTCACACAGCAACTTATGACACTTTGATAGCAAGATGGTTTTCAAGAAAAGTAACTAACGAACAAGACGCACCGAAATGGGTCGGGGCATCTTTTAAACGTACTCAAGTTTTACGTTATGGAGAAAATCCACATCAAACAGCGGCTTTATATTCCGGGATTAGTTCTGAAAAAGGTATTGCACAAGCTAAACAATTAGCTGGAAAAGAAATGTCTTACAACAATTTTATTGATGCAGATGCAGCCAGAAATGCTGCTTTTGATCATGTTGAACCATGCGCGGTAATCATTAAACATGCCAATCCATGCGGATTAGCAATAGCAAATGATTTAGCTTTAGCTTTTGAAAAAGCATTAGCCTCAGATCCAATTTCAGCATTTGGTGGTGTTATTGGTACCAATAGAAAAGTTGATAAGAAAACCGCAACTCTAATTAGTGATGTGTTTACAGAAGTTATTGTTGCTCCAGCATTTGATGAGGATGCTTTAGATATTTTGAAACAAAAAAGTAATTTAAGAATTCTTCAAATTTCAGGTCCGCACATGGGTAAACGTGTTGAATGGAGAACTGTTTCTGGTGGAGTTTTAATGCAAACTGTTGATGATGTTGAAAGTTATGGAGATGATCCTGAGGAATGGAAATTAGTTTCTGGAGAAAAAGCAAATGAGAGTGTTCTAAAGGATTTAGAATTTGCCTGGAGAAGTGTAAGAGCACCAAAATCAAACGCAATTGTTTTAGCAAAAGATGGCGCCATGGTTGGTGTTGGCATGGGTCAAGTGAGTAGAGTTGCAGCTGCAAAATTAGCGGTAGAAGGCGCAAAAGAAAGATCAAAAAATAGTGTCGCAGCAAGTGATGCGTTTTTTCCATTTGCCGATGCCTTAGAAGTTTTAATAAAAGCAGGAGTAAGTGCTGTAGTTCATCCCGGTGGTTCAAAAAATGATGAAGAAGTTATCGCTCTTGCAAAAAATGCAGGTCTAACCATGTATGTAACTGGAGTTAGACATTTTTCTCATTGAAAAAGCAAGTATTCCACTTTCAATCGCATTAGCTTTTATTGCAGGAGTTGCCGCCACTTTACAAGCCAGTGTCAGTGGTCAATTAGCGCATGAATTAAACGATGGAATTATGGCTGCTCTAATTTCAAATATTGGTGGCACAATATTTATGAGTTTATTTTTATTAAATCCAGAAGTTAGAAGTAAATTTAAAAAATTAATCAACCAAGTAAAAGAAAAGAAGTTTGCTAAATGGCAACTCTTGGGAGGAATTGCAGGAGCAATCTATATTTCTACTGCATCAAGTACCGTCAGCATCATTGGAACTGGATTATTCACAGTTATATTAGTTGCCTCACAAAATATCAGTGGAATTTTTGTCGATAAGTTTGGATTTAGCTCTGGTAAAAAAAGAAATATAACTAAAAAAAGATTTTTAGCAATGACTATTGGCATAGTGGCCGTATTTTTTTCTGTATCTGAATTTAATGGCGAAATATTATGGATTCCAATAATTGCTGTGGTGGTTGCAGGTTTGGCAGTTACCATGCAATTTGCACTAAATGCTCGAGTTACAAAAGCATCTAATTCTCAAGTATCAGCATTCATAAACTTTCCGATGTCTATGTTTGCAGTAACTATAACTTTAATAATTATGAATCTTTTTGGAAAAGATTGGATTAATTGGCCAAGTCAATGGTGGCTTTATACGGCAGGAATTCTTGGTGCGATTGTGGTTTATTTAGCAGCTGCAGTGGTAAGGACTTTAGGTGTATTACTTTTTAGTTTGGCAACAGTGGCTGGTCAACTTGTAACCTCTATTTTCTTAGATGTGATCATGCCCAATGCAAACATAAATGTGGGCTGGGCTTTAATTTTTGGAGCAGCATTGATGCTGTTTGCTGTCTATCTAGCTAGTGATTTGAGGTAGTGTGATTTTATGCCTGTGACAAATCCAGCATCCAATTCAGAAAATAGAAATTTAAGAGCTATTTCAAATAATGATATTGAAATTAAAGTAAATCGCTGGCAGAAATTATTTAGAAGACAGTGGCCAACATTGTTACCAATGACTATTACGATTTTTGGAATATTTCTTGCTACACAAATGAACTTTAGAATCGGAGTTTTAGTTTTCTCATTTGGAGTGGCAGTTTCTGCAGTGTTACGTGCATCACTTCCAAGATTTTCACTTGGCTGGCTATATGTTCGAGCTAAATGGATTGATGTAACAGTTTTAACACTTTTTTCAGTTTTTTTAATAATTCTTTCAATAGTTGTGCCCTCTTAAATTCACTTCTTTAATCCTTACTAGAATTATGTTTAGAATTTAAATTCTTTTGAAGGGCTTGTGATAAATCTTGGCTAGATCTGGCAAAGTCGCAGTAATTGGAGCAGGTTTCTATGGCTCAACTACAGCAATGCGTTTAGCAGAATATGACATTTTTGAAACTGTGGTTTTAACTGATGTAGTTGAAGGTAAAGCTGAAGGTTTAGCACTTGATATGAATCAATCAAGTCCCATACAAAATTTTGAAACAAAAATAATTGGCCAAACAACTTTGCTAGATGGCAGTGGTTATGAAGCAATTAAAGATTCTGCAATTGTGATTATTACTGCAGGACTTCCAAGAAAACCTGGTATGAGCAGAATGGATTTAATTGAAACTAATGCAAAGATAGTGCGACAAGTTTCAGAAAATATAGCCAAACATGCACCAAATTCTGTAGTGATCGTAGTTTCAAATCCTTTAGATGAAATGACAGCACTTGCACAGATTGCAACAGGTTTTTCCAAAAACAAAGTCATGGGTCAAGCTGGAATGTTAGATACTGCAAGATTTTCATATTTTGTTGCTGAAAAAACAGGTTCATTAATTAGTGAAGTTAAAACTTTAACTTTAGGTTCTCATGGTGAAACTATGGTTCCTGTTCCAAGTCAATCAAGTGTTAAAGGAAAAGCATTAAGTGAAGTTCTTGCAAAAGAAGAAATAGATAAATTAGTTGAACGCACTCGAAATGGTGGAGCAGAAGTTGTTGCACTTTTAAAGACTGGTTCTGCTTACTATGCCCCAAGTGCAGCAGCGGCTGAAATGGCAAAAGCAGTTGCTACAAATTCAAATAAAGTTATGCCAGTGTGTGCATGGGTTGATGGCGAATACGGAATTAACGGAGTTTATTTAGGAGTGGAAGCACAACTTGGTGAAAATGGAATTAATAAAGTTGTTGAAACTAAATTAACAGATGATGAATTGGCAGCTCTAAAAGTTGCGGCTGAAGCAGTAAGAACTAAACAAGCTGATGTAAAGAAT
This sequence comes from Actinomycetes bacterium, assembly GCA_046086025.1. Classification (GTDB taxonomy): domain Bacteria; phylum Actinomycetota; class Actinomycetes; order S36-B12; family UBA5976; genus ATZT02. The sequence continues at coordinate 25,445 of JBJSWT010000013.1, read as the reverse complement.
CTCTAAAGGAAAAAATGGCAAAAATTAAGGTAGCAAATCCTGTTGTTGAATTAGATGGCGATGAAATGACTCGCATTATTTGGCAATTTATTAAAGATGAATTAATTTTGCCATACTTAGATGTCAATTTAGAATATTACGATTTAAGTATTGAACACAGAGATAAAACAGATGATCAAGTAACAATTGATTCTGCAAATGCGATCAAGAAACATGGTGTAGGAGTTAAATGCGCAACAATTACTCCTGACGAAGCAAGAGTTAAAGAATTTAATTTAAAGAAAATGTGGAAATCACCTAATGGAACTATTAGAAATATTTTAGGTGGGGTAATTTTTCGCGAACCTATTATCATTTCTAACATTCCAAGGCTGGTACCAAGTTGGACTAAACCAATTGTGATTGGTCGTCATGCACATGGAGATCAATACAAAGCAACTGATTTTGTAGTTCCAGGTCCTGGAAAAGTTACTCTTACTTATCAACCAGATGATGGTTCAAAGCCGATGGAATTTGAAGTAGCAAACTTTAAAGAATCTGGTGTAGCTATGGGAATGTATAACTTTGATGACAGCATTAAAGATTTTGCTAGAGCTTCATTTAGATATGGATTATCAAGAAATTATCCAGTTTATTTGTCGACAAAAAACACAATTTTAAAAGCATATGATGGCAGATTTAAAGACATCTTTGCAGAAATTTATGAAAATGAATTTAAAAAAGAATTTGAACAAAACGGATTAACCTATGAACATCGTTTAATAGATGACATGGTTGCAACTGCTTTGAAGTGGAGTGGTGGATATGTTTGGGCTTGTAAGAATTATGACGGTGATGTACAAAGTGACACAGTGGCGCAAGGTTTTGGTTCATTGGGTTTAATGACAAGTGTTTTAATGACACCAGATGGCAAGATTGTTGAATCAGAGGCAGCACATGGAACTGTAACTAGACATTACAGAAAATATCAAGCAGGTCAACCAACTTCTACAAATCCAATTGCCTCAATTTTTGCTTGGACTGGTGGGTTAAAACATCGTGGAACTTTAGATAACAATAAAGAGCTAATTGGATTTGCAAACAAATTAGAACAAGCATGTATTAAAACTGTTGAATCTGGATTAATGACAAAAGATTTAGCAAGATTGATCAGTCCTGAGCAAGCTTGGGCAACAACTGAGGAATATTTGGCTGGAATTAAGCGCCAACTAGACTCAAGCCTCTAAAGCGAAAACTTAACTTAGGTAATATTAAAAAAATATGAGTACTTGGGTTAGTGCCCTTATCGTTTTAATCTTTATCATGATTGGCGGATTTTTTGCCGCTGCTGAAATTGCTTTAGTTTCAGTTAGAGAGTCACAAGTAAAAAGATTAGCTGAGACTAAGGGAAGACGTGGACGTTTATTAAAAGAATTGCATGATCATCCAAATAGATTTTTGGCTTCAGTTCAAGTTGGAGTAACTGTTGCAGGATTTATTGGCGCAGGTTTTGGTGCATCAAGTTTAACTCCAGTACTTTCCCCAATTTTAGATCAATTTTTACCAAAATCTGTGGTGTCAGTTTTGGCTTTCATTTTAATAACTTTATTTATTTCTTATTTTTCTTTAGTTTTAGGTGAGCTTGTACCAAAAAGATTGGCCTTACAAAATTCTGAAAGTTGGGCATTGGTAGCTGTTTATCCAATTGAAATTCTTGCAAGAATCAGTAGACCTTTTATTTGGCTTTTGAGTAATTCCACAAATTTACTTGTCAGATTATTTGGTGGAGATCCAACTGCGAGTAGACAAGAATTAAGTGGAGAAGACTTAAGAGATTTAGTAGCAGGCCATGAAGAGTTAAGCGATAATGAGCGAGCTTTAATCGATGATGTATTTGAAGCAGACGATCGAGAAATCAAAGAAGTCATGACTCCTCGAACTGAAGTTGAATTCTTGGATGCAGAATTAACCTTGGCTGAGGCTTGTAAAAAAGTAGAAAAACTTCCTCATACTAAATATCCGATAATCAATAAAAATGCTGATGAAATTTTAGGTTACGTTCATATTCGACAATTAATATCTAATGACGCTAGAAATTCTTCAAAAACTCTAAAAGAGATTTCCTCACCTGTTGAAGTAATTCCTGGCACCACTTCAATTTTGAACGCTTTAGGTCAAATGAGAAAAAGAAATCATCACATCATGATTGTGGCGGATGAATATGGTGGTACCGCTGGAATTGTTACGCTAGAAGATTTAGTTGAAGAGTTAATAGGTGATATCCGTCATGAAAACGATCAAGTTAAAGAAGAAATAAATGAACTTGATTTCCATGGAGAAGTTGAAGTTGAAGGTTTAATGAACCTTGATGATTTTGCAGACTTAACCCATATTCATTTACCCGAAGGACCATATGAAACAGTTGCAGGTTTTGTCATCTCAAAGTTAAAAACTCTGCCAACTTTAGGAAAAATAATTATTGCTGAACAATGTAAGTTTGAAATTACTGCTATGGATATTCGAAGAATTGCAAAAGTTAAGGTAACTCGTATTGAATAAATCACTGACTACTAGAGCAAAGATAGTTGTAGGCCTTATTATTTCAAGTTTTGTTTTTGTGTTTATCGGTGTAATCACAAATTTACCTCAAGGAAATATTTTTCGACTAGAAGGTAATCTTGACGCAGTTGAAGGTTCTGAATATGTATTGGCAGAAGTTGTTGGTGAATTAAATAAAGATTGTGTAGGAATTCCACAAAGTCCCGAAGCTAATCAAGTTGTAACTTGTGAAATCTATGAAGCAAAATACAAGAATAGCGATGGAATTCAAACTTCAATTGAGTTTGAATTTGATTCCACGAATACAAATTATAAATTAGACAAAGGTTCAAAAGTTCAACTACTGAGAATTCCGACTAACGAATTTGATTCAGAAGTATTTCTTTTTATGGATGTTGACAGAACTGAGTTATTAATAATCGTGGCTTTAATCTTTTCAGTAATTACTCTGATCATAGGAAAACTCAGAGGACTTGGCGCAATTGTTGGGTTAATTTCAACATTTTTTGTGCTTTTAACTTTTCTTCTTCCTTCACTTTTAGAAGGTAAAGATCCCTTAACGATCGCAGTAATATCGTCATGTGGTTTAGTTTTATTTCTTTTATACATTGCGCACGGGATTTCGATACGAACATCTGTTGCAGTATTAGGAACACTATTTGGAATTATTTTGACTGCAATTTTATCGACTATTGTTATTAGTTTTGGAAATTTTTCAGGAATTTCATCAGATGACGACTTCTTGCTATCTGGAGTTACATCAATAAGGCTTGATGGGTTACTTCTAGCAGGAATAATTTTTGCCTCAGTTGGAGTTTTAAATGATGTAACAGTAACTCAAGCTTCTTCTGTGTGGGAAATTAAGAATTCCAATCCAAAATTATCAATATTTGACTTGTTTCGATCAGGAATGAGAATTGGAAGAGATCACATAGCTTCGACTGTGTACACACTACTTTTTACCTATACAGGGGCTGCTTTACCAACTTTGTTGCTGATATTTATTTCAGATAGGCCGACACAATTTATTTTGAGTAGTGAGGCAATTTCACAAGAAATTGTTCGAACTTTGGTTGGTTCTATTGGTTTAGTTTTAGCTGTTCCAATAACAACGATTTTGGCAGCAGTTTTAGCAGAAAAAAGTAATCATAAGTTCGAGCACTAAAACGATATTGTTGTTTTTTTGGGTAGGATATAAATAATTCTTAATGATTTCAAAGTCGGTGAAAAGTGGTAAATAAACCAAGTGTGCTTTCTGGCATACAGCCAACTGCAGATTCTTTCCACATTGGTAATTGGTTTGGTGCACTTCGCCAATGGGTTCAAATGCAAGAGACCCATAACTGTTTTTATTCAGTAGTTGATTTACATGCCATAACTGCAGAATTTGAACCAAAATTATTAAAGAAAAGAACAATAACTTCTTTTGCACAACTTTTAGCAGTAGGAGTAGATCCAACTAAAAGCACTATTTTTGTCCAAAGCCAAGTTCCCCAACATGCTCAACTTGCTTGGGTTTTAAGTTGCTTTACAGGATTTGGTGAAGCAAACAGAATGACTCAGTTTAAAGATAAAACTCAAAAAGGGGGAAGCGAAAGATCTTCAGTTGGTTTGTTTACTTACCCAATATTGCAAGCAGCAGATATTTTGCTTTATCAAGCAAATCAAGTTCCAGTTGGTGAAGATCAACGTCAACATTTAGAACTAACCAGAGATTTGGCAACCAGATTTAATAATCAATTTGGACAAACCTTTACTGTTCCTGAAGCCTATATTGTTAAAGAAACTGCAAAAATTCTAGATTTACAAGATCCAACTTCCAAAATGAGTAAATCTTCTCCTTCAGGATGCATTTTTATTTTGGATGAACCAAGTGTAGTGATGAAAAAATTTAAAACAGCAGTCACAGATTCTGGTAAAGATATTAAATATGACCCAGAAAATAAACCTGGAGTTTCTAATTTAATATCGATTATTAAGTCAGTTACAAATAAAAGTATTCAAGAAATTGAAGATAGTTTCGTGAATAAAGGTTATGGTGATTTAAAAACTTACGCTGGAGAAATCGTAGTTGAACAAGTAATTAATCCTTTTAGAGAAAAGACAAATAACCTACTAAATGATGAATTGACTTTGACTAATTTGATGCTGGAAGGTGCGCAAAAAGCTGAAAAAGTTGCTGCACAAACTTTAAAGAATGTTTATGAAAAAGTTGGGTTTTAACTAGATTTTCTTCTAGTAATTGTTTGGCCTAACCAAACCAACGGATCATATTTTTTATCAACAACTCTTTCTTTCATCGGAATAATTGCATTATCAGTAATTTTGATGTGTTCAGGGCATACTTCTGTACAACATTTTGTGATGTTACACATTCCTAAGCCATGATTTTCTTGTGATTCTTTCTTACGATCTAGTTGGTCTAACGGATGCATATCTAGTTCTGCTAAACGAATAAAGAATCTTGGGCCGGCAAATTTTGGTTTGTTGTCTTCGTGATCTCTAATAACGTGACAAACATCTTGGCAAAGGAAACATTCAATGCATTTTCTAAATTCTTGACTTCTTTCCACATCAACTTGCTGCATGCGGTATTCGCCAGGCTTTAGATTGTCTGGACCTTTAAACGCAGGAACTTCACGAGCTTTTTGGTAATTAAAAGAAACATCTGTAACTAAATCTTTAATCACTGGGAAAGTTCTTAAAGGTGTTACTGTGATTTCTTGGTCCTCTTCGAATGTGTTCATTCTGGTCATGCACATCAAACTTGGTTTGCCATTAATTTCAGCACTACATGAACCGCATTTTCCAGCTTTGCAATTCCACCTAACTGCTAAATCTGGACTTTCGGTTGCTTGAATTCTATGAATTACATCTAATAAAACTTCACCTTCAGCAACATCTACTTGATAGTTTTTTAATTCACCTTTTTCTTTGTTGCCACGCCACACTCTTAGTTTTGCTAGATAACCCATATTTAGGCTCCCATTCCAAGTTGAGCTAATTCTTCAGGCAACATATATTTCGATAATTCTTCTTTGTCAAAAAGTTCTGCTAATTCTTTTGGCATTGAAGGTAATGTTTCAATTCTAGTTTCTATTTTTGAACCATTCCAGGAACAAATAACATGTTTTGATCTCCAATTTTTATCCATAGTTGGGAAATCATTTCTAGTATGACCACCACGAGATTCTTCTCTGGCCAAAGCACTTTTTGCGATCGTTTCACTGACTAACAACATATTTTGCAAATCTAGAGATAAATGCCAACCTGGATTAAATTGTTTTCCACCATCAACACCTAAGTTTTTAGTTTTTTGCTTTAATACTTCAAGTTTTTCAATGGCTTCTTTCATTTCTTGACCATCACGAATGATTCCTACTAGATCATTCATCATTTGTTGCAATTCTTGGTGAATTGCATATGGATTTTCTTTGTTTGAAGAATTCAATGGCGCTTCTGCATCTTTTAGTGCAGTTGCAAGATTTTGTTCATCAACTTTAGGTCTGCTATTTAAGTTTTTGACATATTCACTTGCGCCAACTCCAGCTCGGCGTCCAAAAACTAAAAGATCAGATAAAGAATTTCCACCTAAACGATTTGAGCCATGCATGCCACCTGCAACTTCACCTGCAGCAAATAAACCTTCCACACCTGTTGCTGCACCTGTATCTGGATCAACTTGAATTCCACCCATTACATAGTGACAAGTTGGACCAACTTCCATTGGTTGTTCGGTGATATCAACATCTGCTAATTCTTTGAATTGATGCCACATAGATGGCAATCTCTTTTTAATAACTTCTGGTTTTAAACGAGTTGAAACATCTAGGAAAACTCCACCATGAGGTGAACCTCTGCCAGCTTTTACTTCAGCATTAATTGCACGAGCAACTTCATCTCTTGGTAATAATTCTGGTGGTCTTCTATTTGAATCAGGATTTTCATACCAGCCATCTGCTTCTTGTTCAGTTTCTGCATACTTATCTTTAAATACCGCAGGAATGTAATTAAACATAAATCTTTTACCTTCAGAGTTTTTCAAAACTCCACCATCACCACGAACAGATTCTGTTACTAAAATTCCTTTGACACTTGGTGGCCAAACCATTCCAGTTGGATGAAATTGCACAAATTCCATATGCATTAGATTTCCACCAGCTTTTAATGCCAGCGCATGCCCATCTCCAGTACCCTCCCAAGAATTTGAAGTTACTTTGAAAGATTTACCAATTCCACCAGTTGCTAAAACAACGGCTGGGGCTTGAAACATTACAAACTTTCCAGATTCTCTCCAATAGCCAAGAACTCCAGTTACTTTATTTCCAGTTTTTAATATCTCGGTAATGGTTAATTCAGCAAAAACTTTGAGTCTTTTTTCATAGTCTCCACTTTCTTTAAAATCTTCTTGTTGCAAAGAAACAATTTTTTGTTGCAAAGTTCTAATTAATTCAAGTCCAGTTCGATCTCCCACGTGAGCAAGTCGTGGGTATTCGTGTCCACCAAAATTTCTTTGGCTAATTTTGCCATCTTTAGTGCGATCAAATAGTGCACCGTAAGTTTCTAATTCCCAAACTCGATCAGGTGATTCTTTAGCATGAAGTTCTGCCATTCTCCAATGATTTTGAAATTTTCCACCACGCATGGTGTCTCTGAAATGTACTTTCCAATTGTCATTGGAATTCACATTTCCCATTGAGGCAGCAATACCGCCTTCTGCCATTACAGTGTGAGCTTTTCCAAAAAGAGATTTACAAATAATTGCTGTTCTTAACCCATTTGCTCTTGCTTCAATTGCAGCACGAAGTCCAGCACCACCTGCTCCAACAATCACGACATCAAAATCGTGACGTTCGACTTCTGACATTTAAATTTCTCCTTTAAAAGAAATAAAAGTTAGTTATTGTGCCACTTGCAACTAAACGAACATATAAATCACAAAGAGCAACACCTACTAAAGAAACCCAAGCAAATTTGGCGTGATGCACATTCAATTTGGAAACTATTGTCCAACTTTTGTATCGAAGAGGATGTTTTGAGAAATGTTTTAATCTTCCCCCGATTGCATGTCTGCAAGAGTGACAGGAAAGTGAGTACAACCAAAGCAGCGTTGCATTTGCAACCATCACAAGTGTTCCTACACTTAAATGTCCCCAATTACCTTCTGGATCTTTGAAAGCAATAATTGCATCATAAGTAAGGATGACGTTAAAAATTAGTCCTAATAAAAAGAAGTAACGATGTGCATTTTGCAAAATTAATGGAGATCTAGTTTCTCCTGAATATGATTTATGTGGCTCAGCAACTGCGCAAGCAGGTGGTGATTGCCAGAAAGAACGGTAATAAGTTTTTCGGTAGTAATAGCAAGTCAATCTAAATCCAAGTGGAACAGCAAGAATTATCAAAGCAGGAGACAAAATCCACCAACTACCAAATGGTTGACCTAAATGTGAAGCTCCTTCAACACAACTTGTTGCTAAGCATGGTGAATAAAAAGGTGAAATTAGTGGTTCTGCAAAATAAAATTTATTTTCAAAAGCTCTGAAAGTTGAATAGATAATAAAAGAAACTAAAACACCAACAGTAATTGCTGGTTGAATCCACCATTTATCAATTCTTAAATGACGATAGGGAACTTGAGCTCTGGTAGGAGAACCTACACCTTTTTCCATTGAGCTAATCGCCATGCAAAAGAGTTTAGTCTTGCTGGATGGGGTTGCGCATACTCAAAAGTTATTCAAACCCTTGTGAGATGTCGCACAAAATAGGTTTTAAGAGTTATCCCTAATTTCTAAAAGAACGGCCCCGTTTGCAACAGAGGCACCAACTTCAACAGATAGTTCGCTTACAACACCTTTTTTATGGGCCAGAATTGGCTGTTCCATTTTCATGGCTTCAATGACAAATAAAAGATCACCCTCATTAACACTTTGACCATTAGTTACTGCAATCTTTACTAGAGTTCCTTGCATTGGACTTTGAATAGCATCTGAATCAAGAGAGCCTAGGTTAGTTCTTTGATGTCTTGCTACAGGTGGCTTCTTTTGTTTTACTCCACCTGAAGTTAACCCATTGGGCATAGTAACTTCAATTCTTTTTCCATTAACTTCTAAAACTAAAGTTGAACGATCATCAATAAGGGAAGTCTTACTGTTATCAACATATGCCGGGATTTGATTATTAAATTCATTTTCAATCCAACTTGTGTAAACACTAAATTTTTGTAACGGATCATTTGGTGCAAATGCAGGATCTGTAATAACTGCTTTATGAAAAGGAATAGCAGTAGCGATTCCTTGAACTTCAAATTCAGATAATGCTCTTCTGGCTCTTTCTAATGCTTCTTGTCGATTTGCTCCCGTGACAATTAATTTGGCTAATAACGAATCGAAATTTCCACCAATAATGTCACCTTGTTTAAAACCAGCATCGACTCTTACACCTGTGCCACTAGGTTCTTTCCAAACTTTTAATTGACCAGGTGCTGGTAAAAAGTTTTTGCCAGGATCTTCACCATTAATTCGAAATTCAATGCTGTGGCCATTAATAATTGGATCGTGGTAACCAAGTTTTTCACCCATCGCGATTCTTAATTGCTCGCGAACTAAATCAATTCCAGTAACTTCTTCAGAAACTGGATGTTCAACTTGAAGTCTTGTGTTTACTTCTAAGAAAGAAATTGTTCCATCTTGGCCAATTAGAAACTCACAAGTTCCAGCACCTTCATATTTAGCTTCTTTTAATATTGCTTTTGAAGAATCATAAAGTTGTTTTCTTTGTTCGTCATTTAAAAATGGGGCAGGAGCTTCCTCTACTAATTTCTGATGTCTTCTTTGCAAAGAACAATCTCTAGTTGAAACCACAACTACGTTTCCATGTTTATCAGCTAAACATTGGGTTTCCACGTGTCTTGGTTTATCTAAATATCTTTCAACAAAACATTCACCTCTACCAAAGGCAGCAACTGCTTCTCTTACTGCAGATTCATAAAGTTCAACAATTTCATCCATTGTTCGAGCAACTTTTAATCCACGACCTCCACCACCAAATGCAGCTTTAATTGCAACAGGTAAGCCATGTTGTTTTGCAAATTCCACAACTTCACTTGCATCTTTAACAGGATCTTTAGTGCCAGGCACTAACGGTGCTCCAACTTTTGAAGCAATATGTCTTGCTTGAACTTTGTCTCCTAAAGCTTTTATCGCAGCAGGGGAAGGCCCAATCCAATTTAGATTTGCATCAATGACACTTTGCGCAAATTCAGCATTTTCTGAAAGAAATCCATATCCAGGATGAATCGCATCTGCTCCAGATTTTTTTGCAATCTCTACAATTTTTGGAATAGATAGATAAGTTTCACTAGCTAAATTTCCATGAAGGGCATAGGCCTCATCAGCATGTAAAACATGTAATGCATCTCTGTCAGGATCGGCATAAATTGCCACACTCTTTATTCCTGCATCTTTACAAGCCCTGGCAACTCTGACGGCAATTTCTCCACGATTTGCAATTAAAACTTTACTGATGGGAAATTTAGAGTTTTCAGTTTTAGCCATGATGAATCACTTTATTTGATGTCCCATAATTTAGTCCAAGACAAGCCAAGTTCTTTCACCATTTCTCTAACAATTGGTAAAGATAAACCAATAACATTACTGTGATCTCCTTCAACTTTAGTAATAAATGCTGCACCTAAAGAGTCGATAGTGAAAGCTCCTGCCACATGCAAAGGCTCTGTGGTTGCCACATAGTCAAAAATTTCTTCATCATCGATGTTTGCAAAATAAACTTTTGTTGAAACTGCTTTTGAAATTAACTTTTTGTTATCAAGTCGAATAATTGTGTGGCCAGTATGTAAAATTCCAGTTTTACCTCGCATATTTTGCCACCTTTGAATGGCAGCATCAGCTGTTAAAGGTTTTCCAAACGGTTTATTTTCAAATTCCAACATTGAATCTGCAGCAATTAATATTCCCTCTGTTAAAGAAATATTGTTTTCCAGCACATTTTTTGCTTTGGCAATTGATAATTCAAGAACTATTTTTGAGACGGGTGAATCTTTAAAGGAGTTTTCGAGATCTTTTTCATTTATTTCACTAGGTATGACAATCGGATTAATTTTTTGTGTTTTTAAAAGCATCAATCGAGCAGGAGAATTTGATGCCAGGATTACCGGAAAGCTCATACTCCACTTGTTTTAGAAAATTGCCAGCCACTATCTAAAAGTGGGGAAGTTCTAAATTTTAACTTTGGGTTATTCCAATTACTTACTTTTGATTTTTGTTTAAGTAGTTCTCCTGATGAATTTTTTGCTGAAATTAAAGCAATTTCTATAGCATGTAATTCTTCTGGAGTTGGGTTTCCTCTGACAACTTTAAAATCTAAGGGTTTACTCATAAAGGAATATTTCCATGTTTTTTAGGTGGCATTGATTCGCGTTTAGTCATTAATTGTCTTAAGCCTCTAATGATTCGAATTCGAGTTTCACTCGGAGCAATCACAGCATCGATCCAACCGCGTTCTGCTGCAACATATGGATTATCAAATGCTTCTTCATATTCACTAATTCGATCTTGTCTTTCTTTAACTTGATCTGAAGCAGAACTTATTTCTTTTCTAAATAAAATATTTACAGCACCTTGTGCACCCATAACTGCAACTTGAGCAGTTGGCCAAGCAAAATTTAAATCAGCACCTAAATGTTTTGAACCCATAACAATGTATGCGCCACCATAAGCTTTTCTAGTAATGACAGTTATTAAGGGCACACTTGCTTCTGCGTATGCATAAATTAATTTGGCACCACGTCTAATAATTCCACCGTATTCTTGATCTACTCCTGGTAAAAATCCTGGAACATCAACAAAAGTAATTATGGGAATATTAAAAGCATCACAAGTTCTCACAAATCTTGCAGCTTTTTCAGATGCTTCAATATCTAAAGTTCCCGCAAATTGCATAGGTTGATTTGCAACCACACCAACACTTTGACCTTCTATTCTTCCAAAACCAACCATTATGTTTGGAGCCCAACCAGAATGTACTTCAAAAAATTCATCATCATCTAACACATGTTTTACTAACACGTGCATGTCATATGGTTGATTTGGAGAATCAGGCACAAGAGTGTCCATCTCTAAATCATGTTGGTTAACTTCTAAATCAACTCGGGAATCAAAATGTTGTGCAGATTCAGCATTATTTGATGGAAGAAAACTTAATAAAGTTCTTACGTAATCAAGTGCATCATCTTCATCACTTGCCATGTAATGGGCAACACCTGATTTTGTTGCATGAGCTCTTGCTCCACCTAAATCTTCAAAAGAAACTTCTTCACCAGTAACTGTTTTAATAACATCTGGGCCAGTAATAAACATGTGAGAAGTTTTATCAACCATCACCACAAAATCTGTTAATGCTGGAGAATAAACTGCACCACCTGCACAAGGACCCATAATTATGGAAATTTGGGGAACTACTCCAGATGCTTTTGTGTTTCTTAAAAATATTTCTCCATACATTGCTAATGAAGCAACACCTTCTTGGATTCTTGCTCCACCTGAATCATTAATTCCTACAATTGGAGCACCAGTTTTTATTGCTAAATCCATTAACTTAACAATTTTTCCACCCATTGCTTCACCTAAAGATCCACCCATAGTTGTGAAATCTTGTGAATAAACATAAATTGGTCGACCATCAATGGTTCCAAAACCTGTGATTACTCCATCACCAGCTGGGCGATTCTTATTCATTCCAAAATTATTTTTTTGATGTCTTACTAATTCATCTATTTCTTGAAAAGTTCCTTCATCTAAAAGGGAAGCTAATCTTTCTCGAGCACTTTTCTTGCCCTTGGCATTTTGTTTATCTTTAGCAACTTGGGCTTGATCTTCATGAATTTCTTTTTTTATTCCTTGAAGATTTTTTAATTTAGACGCAGTGGTACGAGGATTTGTGTTATCGCTTGTATTACTTGCCACCTGGTCCTCACTCTTTATATGTCTCTTGTCGTACGGTACTAGTGTGACAGATTTTTACGAAAACAGAGCAGGCCTAGACACTCAAGTTTTAGCGCAGGAACTCAAAAAACGAAGCAGTCTATGGCAGGAATATGTGTTACTTGATGAAGTTGATTCCACTAATGAATTTATTAAAAAAATGGAAAAAAAAGAAGGTTTATTTGTCCTGGCAAACTTTCAAACTAAAGGCAAAGGAAGACAAAATCGATCTTGGATTGCCCCTAAAAATTCTTCAATATTTATATCAATCTGCTTAAAACCAAACAAAAATGGAAATACTGCATGGATTCCTCTATTAACAAGTCTTGCTCTATTCAGAAGCCTTGAAGCATTAACTAATGAAAATATAAAAATTAAATGGCCAAATGACTTAGTTTTAATAAAAAACAATGAACAATTTAAATTTTCTGGGATATTAGTAGAAATGATTGAAGATTATGCAATAGTTGGAGTAGGCATTAATTACAATCAAAAAAATGAAGAATTACCAATAACAAATGCAACAAGTTTAAGAACATTGTTAAATTCAGAAATATTGAAAGAAGAAATTATTGCAAGTTTTGTTTCTGAGTTAGCCGCTCTTTGGAATGAAGAAAATCTTGCAACCACCTGGCCTACCAAGGCAAGTATTAGAGACTACAAAACAAATTGTGTAACAATTGGTCAAGATATCAATGCACAATTAGTAGGTAAAGAGATAATTCAAGGCACAGTAATAGACGTTTTAGACTCAGGAGAATTGCAAGTAAAAACTGAGTTAAAAACTTTGAATTTAACTTCAGCTGACATTACTTTGTCACATTAAAATGAACAATTACTCACCAAAAGTAGGATTACTAAATACTGAACAATTTCTTAGATACTACGAAAATTCTTTGAAACAACTTAACATCAATTACCAGATAATTGACTCAATCAATCATGATTTTGATTTTTTTATCTCATCAAAAGTTTCAAAAATTGAAAATTATGATGTAAGTGAAACACTTTCTGGATTTGTGGTGACACTAGCTAGATCTAAGCAAGGTCAAATTGTGGTTTATCCTGTTTCAAGTTTTCAAGTTGATGAAGTTATTACTCCGGCAAGTAATTTAAGTGAAGCAAATGCGACAAAATTACAAGCAGAAGCAATTGAGTTGGCAACAAAAATTAATTTAGAGGGTGCTATAGAAGTCTTGTTTTCTGACAATAATTTCAAAATATGCAAAGTAAATTCATTACCAACTTTTTTAAGTTTATGGACTTTAGATGGAGCAATCACTTCAATCTTTGAAAATCATCTAAGAGGATTACTTAATTTACCTTTGGGTAGCCCTAAATTACTCGATCACAATATTGTGACTGTCCAAGTAATTGGTGGAAATTATTCAGACATGTATAGACCTTTTTTACATATTTTGGCAAGAGATCCAGAATTGCGAGTCCATTTATATGGAAAAGAAGTGAAGTTAATGGAAGTAATTGGGCATGTAAGTCTTAAAGGTAGAAATGTTACAGATTTACTTGAAAGAACTCATCATGCTGCAGATTATTTAAACGGTAAAATTACTGAGTAATTATTCTGTTTCAAAAACTGGAATTTTAGATCCTTCTTGTAATGCTTTGAAAACTTCTTGAGCATTATCAGTTAATTTTCTAACAGAACCTAAATCACCGACATTTCCACCAGATTTGTTAGGCAAAGTTTGAGATTCAATTCCGCCACTTCTTAAAGCAAATGCTAAAGGAATTAAATCAAAAGGTCCAACTCCTTGATTAACTGAAATTGCATTTGCTAAAGCAGAAACTGTTTGTGGTGCTCTAATTGGATTTAATAATGTGAATGGCGATAAAGATTTTTTCATTATTTGCTTTACTACTTCTTGCTGTCTTTCAGTTCTTCCAATGTCACCTTTGGGATCTGCATAACGCATACGAGCATAAGCAAGTGCGGTTAATCCATCTACTTTTTGACAACCTTGCTTAATGTTTAAACCTGATTTTTTATCTTCAAAATCTTGACTTGGACAAACTGTGATGCCATTAAAACTGTTAACTACATTTACTAAACCTGCAAAACCAATTTCAGCATAATTATCCATTTGCACACCAACTAAATTTTCTACAGTATTAAGGGAAAGACTTGGACCTCCAAAGGCATACGCTGCATTTATTTTATTTTTCTTTTCACCTGTTTCTCCATGAGCAGGAATTGTCACCAATAAATCTCTAGGAATACTTGTTAATTGAAGTGGTGTTCCAATTTTTGGAACACTCATAATTAAAATCGTGTCGCTTCTTTGTCCTTCAAATTTGCCAAGGGGCGCACCTTCTAAAACAGGATTATCAATATCGTCTCTGGAATCACTTCCAATTAATAGCCAAGTTCTACCTGGAGATTTTGGAATTTCTGATTCATTTCTTACAAGTTCTATTTTGTTTAATTGCAATAAAGCTATAAAAAGTAGAAAGATAAACCAAACACTCAAAGAGGCAAGCACAATGAGGAAGATTTTTGGTTTAGTAATTTTGGTAGGTTTCTTACCAGATTTCTGGTTAGCCTTTGAAGAATCGCGATACCAATCCTCAGGTAAACCTTTTTTATTATCCACGCAGACAATCGTATGATTAAGTAACAAGATTTCATTTATATTCGGCTAGCGTTGCTATATAGATTTATGAAAAAAGGTGGGATATCAGGATGAAACCTGCTGTTTCAGTGATAATTCCTGTCTTGAATGAAGAACGATTTTTATTCCAAGCAGTAAGTGCTGTGTTAAATCAACAATACGATTCTGAATTCGAAGTTATTTTGGCATTGGGTCCATCAAAAGATAAAACTAACGAAGTAGCAAACGATCTAGCAAAAGATTCAAGGGTTAAATTAATTAATAATCCATCAGGAAAAACTGCCTCTGCCTTAAATGAAGCAATTAAAGCTTCAAGGTTTGACATCATTGTTCGATTAGACGGACATGCCATTGTTGATAAAAATTATTTAGATAACGCAGTTACAACTCTTTTAGAAACTAACGCAGATAACGTTGGTGGACTAATGCAAGCAGAAGGAATTTCTAATTTTGAAAAATCAGTAGCAGCAGCAATGACTTCTAAATTTGGAGTTGGTAATGCACCATTTCATGTTGGAGGAACTCCAGGAGAAGTGGACACAGTTTATTTAGGAACTTTTAGAAAAAGTGCATTAGAAAGAGTTGGATATTTTGATGAATCATTTGTCAGAGCTCAAGATTGGGAATTAAATTATCGAATCAGAAAAACTGGTGGAAAGATTTGGTTTAATCCTAAATTAGTTGTAAGTTACAGACCTCGTCCAGATTTAAAAGCATTAGCAAAACAGTATTTTGAGTATGGTCAATGGAGAAAACAAGTTACAAAAAAATATCCAGAGACAATTTCATTGAGATATCTTGCTCCACCTATCACTGTTTCAGGTTTAGTAACAGGATTGATTTTTATTCTGTTAAATATTTTTACGAATATAAGTTTCTTTAATATTGGTTGGCTTGCAATATTTAGCTATCTTGCAGTTTTAATTCTTGGTTTTATAACTATAAAAGGAAAAATAAGTCTAAAAAGTCGTTTACTTTTATTTCTAGTTTTACCTACGATGCATTTATCGTGGGGCGTTGGTTTCTTAAAACCAACAAAGCGCCTGTAATCTTAGGTATAACGCGATCACACTGATAAGCGTGGAGGAGAACGAACCCTTTGGGTAAGTTTGGCGCTTTGCGGATTTTGATTTATCGAGATTTACAAATTAGATATGCCGGTACTTGGCTGGGTTATTTGTGGACTCTTTTAGATCCTTTGGCAATGGCATTTATTTATTGGTTAGTTTTTACCCAAATTATTGGTGCAAAAAATATAGGAGAACAGCCTTATATTTTATTTTTACTAACAGGAATTCTTTCTTGGACTTGGTTTAATGGTTCTGTTACAGATTCAGCCAGATCTTTAGTCGTAGAAAGTAAAATGGTTCGATCAATTTCTATTCCAAGATATTTGTGGGTTATAAAAAGTATTGGTGCAAAAGGAACAGAATTTCTTTTGGCTTTTCCAATATTAATAATTATTACTTTAATAACTCAAGCTAGTGTAAATCTAGAAATATTTTGGATAGTTTTTGCAATAATTTTGCAATTTTTATTACTTTCTGGAATTGGTTTAATTCTTGCTCCATTAACTGTTCTTGCAAGAGATACTTCAAATTTATTAAGAATTTTATTAAGAATGATGTTTTATTTAACACCTATAATTTATGGAGTTTCAGATATTCCAGAAAGATTTCAAATACTTTCTTATTTCAATCCCATGACTGGAATTATTTCCATGTATCGCGCAGGGTTTTGGGCTGAACCTAACTTGATAACAGCTGTTATTTTTTCAACCATAATTTCTTTAACCATATTTGTTATTGGTGTTACTTTCTTTAAACGTATTGAAAAAACTGTATTGAAGGAGGTGTAAATGAGTATTGTTATTGAGGTAAATAATGTAGGTATAAGTTTTAAAAGAAATAGAAAAAGAAACTTTTCAGTAAGAGAATTACTATTACAGCAAAAAAATACTTCACCTAAAGGTGAATTTTGGGCTTTAAGAAATATTAATTTTAAAGTTAATGAAGGTGAAGCCGTTGGTTTAATGGGCGCAAATGGTCAAGGTAAAAGTACTCTCTTAAGAATTATTGCTGGAGTTCTTATTCCAGATGAAGGAACAGCCACAGTTCAAGGAGGGGTTGCACCATTAATTGAATTAACTGGAGGATTAAAAAGTGATTTAACTGCAAGAGACAATATTTATTTAGTGGCAGGCTTACATGGCTTATCAAAGACTGAAGTTAAAAAAAGATTTAACAACATTGTGGAGTTTGCAGAAGTTGGAGATTTCCTAGATACACCAGTTAGACATTTCTCAAGTGGAATGAAAATCAGACTTGGATTTTCAATTGTTACCTCAATAGATGAACCAATAATCCTGGTAGACGAAGCTTTAGCTGTAGGAGATGCTGCTTTTAAAGAAAAGTGTTACATCAGAATGAAAGATTTATTGAATCAAGGAAAAACTTTATTCTTAGTTTCCCACAAAGAAAAAGATTTGAAAGAATTTTGTACTCGAGGACTTTATCTAAAACAAGGCTCCCTTGCCGTTGATGGCACTTTAAGTGAAGCTTTAAATGCATATCATCAAGATTCTGGAGTATTTGATGACTAAATATTCAATAAAAAAAATAAAAACTATTGGTCAACCTGCTGAAGTTATGAATAGAAGAGTGGCTGAACATTGGTCTGGGCCAATGTATATGAGAAAAATCTCTCCCTACCTAACAAAAATTCTTCTTGCCCTAAATTTTAGTCCCACCTTTGTAACTTGGTTAATGGTTTTTTCAGGTTGGTTAGCTGCAGCGTCTTTATTAATTCCTGGAAGAAATGGAGTGATTCTTGCTCTAATTTTTGCCCAAATTCAAATGCTTTTTGATTGTTCTGATGGTGAAATGGCAAGAATATTAAAAAGATTTAATCCAGCTGGAATATTTATCGATCGTTTTGGACATTATTCAACTGAAGCATTAATTGCTATTGCATTTGGAATAAGAGTTGCAACTCAAGATGATTCAACTGGTTTAGAAATAATTTATGGATTAGTTTTGGCACTTTTAATAACATTCAATAAAGTTTTCAACGATATGGTTCATGTGGCAAGAAGTTTTGCCAATTTAAAGAAATTATCTGAAGATAAAAAAGTTGCCGTGCCAAGAAACAAGCTTTTAGCATTCCTAAGATCTTTGTTTAATTTCTTTCCAATTCACAGAATTTTTCACTCTATGGAATTAACATTTATTATTTTTATTTCCTGGTTTTTTGAAATTGAGGCTCAAATGCTGCAAATAATTACTTTGGCTGCAGCAATAACCGTGGTGGGACACCTTGTAGCAATTCTTTCTTCCTCCAGACTTCGTGGCTAAAAATGAGTGATTTAAACCCAAGCTTTGGGTGTGTGGTTTTAACTCAAGGTAAAAGACCAGATCAGTTAGAAAAAGCTATCAACTCACTACTTTCTCAAGTTAATGTCAATGTCGATGTTGTAGTAGTTGGCAATGGTTGGAAACCAGAAAATTTAGCAAGCAATATAAAGTCTGTTCATATTTCGGAGAACTTAGGAATTCCTGCAGGAAGAAATGCTGGAATCAATTCTGTCTCTGGTGATTTATTGTTCTTTTTAGATGATGATGTTTTTCTGCAAGACCCACACACCTTAGAAAAAATTTATCAAGAATTTGTAAGCAGACCAAAAGTTGCTTTAATTCAACCGCAACCAAAAGATCCCAATGGTTTAAAAACTCCTAGACGATGGATTCCAAGAATAAATACTAAAAATCCAGATAGGTCTTCTCATATTTTTTCGTTATGGGAAGGAGCAACAACTGTAAGAAGAGATGTTTTGCAAAAAGCAGGACTTTGGCCTTATGAATATTTTTATGGGCATGAAGGTATTGATTTAGTTTGGCGAATTTGGGACTTAGGTTATAAATGTTGGTACAGCGGTCATATTGTTGTAAGTCATCCGGCAGTTGAACCTCAAAAAAGACACAAAATTTATTATCAATACCAAGCAAGAAACAGAGTTTTGTTAGCGAGAAGAAACTTGCCTGATTTTATCGCCAAGATTTATTTATTTAATTGGAAATTTATTTCTTTGTTTAGACTTAAAGGTAATAAAGAAGCAATCGCTGAATTTAAAAATGGTTGGGAAGATGGAAAAGTTTTAGATATTTTTGCAACTAAAAAATTATCTTGGAAAACAATTCTTAAAATGACTTTTTATTTACGTCCCCCAATAATTTAGGGAAGTGGGCAAAACAAACCACTAGTTGGTGCAGAAATCGCACTAGGAGTTGGTTCTGGGGTTGCTGCTGGTTCATTAGTTGGGGTTGAAACACTTACTTCACTTGAAGGTGCACTCCAAGTTTGAGGTGCATTATTTCCAAGAATTACTGCAACATCTGAACCTTGTAATTCTGAATCTTCAGAAATATTTGTAATGCCCAATAATTTGGCAATTAGTTGAGCTTTCAAATTATTTCCAGGTGTATGAACTATCAAAGATTCAGCTGTGTCTTTATTTGGAGCATTTCCAACTTCTGCAACATTAACTCCTTGAGTTTTTAAGAATTCACCAGTTGCGGCAGCAAAACCTGCTCTTCTGGTGCCATTCAAAATCACTACAGAAACATCTGCTGGTTTAACCACAATGGTTTCAACGCTTTCGGCTGTTTGTTCAGGAGTTGGTTCAGTTGTGGCATTTGGATTTGGTGGCCAACCGGTGTCATTAATAATTGCACTCCAAATTTCATTTGCAGCTTCAGTCCATTGCACATGATTTCCATCAGGTGTTCCAACATAAGGAACAGTTAAAAACGAAACATTCTTTGAACCCAATGATGACAAACTTGTCGTTAAAGTTAGTAATGAATCTAAATCTGCTAAACCTGGATCCATTTGCAAAGTTGAAGTAGCAGCATTTAAAACTCTATAAAGTTGTGGAGCATCGGTTACTAAATTCTTTTCTGTAATTTGATCAATTGTTATAGAAATAATTTCTTGTTGTCTTTCAATTCTTTTCAAATCACTGCCATCTGCCAATGTATAGCGAGCACGCATTAATCCCAAAGCACTTTTTCCATCTAAAATTTGAACGCCTGCAGGTAAATTAATTCCTGCTCCATTTTCAACAGGTTCATTAATTGGTTCTGTTAAACAAACTTTTATTCCACCAAGTGCATCAACAATGCTAGAAAATCCTACGAAGTCAACAATTACTGCGTGATTAATTGTTATGCCAGTTAAAGTTTCTACTGTTTTAATTGTGCAACCTGGACCAGCGGTTGAAAATGCTGAATTAAATAAACCAGTCGTTTCAGAAGTTGTTGTGCCATCAGATTTAGTGCAAGCAGGAATAGTTACGACAGAATCTCTTGGAATACTTACTACAATTGCACTTTTTCTATCATTTGATAGGTGAATAAGCATTGTGGTGTCACTTCTACCTTCACCACCTAATTCAGTTTCATCACCAAAACCACCACCTTGACCAGTTCTAGTGTCAGTTCCCATTAACAAAATGTTTAAGGGACCAGTTTCGGAAACAGGTTTTGGAGAAGCAATAACTTCTAAAGCTTTTATATTGTCGGCTAAATTTCTTGCCGCAAAACCCAAGACTCCTGCCACAGTGGCGATGACCAGAATTACCCCAGAGGCGATTGCGGTCAATCGACGCAATTTGCTCTTGAATACTTGATTGGGCTGAGTTGTCATATCCCCACTTTAGAAAAGAAGTCTGAATTAACCATCTGTTTTCTGAAACATTACCCATAAATGGGTGAGTTGGGTCTTTCGGAGTTCGAGGTTTGCGCTTATGGTTTGAAGTATGACTAACAAATTAAAAGCATTTGCCTTTTTGACCTCACTCACATTTGTATTATCTGCCTGTGCTGGATCGACTGAAACAGCAACAGAAGCAACACCAGAACCAAGCGAAACAGTTAAAACTGGTTTAAGTCCAATTTCTGGACTTCCAGGTGGAGAAGGTGGACCAATCGTCGTTGTAAAAATTGACAACGTAAATCCTGCAAGACCTCAATGGGGAATTTCTGCAGCAGACATGATTTTTGTGGAAGAAGTAGAAGCTGGTTTAACCAGAATCGCAGCTGTTTATAACTCAAGCATGCCAACCAAAGTTGGTCCAGTTAGATCTGCACGTATTTCAGATTTAGAAATCATGGAACAATTTGGCACACCTGCATTTGCATTTAGTGGTGCACAACAAAAATTCTTACCACTTATTGATCAAGCAAATCTAGTTAACGCAAGTCATGGTTTGAATGGAAAGCTTTACACCAGACAAACAGATAAAAATGCGCCACACAACTTAACTGTTGATTTGAATGCACTGACAACTACTTTGACTGGCATGAGTGGTGCCAAAGATATGGGTTGGACATTTTCTGATGTTGCAGCAACTGGTGGAACTCAAACAAATTCATTTTCAGCCAAATGGCCAGCTTCAAGAGTTGGTGCAGAATGGGATGCCACAAATAATGCATGGGTTGTGGCATTAGATGGAACACCTGCTTCAGATGCTGTAACTAATCAACCTCTATTTGCTAAAAATATAATTGTGCAATTTGTTGATCAATTAGCAGATTCTGGTTTCCAAGATAAAAACGGAAATAAAACACCATTGATTCAATCTGTTGGTTCAGGTGAAGCAATTGTGATGAGAGATGGTCAAAGATTTGAAGCTACTTGGTCAAGAGCCATGGCAACAGATCCAACTACTTACACAGTTGGTGCATCTAACTACGTATTTGCTCCTGGCCAAACTTGGGTTTTATTCGTGCCAAAAACTTATCCGGTTACTTTTGATCCAGAAACATCACCAACACCTGGTTCTTAAAGTAATTTAAGTTTTATTTATTTATATAAATAAAAGGTGGATGAAGTCTTGTGACTGAAGCGATATTGCTCGTAGGCGGTTATGGTACTCGGCTAAAACCTTTAACGATTCATACTCCAAAACCCATGTTAAAAGTGGCAGGTTTTCCTGTTACTCAACATCAAATCTCAAAAGCCAAAAATGCTGGTATTGATCACATTGTTTTAGGCACAGCTTTTAAAGCAGAAGTATTTAAAACTTATTTAGGAGATGGCTCTTTTATGGGAGTAAAGCTTGATTATGCCTACGAACCTGTGCAGTTGGGTACAGGTGGAGGTATCCGTAATGCCAGCCAATTTTTAACTTGTGGACCAGAAGATCCAGTAGTTATTTTTAATGGCGATGTTTTAACTGGAGTAAATATTGAGAATGTTTTAAAAATTTGGAAAGAAAAAAAAGCAGATGTAGCTCTTTATTTAACTAAAGTAAAAAACCCTAAAGCTTATGGTTTAGTCCCTACAGATAAAGAAGGAAATGTTCTAGCATTTTTAGAAAAACCTGAAAAAGATGAAGACATTGTTACCGATCAAATAAATGCAGGAATGTATATTTTTAAAAGAAAAATTATTGACACAATTGCAACAGAAAAAGTGGTTTCTGTGGAACGAGAAGTTTTTCCAAATTTATTAGAAAATAATTACAAAGTCATTGGAGTTGTTGATGAAAGCTATTGGCTTGATTTGGGAACTCCACAAGCTTTTGTAAAAGGTTCCAGTGATTTAGTTACAGGGGCAATAAAAACTGGATTAGTTACAAATAATTTGCAAAAATTATTAGGTGAAAATGTGACCATAAATGAAAATGTTGAATTTTCAAATGGAACCTTTGTTGGAAAAAATTCTTCAATCGGGAAAAATTCTAAATTAGATAAATGTGTAATTGGTGAAAATGTTTTTATTGGCGATAATTGTGTAATTTCTTCAAGCATTATTGCAAATGGTTCTAGAATTGGTGATAGTTGTGAAATTCTTGATTCAGTAATTGCTGACAATGTTGAAATAAGTAGTGGTTCAAGTTGCAAAAATGATTCCAGAATTTGGCCAGATCAAAAACTACAACAGATTAAATTAGACAAAATGAGTATTCCTGCAAATCCTGATTGGCAAAATTAAGTACATTCTTTGTCCCAAGAAACGGACATTTAGGCTAAAAATAAAGAAATATGTAAAAAAGTACCCAAAAATACTTGACGTACCCCTAATTACAAGCGTGTAATTCGTTCAGGTAGTTTCTTTATAACCACCGGGTCAACAACTCGGTGCCAAATATATGGGGGTTATTAATTGTCCGACTTCACGGGCTTACGTCTGGTTGAAAACGAAGATGCACCTAGCTGGCAAGAAAAAGCACTGTGTGCACAAACAGACCCAGAAGCCTTTTTCCCTGAGAAGGGCGGATCGACAAGAGAAGCAAAGAGGGTTTGCGGATCTTGCGAAGTTAGAGCTGAATGTTTGGAATACGCATTAGAAAACGATGAACGTTTCGGAATATGGGGTGGACTTTCCGAAAGAGAACGTCGTCGTATGCGTCGTTCCCAAGCTGTCTAAATCACTTAGATATTCAGTAATAACAAAGGTATATATAAGTATCAGGCGCGCCTTCGCGTCACTTTAGTAACAAATTTACTAGTTTATTGCTCATGGCATATTTAAGAAAGTGCACGAGATTGTCTTGCGGCAAAATTGCTGTGGCAACTCTTACTTATGTTTATGCCGATTCCACAGCAGTACTTGGACCTTTAGCAACCGTGCCAGAACCAAATTGTTATGACCTTTGTGAAATTCATGCTCGTAAATTAACTGCACCACGTGGATGGGAAATCGTCAGATTAGAAACAGAACCTGAAGAACAAATTCCTTCTCCAGATGATTTATTAGCTTTAGCAAATGCGGTCCGAGAAGCTGCAAAACCACAACCTAGTGTTTGGCAGGAACCAAGTTTTGCTCAAGATTATGCCAAAAGAGCACATTTAAGAATTGTGCGTGACGAAAACTAAAAGCAAAGTTAGTTATACCTAATAATCTGCACTAGTCTTTAATTCTGATGAATGCCCCAGTTACAGAAAATTCTTTAAAAACTCTCATTAAAGCCTATGATGTTCGAGGAATTGTTCCTGATCAATTAGATGAAAATCTGGCGTATCTGATTGGACAAGCTTTTGTTGAAGTTTTAAAACTTAGAAAAAATGATGGGGGAAATAATCAAGTTGTTATTGCTCATGACATGAGACCAAGTGGTCCATCACTTGTTGATGCCTTTGCTCGCGGGGTGATGAAACAAGGTGTTGATGTAATTTTGATGGGTCTTTCCTCAACTGATGGACTTTATTTTGCTTCAGGATTTTTAAATGTGGCAGGAGCAATGTTTACAGCAAGTCATAATCCTGCTGAATATAACGGAATTAAATTAGCAAGACCAGGAGCACGACCAGTTGGTCAAGATTCTGGTTTGAAAGAAATTACCCAAATGCTTTTAAAAGGTGTAAAAAATTATGAAGGTGATCAAGGCACAAGCCAAACTAGAGATTTAAATCAAGATTATGTGAAGTTTGTTCATTCATTAGTAGATGTTAAAAACTGTAGAAAATTAAAAGTTGTTATTGATGCAGGAAATGGCATGGGTGGATTTATTGTGCCTAAAGTTTTTGAAAAATCAAACTTTGAAATTATTCCTATGTATTTTGAATTAGATGGAACTTTTCCAAATCATGAAGCAAATCCAATTGAACCAAAGAATCTAGTTGATTTACAAAAAAGAGTACTTCTTGAAAAAGCCGATATTGGTATTGCTTTTGATGGGGATGCAGATAGAGCTTTTTTTATTGACGAACTTGGTCAAAGTATCACCCCAAGTGTTATTACAGCTTTGATTGCAAAAAGAGAATTAGCTCGAGAAAAAGGTTCAACCATTATTCACAATTTAATAACTTCAAGAAGTGTTGCAGAAGTTGTGAAAGAAAATGGTGGAGTTGCAAAAAAAACTAGAGTAGGCCACTCGTTTATTAAAGAAGTAATGAAAGAAACAAACGCAATTTTTGGGGGAGAGCACTCAGGGCATTTCTATTTTAGAGATTTCTGGTTTGCAGACAGTGGCATGCTGGCGGCATTACACGTTTTAGCAGCTCTTGGTGAAACCAAAGCTGGAACAAGTTTGTCTTCACTTTTAAAAGAGTTCGACAGATATGTGGCAAGTGGTGAAATCAACACCAAAGTAAGTAACGTGTCAGAAACTTCAAACAAAGTTAAAGAATATTTTTCGGATAATAAAGATGTCCAAATTGATGATCTTGATGGTTTAACCTTTAGTACTGACCAGTGGTGGGTCAATATCCGGCCAAGTAATACCGAGCCATTGCTGCGTCTTAATGCTGAAGCAAAAGAACGTGCAACAATG
>JBJSWT010000012.1:0-2384 GCA_046086025.1 Actinomycetes bacterium | reverse complement strand
AGAATTTAATTCGTTCCAATAAGAGAGTATTTGGGTCTTCTGCAAGTTCAAGTACTCTCTTATTGAAATCAAGCCAGCTGAGTTCCCGGTCAATAAACCGAGCCTTAGTCGTCAGTAGCATCTGGAAAGTATGTCTTAGGTCAGTAAACAAAAAGTTAACAAATTATCCACAATTACTTATATTGAAGATTAAATCTTTTTTAAAATCTTGATTTCCTCACAAATTATCTAAAATTAACCCTTGCTCTTAGTGGAGTTTACCAATTGTTCACTTTCCATTTTTAGGGTAAAGACAAGAGAAAAGGTTAATAAAAACCAAAATCGAGTTAAACCCAACAAGGGATTAACTCTAGAAAGTAGCTAAAAAGTGACCACTTCATACGCTATGGATATGGCTGAATTAGAGAATTCTGGTTTAAGAAATCTCATCAACCTACTTCCTGGCATTGTGATTCTTCTAGATGAAAATCGTGAAGTTGTTTACTTCTCAGCAGATGCTGCAATTCTTGGTCTTGTTAGAGATAGAGAAATTACATTAAAAGAGTTAAGTAAATATGTTAAATCCTTAAAACCAAGTTTTATTAAAGCAAATACTTTAATTAATCATTACAACAAAGAAAATAAGATTACCCAACAATTAGATATTGATGCTATTCAAATTGAACAAGGCTTCATTCTTTTGCTCATCACTGATCAAACCTTTGCTTTAAGAATTGAACAAACTAGACGTGATTTTATTGCCAATATTTCTCATGAGTTAAAAACTCCAGTTTCAGCACTTGAGCTTTTAAGTGAAGCCATTAAAGAAGCTGATAAAGATACAGAATCAATAAAGAAATTTGCTGAAAAAATTCCAAATGAAACCAAACGTTTAGCAAATCTAATTAAAGACATTATTGATTTATCAAGGATTCAATCTGATAATCCTTTAGAAGAACCTGAAATAGTTTCTGTTTCAAATTTAATTGCTTCTGCTCAAGATGCTGTAGAAAGTATTGCTAATAAACATGGAGTAAAAATTGAAGTAAACAATGGCATTAAAGCAACTGTTATGGGAGATGAAAAACAATTAACTACAGCATTAAAGAATTTACTGGTAAACGCTATCTATCACACCGGTGACGATAACTTAGTAGTTATCACAGCAACAGAAAGTGAATATTTTGTTGACATAGATGTCAAGGATTCTGGAGAAGGAATTAGTCCTGAAGATCAAGTAAGAATCTTGGAAAGATTTTATCGAGTAGATTCTGCAAGATCTCGAAATGAAGGAGGATCGGGAATAGGATTGTCTTTAGTAAAACACATTTGTAATAACCATGGTGGTCGAGCTTTGGTTGAATCAAAACTTGGCAAAGGGGCAACTTTTACAATGCAATTGCCCATTAATCAAACTTTGAGTGAGATTTAATTGACCAAAATATTGCTTATAGAAGATGAATCATCAATTAGAGAATCTGTGGTATTTTTACTTGAAAAAGAAGGCTTTGAAGTAATACAAGAAGAAGATGGCACAGAAGGATATAAATATTTTGAAGCAAATTCAGCTGATTTGATTCTTCTAGATTTGATGCTTCCTGGAATGGATGGTTTAGAAATCTGTAAACAGGTAAGAAAAATTAGTAATGTGCCATTAATAATGTTAACTGCAAAAGATACTGAATTAGATAAAGTTTTAGGTTTAGAACTAGGGGCAGATGACTATATAACTAAACCATTTTCTGGAAGAGAATTAATTGCTCGAGTAAAAGCAATATTAAGACGTGTAAATGAACCTTTGCCAGATTCCTCCCCCACTGATTCTGGCGAAGTAAAAATTGATCCAGTCCAACACAAAGTAATTGTAAGAGGAAGTGAAGTAAGACTTCCTTTGAAAGAATTTGATTTACTACTTTATTTATCTCAAAATCCTGGAAGAGTTTTAACTAGAAATCAATTAATTGATCGTGTGTGGGGCAGTGATTATTTTGGAGATACTAAAACTTTAGATGTGCATATAAAAAGAATTAGGGCAAAAATAGAAAAGAATCCTAATAATCCAGAAATCATTCAAACTATTAGAGGGTTAGGTTATAAGTTTCAGGTGACAAATGGCTAAAACAGTTTTGTTTGTTTGTGTGCATAATGCAGGGCGTTCTCAAATGGCTGCAGGATTTATGCAAAGTCTAGGAAAAGACAAGGTAAATGTGTTATCAGCTGGTTCTATGCCAAAAGATGAAATAAACCCAGTAGCAGTAGAAGTGATGAATGAATTCGGAATTGATATTTCAAATAATCAACCTAAAGTTTTAACAACTGAACAAGTTAAAGAATCTGATGTAGTTATCACTATGGGCTGTGGAGATGCTTGTCCTATATTTCCTGGCAAAAGATATGAAGACTGG
>JBJSWT010000011.1:0-778 GCA_046086025.1 Actinomycetes bacterium | reverse complement strand
TCATCGAAAAGCAGAAGCTTTTAAAATTTTGATGGAAGAATTACCAAATTTATTAAGTCAACCACCTGGAATTTTAAGAATTGATCCTTTGAGAATGTTTATTCAAAAAGATTTAGTTGACGCAAGCTTTTAAAGATCATCTGTCAAAGTAATTTCCCAACCGCCTACATATTCTGCAAACATGTTGTAAATTACTGAAAAAATTCCTGCAAGTAATGTCCAAGTCACAACTTGAAAAACAGTAAATACACTTCCAATAAAAATTATTCTTGGTAGAGATAAAAGACTTACGATATTAAATCCTGCTCCACCGATTCCAAAAATATCTGTTAATAAACCAGTTGCAGCATCAATTGTGCCGCTAAATTTTGCAACTGACCAAAGCATAATTAAAGCAACGATTGAAGCTAAACCAAATGCAAGAGACAAAATAAAAGTAGTTTTAATTACTGACATTGGATTTATGTAAGAAACTCTTAATCTAGATCTTTTTGTGCCAGCTTTAGCAGTTGGCATACTTTGAGTTATTTGAAATCTTGATTTAGAGTTTTTTGGACTACTCATTTTCCACATCCACAGCTTTTGTTACTGCCACAACTTTTACTCCCTTTGGAACTTTCATCATTGAAACTCCCATGGTGTCTCTTCCTGTTGCTCTGATTTCTTTTACTTGAGTTCTTAAAACTACTCCATTTGAGGCTATCGCAAATAGTTCATCTGTTTCTTTTGCGATGAATGCTCCAACTAAAGATCCTCTGGAATCTTCACTAATTCTCAT
>JBJSWT010000010.1:0-2442 GCA_046086025.1 Actinomycetes bacterium | reverse complement strand
TTCACCACCACCTGATGTAAAGAAAACTTTATTTAGATCTCCTGGTGCAAGTTTGGCTAATCTTTCAGCAAGTGCTGCAGCCATTGGATGGGCATAAGACCAAAGTGGAAAGAATGCTAATTTGTCAGATTGTTCTTTTGCAGTTTCACCTAATTCTTTTCTGCCATGACCAATTTGAACAGTAAAAAGTCCTGCTAGGCCATCAATAATTTTTTTATTTTTATCGTCATAGACATAGCAGCCTTCACCACGGACAATCATTGGTACATCATGAGTTTTAAAGTTTGAATGCCTTGTGAAATACATCCAAAGGTGATTTTTAGCTGCTGATTGCAGGGCGTGCGGGGAGCCGTTTAGTAGATCGGAACTTAACAAGTTCTCACCCAAGTGTGAATATTTAACTGCTCTAACTTTAACTCTAGATTTACAAGGGATTGAAAGGTTAGGTGCTGGGTGGTATTTCCTCAAGACCTATAACTGTTTTGGGTCCAAATTAGTCAAATTGTTACCAAAACCTGGGTTTCCAAGAAGGGGTTTCAGCAGATATTGTTCTAGGTAGTCTAAAAGTCTTATCTATATAAGGAGTATCAAAGCGTGGCCGAAAAGCGTGTTGTTAAGAATTATATAAACGGAAAACTTCAAGATTCAGTTTCAGGACAATTCACAGATTTAATAAACCCAACTACGGGTGAAGTTTTTGCGATGGCTGCATTGTCAAATGAAAAAGATATTGAAATGGCTTATCAAGCTGCAGCTAAAGCATTTGAAAGTTGGAAAAATACAACTCCAAGTGAAAGATCAATGGCACTTTGGAAAATTGCAGAAGTTTTAGAAAAAAATATTGAAGAAATAGTAAAACTTGAATCGCAAAATACTGGTAAACCAATTGCTGTGACTATGGCTGAAGAAGTTGGACCGATGCTTGATCAAATTAGATATTTTGCAACCGCGGCAAGAAATCTTGAAGGAAAATCAGCTGGCGAATACATGAAGGGTCATACCTCAATGATTCGTCGCGAACCAATTGGTGTTATTGGACAAGTTACACCTTGGAATTATCCAATGATGATGGCTGTTTGGAAATTTGCACCAGCAATTGCTGCAGGAAATACAACTGTTTTAAAACCAAGTGATACAACTCCAGTGTCAACTGTGCGTATGGCTGAATTAATTACAGAATCTGGAATTCTTCCACCTGGTGTTTTAAATGTTGTAACCGGAGATCGCGATACTGGTAAAGCATTAGTTGAACACAAGATTCCCCAAATGGTTGCAATTACAGGATCAGTAAGAGCTGGTATGCAAGTAGCGCAAGCTGCTTCTGCAGATTTAAAACGAGTTCACTTAGAACTTGGTGGTAAAGCGCCAGTTGTAGTTTTTGATGATGCAGACATACAAGCTGCAGCAGAATGGATTGCAATTGCTGGTTATTTCAATGCTGGACAAGACTGTACAGCTGCAACAAGAGTAATTGCTCATCAAAAAGTTTATGCAGATTTTGTGGAAGCTTTAGCAGAACAAGCAAAGAAAACACAAACTAGTTTTGGTAAAGGCCCAGAACATCCAGATTCTTTTGTGCCTCCTGTAAATAATGCAAATCAATTGGATAGAGTCACTGGATTTTTAAGTAGAACTCCAAGTCATGCCAAAGTTATGGCAGGTGGTAATCGTCAAGGTGACAAAGGATATTTCGTTGAACCAACTGTTGTTTCAGATTTGAAACAAGATGACGAAATGATTCAAAATGAAATATTTGGCCCAGTTATTACTGTTCAAAAATTTGCCGATGAACAAGAAGCTTTAAAAATGGCAAATGGTGTTCCATACGGTCTTGCATCAAGTGTTTGGACAAAAGATGTTGCAAGATCAATGAGAATGGCTAAAGGTTTAGATTTTGGAGCCGTATGGGTTAACACTCATATTCCAATGGTTTCTGAAATGCCACACGGTGGATTCAAGCATTCAGGATATGGAAAAGACCTTTCCATGTATGGATTTGAAGATTACACAAGAATCAAGCACGTAATGTTTAAAATTGACAACTAATTCTGACAAGATAAAACTCAACAAGAAAGGAAAAAGCAAGTGAGCAAAAAAGAAATGGGAAATGATCTGCCGAAGGAAGTTAAAAACTTATTAAATAGAAGAAGAGTATTACAAGCAGGTGCCATAGGAGGTGCTGCTGCTTTTGCTGCTGCATGTGGAGCAGGTTCTAATACTTCTTCATCAACTGATTCAGCAGGGGATACTTCAGACTCAGGAAGTTCTTCAAATAAAGTAGTTTGGTCAAACTGGCCACTTTATATGCCAGTTGATGAAAATACAAAAGAATTCACAGAAATTAAAGCTTTCACAGAACAAACCGTTATTGTCGTTGTAATCTTCTATGTATTCAACTTCAATACCGGTTTGTACTTCTACTTCTACTTCTACTTCTACTTC
>JBJSWT010000009.1:0-5242 GCA_046086025.1 Actinomycetes bacterium | reverse complement strand
ACTTCAAAAGTAATTTTTGAAGGTTCAATCTGATTATTAAATAATTGAGCACCTAATGCTGCAACCATTGCACCGTTATCAGTGCAAAGTCCGGGGCGTGGAATTCTTACCTTTATATTTTCTTTTTCCGCCATACTTTGGGCCATAGATCTTAATCTTGAGTTTGCAGCAACTCCTCCACCGATAACTACAGTATCGATTCCTGTTTCTTTTGCTGCTATCAAAGTTTTCTTTACTAAAACTTCAACAACTGCTTCTTGAAATGAAGCAGCAATATCTGCAACTGGCAAAATTTCTCCAGTTTTTTGCCAAGCTTCAACCCATCTTGCCACCGCTGTTTTTAATCCCGAAAATGAAAAATCAAATTTATGTGCAATTAAATCTTCTTTACTCATTAAACCTTTGGGAAATTCAATACTTAAAGGATCCCCACATTGACTTGCTTTATCAATCCATGGACCTCCTGGAAAAGGTAACCCTAAAACTCTTGCAACTTTGTCAAAAGCTTCGCCTGCTGCATCATCCAAAGTTTTGCCTAATGAATTGATTTTGTAAGAAACATTGTCAACTTGTAGAAGTGAGGAATGTCCTCCACTTACTAGAAGCGCTAAACAAGGAGTTGGTAATTCACCATTTTCCAATGTATCAACTGCAACGTGAGCTGCTAAATGATTTACTCCATAGATTGGCTTATTTAAAGAAACTGCTAATGCTTTAGCTGCAGCAACTCCTACAACGAGTGCTCCTGCTAAACCTGGCCCACTTGTTACAGCAATTGCATCAAGTTCATTTAATTTAACACCAGCTTTTTGAATAACTCTTTTTAAAATTGGCACCATGGCTTCAACGTGAGCTCTCGATGCAACTTCTGGAACCACTCCACCAAATCTTGCTTGTTCTTCCACAGACGAAGCTAAAACATCTGCTAATAATTCTGAACCTCTAACTATTCCAATTCCTGTTTCATCACATGATGTTTCAATTCCCAAAATTAAGGGTTTCATTTTTTTCTCAAATCTAATTGCATGATAACTGCATCTTTCCCATTTGGATAATAATTACTTCTTTTAGAAATAATTTCAAAATTTCTAGACTTATATAATTTGATTGCATTTTCATTATCTGCAACTACTTCTAAAAAAACTCTATTTGATTTTTTTTCTTTAACTTTTTCAAGTAAATTATCTAATAATTTTTTGCCATATCCCATATTTTGAAATTCAGGCTTTATAACCATGGTTTGAATGTCAGCATCTAAACCATTAAATGCAAGTCCTGCAAACCCAACAATTTCTTTTTCTTCATCAATTAAAGCAATGTAGTAACGATTTGGTGCAGAAAGTTCTGACCAAAAAGTTTCTAAAGACCAAGCGGTGGCATTAAATGCTTCTTGATCAATTTTGTGAGCTTTTGTGACCTGCCACCAAGAAAAATCAGTAATTGTTAAATTCATGATCGCTCTGCCAAAGTCAATGCGTCTGGTTTTCTTAAATAAAGTGGAATTGGAGGAAGTAATACTTGGTTAGGAAGTAAAACAACAGATCCATCCCCGGTGGCTGAATCGGTAGAAAAACTGTTTATTTCCTTGCCAATTTCTGATCTGTTTAAAGCATCAATGGCAGATTTAGCCAAAAATATTGGATTTAAGGGTTGATGAAGAAGCTTTTCTCCTTTAATCACAACTTCATCTAACTTTGAAACTTTTGGAGTCGAAATTCTTTTCCCATTTGCATAATGAGTCCAATAAACTTCTTTTCGTCTAGCATCTGTAATTACTGTTACTTCTTTATTCGGGTTTTCTAAATTAAATTCATAAGCAATGGCATCGTGACTACAAACTCCATAAACTGGAATATTAAGAGCAAAACCAATCGTTTGAGCACTTACAATTCCAACGCGCAATCCCGTAAATGGTCCAGGACCAATTCCACAAACAATTGCCCCAATCTCTGAGAAATTTAATTTTGAACTTTCAACAATTTCTTTGATTAGATCTGAAGCGTATTCTGCATGTCTTAAAGCATCATCTTTTACAATTATTTTTTCATCTTTTGCAAATTGAATTAATCCAACAGCTATACGATTTGTTGATGTATCTATGGCTAAAACATTATTAGGTGCACTCATTTAAGTTTTCCTAAAATTTCATCTGTTGCAGTTATTTCAATTTCTCTTTCATTTTCTGATTCAGTATGGCTGATTTTAACTTTTATAGGGTTATCAACTAAATCATTTACTAAACCTTTGCCCCATTCGACAACTAATATTGATTCTTCTAAATCACTTGTTAAATCAAGTTGAGAAATTTCAGCTAAAGTTGAAAGTCGATAAGCATCAACATGAACTAAATTTGCTTTATTGTCTAAAGATTTATGTTCTCGAGCTATAACAAATGTAGGACTTGTTACTTCACCTTTTATGTTCAAACTACTTGCTAAGCCTTGCGTAAAAGTTGTTTTTCCCGCTCCTAATTCGCCATCAAGTAAAACAGCATCGCCTGCTTTTAATAATTTGCCTAATTTGGCACCTAATTCTTTAGTTTCTTTATTTGATTTTGATGTTATTTTAAAAACCATTTTAAATTTCGTTTAAATAAACTCTAGGAACTCTAGGTCCTAATCTTGTGACTATTTCATAACCAATACTTAAAGATGCTTTGGCCCATTCTTCAACATCTGGTTCATTTTTTAAAACATCGCCAAAAAGAGTAACTTCTTCTCCCATTTTTAAATCTAAATCGCCAATATCAATCACAAATTGATCCATGCAAACTCTTCCTGCCACTTTAAATTTTTTACCCTTGGCAACGACAACGCCTTTATTTCCTGCAATGCGAGGAATTCCATCTGCATAACCAAGGGGAATAAGAGCAATTTTGGTATTTGATTTTGTGACATATTCAGCCCCATATGAAATGCCATGACCTGCAGGAACCTCTTTAACTAAAGCAACTTGAGCTTTTAAACTCATTGCTGGTCTTAAACCATATTCACTTGCACTTTTTAATTCACCACCTGGAGTTATTCCATAAACAGCAATTCCAGGTCTTACTAAATCAAAATGAGCATCTGGTGAAGTAAGCGTTGCTGCACTGTTTGCTGCATGTTTCATTAAATTTTTAAAACCTCTTGATTCTAAATATTTAAAACTATCATCCAAAACAATTAATTGTCTTTTAATAGTTGGACTACTTGGGGCATCTGCTAAAGCAAAATGAGTCCATACAGCAACTACTTCTACTAATCCAGTTGCTTTTGCTTCTTCTAATAATTGAGAAAGTTCTGCTAAATCATCTGGCATTACACCATTTCTTCCTAAACCTGTATCAACTTTTATGTGAACTTTTGCTGGCTTTCCAACTTTTTTAGAAGCGTTAATCACTTCAGAAGCAATTTCAATTGAAGTAACAGAAACATCTATATCTAATGAAATACATTCTTGCCATTTGTCATTTGGTGATCCAAGCCAAGTAAGAATTCTTCCTTTGTCTCCTGCATTTCTTAAATTGATTGCTTCTTCTAAAAGAGCAGTACCAAGCCAAGTTGCCCCACCTTGTCTTGCTGCTTTTGAAACTTCAATAAGACCATGCCCATATGCATCAGCTTTAACTACAGCCATAACTTCAGAATTTTTAGCGAAATTTTGTAATACTTTTACGTTGTCTCTAATTGCTGACAAATCAACATATGCACTTCTTAAATTACTCATTAGTAATTTTTCCTAAATTTTATTGTTTTTCGGCAATAACAAATGCTGTTGCCACATTTCCATCGTGGGATAAAGATAAATGCCAATTAGTGATTCCTTGGCGTTGAGATTCTTTTAATACAGTGCCGGTTACTTCCAAATATGGTTTGCCACGATCTCCCAAAAGAATTTCACAATCTTGCCAACTCAA
This sequence comes from Actinomycetes bacterium, assembly GCA_046086025.1. Lineage (GTDB taxonomy): Bacteria > Actinomycetota > Actinomycetes > S36-B12 > UBA5976 > ATZT02. Next base: position 1,344 of record JBJSWT010000009.1, on the reverse strand, counting down.
TCCTGCAGGTGCTCCTAGTGCTTTTGCTACTGCTTCTTTGGCAGCAAATCTTGCAGCTAATGAAACTGCATTTTCACCTTTGCCTCCAGGTTGGGCTAATTCTTTTGGTGTAAATAATCTGGTTGATAAACCAGGAGTTCTTATTAATGATCCTTGAAATCTGGGAGTATCAACTACGTCAACACCAATTCCAATAATCATTACTTTTTCCTTTTATTCAACTGTTACTGATTTAGCCAGATTACGGGGTTGGTCAACATCATGACCTTTGAGTGTGGCAAGTGCGCAAGAAAATACTTGTAATGGAACTGTGGCAACTAATGGTTGTAGAAGTGAACTTGTTTTTGGAATTCTGATTATGTGATCTGCAAAATCAATTATGGAATCATCGCCTTCTTCAACAACTAATATAGTTTTTGCTCCTCTTGCCCTTACTTCTTGAATATTGGAAACAATTTTTTCATGTAATTCTTTTTCTTCTCTAATACTTGGAACTACAATTACTACTGGAATTCCTTCCTCGATTAAAGCAATCGGACCATGCTTTAATTCCCCTGCTGCAAATCCTTCGGCATGCATATAAGCAAGTTCCTTAAGTTTTAAAGCACCTTCTAATGCAACTGGATAACCCACATGTCTTCCAATAAAAAGCACGCTTTGGGCATTGACATATTTTTTAGCTAATTCATTTACTGCATCTGTAGTGTCAAGAACTGTATCAATTTGGTATGAAATATCTGCTAGTTCTGTCATTACTTGTTTAATTTCAGCAGTTGGTTTATCAAGTCTTAATTCTGCAAAATAAAGAGCCAGCAATTCAACAGCAACAACTTGAGTTAAAAATGCTTTAGTTGAAGCAACTGCAATCTCTGGTCCTCCACGGGTATATAAAACAGCATCAGATTCTCTTGGAATTGTGGAACCTTGAGTGTTACAAATTGCTAAAACTTTTGCCTTTTGAGATTTTGCATGTCTAATAGCCATCAAAGTGTCCATCGTTTCACCACTTTGAGAAATTGCTACAACTAAAGTTCTGTCATTTAAAATTGGATCGCGATACCTAAATTCACTGGCAAGTTCTACTTCGCATGGAATTCTGGTCCAACGCTCCATGGCATATTTTCCTATTAATCCAGAATGGTAGGCGGTTCCACAGGCAACAAAGATAATTTTTTCAATATTGGCAATTTCTCCAATAGAAAGTTTCATTTCCTCTAAAACTAGTTTTCCATCTTGAGCAAGTCTTCCCACCAAAGTTTCTGCAACAGCTTTTGGTTGCTCAAAAATTTCTTTTAACATAAACAAATCAAAGCCACCTTTTTCAGCAGCTTTTGAATCCCAATT
>JBJSWT010000008.1:0-1132 GCA_046086025.1 Actinomycetes bacterium | reverse complement strand
CCTTTACAAAATTTTTCTAATCGATCTGGGTGATAAGAAATTTGTAATTGTAAGAATTTAGCACCAGCGGCGACTTTTTTGGCAACTCTTTGGACTCGGTACTCAAAAGGTGGGGCCGAAGGATTTTCAACAGCACCGACAAAAAGATGTGGAGCTGGATCTAGTTTTCGACCTGAAAGATATTCGCCTCTGGCCAAAGTTGAGGCAACTCTAATTAACTGAGGGCCATCTAAATCAAAAACTCTTTTAGCTTCAGTCTCATCTCCCGCTGTTACATCGTCTCCTGTTAATGCACAAATATTTTCAATTCCATGCAAACTAGCTCCCACAATGTCTGCTTGAATTGCCAATCGATTTTTATCTCTACAAACAACTTGCATTATTGGCTCGATACCGTGCATTTTCATAGCAATTGCACTGGCTACATTTGACGCGTGCGCATGTGCTGCTGTGTTATCAGTTGCATTAACCGCATCAAACCAAGGTTTTAATCTTTTTGCATATTTTTCTACTTTTGTAAAACCTTCACCATCAATTACGGGAAATTCTGCAGTAAAAACTAAATCTTGGGTTTTTGTTATTTTTTCTTCTAATAATGACATTTAGTGTTTATCCATTATTTCTGAAGAATTTTTCCAACCAGAAGGAGTCCATTTATCACGTTTAGTTACGAAATTAATCCAAGAAGATGCACCTTTTAATCGATGATCAACAGGAGGCCTTAAATGATTAAATTCTTCTTTCCAAGTATTTGGTAACGGCCAATTTTGACTTCTTTCAAATCCTTTAAGCCAAACACATTTCATTTCAGGTTTAACTTCGCAATGGCCATTTTCTCTAACTCCACCGCATGGTCCATTTCTTAAATTCTTGGGACAAGTCATAGGACAAGTCATCCCTGTTGAATGCAAAACACATTGACCACACATTTGGCAATCCCACATCGGACCTTTAATTGCGTGTTCAACAATTGGTAAAAATTTAGGCAAAGTTTATGCTTTCGCTAGTTCTCGTTTTGCATTTATTAATTCTTTTGCTTTTCTAACAGCAGTTGATGCATCTGCTGCATATCCATCTGCTCCAACAGCATCTGCATATTCCTGAGTCACGGGAGCGCCTCCCACCATGACAA
>JBJSWT010000007.1:0-8360 GCA_046086025.1 Actinomycetes bacterium | reverse complement strand
TCTGCAGTTAATGCACCGTCATAACCAATTTCTTTCAAAGTGGCTACAACTTTCTTCCAGTCATAATCACCGTGTCCTGCTGGCATACGGTTGTTATCTGCAACGTGGAAGTCGTTTAGTTTCTTTCCAGCTAAACGAATTGCTGCATATAGATCTTCTTCTTCAATGTTGATGTGGAATGCATCTAAGCAAACACCACAATCTGGTCCAGTTGCTTCAGCTAAAGCAAGTGCTTGTTCGCAACGGTTAATGAAGTAAGTTTCGAATCTGTTTAGAGGTTCAATTGCAAGTTTTACACCAGCAGCTTGTGAATGTGCATAAATATCTTTCATGCCTTCCACTGCCCATCTCCATTCTTCTTCTGGAGATGCATCTGGAGTAATTTTTCCTACAGTGGCAGGAACAATTGTCATTTCTGTTCCATCAAGTTCTTTCACCATAGTGATGCAATCTTTTACATACTTAACACTTGCTGCTCTTTTTGCTTCATCTTTAGCAACAAGGTTTCTTTCTCCAAGCATCAAAGTTACAGAACCCCAACACTTCAAGTTGTATTTCTTTAATAAATCGCGAGTATCGGCAGATGGATATTTTTCTGGCTCTCCACTGATTTCAATACTCTTGTAACCATATTTTGCTAGTCGGGCGATGGTTGTTTCCAGCGGCTCGGCACGCATCCAGTTATGCATAGATAAATGCATTGCTTTTCCCTTCTAGTAACTAAGTCTTAGTTACTAAACCCTTTTTTAATTCGTAGAACCCGGCGGACCAAATCCAAGTTTTCCTGGATTCATAATGCCGTTTGGATCCCACGCTTTTTTCAAACTCAACATGAATTCCCATGCTGAGCCATGTTGTTGCTTCATGAAACGTCCTAGTTTTAAACCAACACCATGGTGTTCGTTTAAGGTTCCTCCGTTTTTCAAGGAAGCATCAATTGCTGCATTCCATAAATCGTCATGCAATTTCATCGCTTCGTCAATATCTGAAGGTGGGTTATCTACATAGAAGCGGTCATAAATCATGCCGCCCCAAGGAAACCAGTGAGAAAAGTGAGCGGTGTATCTAGCTTTATGGTGAGCAAACTGCTTTTCCACTACTTCTTTCTTGGCTTTATAGATTGCTGGCAAATCATTGAACTTGGCACAGGTATCTGTGGTGCCATAAATCATTGGTGGGGCAGGAATATTGCCATGTTTAAATGGCTCATATTTCCCGTCCCACCAGTTTTGACCTACTTCAGGTCCGTGTGGTTTACCGCCCACACTTTCACAAATTCTTTGAATTTCTTTACTTTCTAAATCTGTTAATGATTTTGTGCCATCACACATAATCACCATTAATACTCCTTGCACACCAAGGTTTAACCAAGAAGAAAGTTTTGCAGTATCTGCTTCGTCATACAAACGAATAACTGCAGGATGCCATCTATCTGTCATTATTTTTCTAGCTGCTTCAATTCCTGTGTTTACATCTTTAAATCCGTAAGAAAGAAAAACTCTTGATTCAGGTAATCTTTCTAAACGCATTGCAGCTTTAGTAATAACACCAAGTGTTCCTTCACTACCAACAAGAGTTTGAATAATTCCAGGACCTGAGGCATGACTTGGCACTGGAAGAGTTTCAATTACTTTTCCATTTGCCATTACTGCTTCAATTTGTAAAACTAAATCTTCTGCTTTGCCATATTTGGTGGAAACAACACCAGAGCCTCTTGCTGCTAAACATCCACCAATAGTTGCGCCAAAAAAATGTGAACCAGGATAATGCGGCATGGTTAAACCTTTTGCATTTAAAACTTTTTCTAATTCAGATCCATCAAGTCCTGCTTCAACTGTGACGATCATTGAGTTTTCGTCAATGTCAACAATTTTGTTTAATCTTCTTAAATCAAGTGCGATACCACCATAAAGAGCAAAAGTTCCAGATTGTGTTCCAGAACCTCCACCTCTAGGAATTATTGGCATTCGATATTCGTTAGCTAAAGCTACAACTTTAGAAACTTCTTCACTTGATTTTGGTGAAACTACTAAATCTGCAATTGGTAATTCATGATTTTTAGAAATTAAATACTTACTCATCCAAGACCAATCACTTGCTTGTTCAACTCTTTTTTCTTTATCCAAAGAAACTTGGTCATGGCCCACAATGGCACCAAGCTCGCGAGCAATTTGGCTTATTAAATATTGGCTTCTATGTTCTATCGTCATGAAATGTCTATTTATCCCTCATCTTGGTATGCAAGTCTGTATACAAGTAATGACATTACTGGGCATGCCAATACTTGGTCAAGGTTTAATTTCGTGAGGAAATCACACTATATATATGCAAGTTAAATTAACTACCCAGTTTCAGAATATGAAACTTTAATTACTTGTTTAAAGTCTTAACTAACTCTCTACAAAAATCTGGAATATCTGCCACAACTCGTCCCCAGACCAGGTTTCCTTCACTAAAAGCAGCTTCATCAACCCAGGTAGCTCCAGCATTAACTAAATCATCTTTTATACCTAAAGATCCTGTTGCTTTTTTACCTTTCAAAATATCTGCAGAAACTGCTAATGATCCACCGTGACAAATAATTCCAATTACTTTATTTTGAGAATTTATTTCTTTAATTAAATTAATTACATTTTCATATCTTCTTAATTTATCTGGTGCCCATCCACCTGCTAAAACTAAACCTTTCAAATCATTTGCTTTTAAATCTGAAATTAAAACATCAATATCAATTTTTAATCCATTTTTACCAACGATTTGTTTTTTATCTAAACCAGCACTAACTACTTTGTAACCATCTTCTTCTAAACGCATTCTGGTTACGTGATATTCCAAATCTTCAACACCATCTGCTATGGGAAATGCAATTGTTCCTTTACTCATTTTTATCCTTTTTGTTGTTCTTCTAATTCATTAATTCTTTTTACTTTTGGTGCACTTGAACTTTGTTCATCAAATTTATAATCAAGCCATGGTTTAATTAAATTAAGTGCTAATTCACTGGCAATAACTCTTGCACCCATTGTTATTACTTGACAGTTATTACTTAAAACTGCTCTTTCTAAAGAATATGGATCGTGTACAGTGGTTGCTCTAATTCCTGGAACTTTATTTGCAGAAATTGCCATCCCAATTCCTGTGCCACAAACTAATAAACCTCTATCTGCTTCACCATTTGCAATTTTTGAAGCTAGAGCAAAACCAATATTTGGATAATCTGTTTTGTCATCAAGTGAATTAACACCTAAATCAATTACTTTTTCAACTCGATTATCTTTTTCTAAATAATTTTTCAAAATTGTTTTTAATTCAAAACCTGCAAAATCAGATCCCACAGCTATTCGATACTTAGTCATCTTGAGCCTTTCAAGTCGGATCTGTTTCTAATGGGGTTGGTGGGAAGACTTCAACTATAACTAACGCTTAAATCCTGTTATGAAATTGTTACTTAAAAATGACCGATTCTATTGACGGGATACTAGGTTGTATCCAAAGATAGAGCCTAAGACCGACCAGTCCTTGGTCGATCTTTTTTGAGAAGGAGCTCACTTGTCAGAAGAGACAAAAATGAAGCTTGACCGTCGTCGCCTTATCAAGGCTGGCGCCGCGGCAGGCGTTGCAATCCCAGCAGCAGGTCTGTTGGCAGCTTGCAGCAGTGGAGGAGGCGATTCAGCTGAAGGTGGAACACCAGCAGCAGATTCACCACTTTACGGAAGTAACGATACAAATATGCAAGGAAAAACAATTGACTTTGCATACTCACGTGTAGCTGGATGGCCACCAAGCGCTGCTCCATTTACACAATGGGCAGATTTCCAAGCACTTGCTAAGGAAAAATATGGTTACACAGTTAACGATATTACTTTCATCGAAGCAGGCTTCGGAGAACTTTTCCAAAAAGTTTCTCCAACATTGGCTTCAGGATCACAAGATTACAATCTTTTGATCGTTGACTCACAATGGTTAGGTGCATTGTCAGAACCAGGTTGGATTGTTAAGGCAGACGATGTCTTCGCAGCAAACCCAGAACTAGACATTGAACCATTCTCAAGTTTGGTAACAAACACTTACCAGGTATATCCAGACGGTTCAGGAATTCGTTGGGGCTTCCCACAAATGCCTGATACCCAAGGTGTTTTCTTGCGTAAAGACTTGCTAGAAAATGCAGACGAACAAGCTGCATTCAAAGCAAAGACTGGTAAAGATCTTCCAACAACATATGAACAATTGGAAAACTTGGAATATAGCGATCTAGTTGAAATGATCGACTTCTTCCATCGCCCAGACAAGGGTCTATATGGAACAGCAATTATGTATTCAAAAGAATACGATTTCTTTAGCTGTGCATATTACCCATTCGCTTACTCAACAGGCGGAAAAATTTGGGATCCAACAACTTCAGATGTTTACGGAATTTTGAACTCTGATGTAAACGCAAAAGCTATGGATGAATTCGTTGGCTTGATGAAATATCAACCAGCTGACGCAGCATCTTTTGGTATCGGTAGCATTCTTGACATTTTCAACACCGGAAAAGCATTCTCTGCCTGGCAATGGCTAGCAGTTGGTGCATTCATGGGTGGAGCAGATGCAGTTGTGAAACCAGACATGGTTATTTCTATGCCACTTCCTAAGTGGAATGGACAACTTATCGGTGCGATGGGTGGTCAACCATGGGTGATCAATGCTTACAACGATGACGATCACATGAGAGTTGCAATTGACGTTCTCAAGTGGTGGTACACCAAGGAAACTCAAGACAAGTTCATCAAACAAAATGGTGGCTTGCCATGGAGCAAAGAAGGTGCAGCAAACCCAGAATATTTGGGAGTTGCTCACTACGTGAAGCCATTCCTCTACATGTTGGAGGAAGGACGTTCACAAGACTTCTGGCACTTACCTGAATACGCAGAAATGCTCGCAGTGCAACAAGAAGCATTCAACGGAGTTGCAACCGGAACGGTTAAGACTTCCAAGGAAGCTTTGGAATACGCAGCTGCTAAGCAACAACAAATTCTGTTCAATGCAGGTCGTACCCAGACTCCTCCACCAGACAATGTGGACTCTCTAACTCTCTAAGAGTTAACAGAGAAAAGTCAATTGAGTTGGTGTCCCGGTCAACGGGGCACCAACTCAACTTCTATGATTAACGAAAACTAAGTTTTTTTGTAAGGCAACTTTAAGGGGATTTAGGTTAATGGCTAAAAGTGTTGAGACTTTAGAAAAGTCTTTCAAACAAACCCCTAAACCAGTAAATCCAGCAAAAAAGAAAAATCTTTTTTCTTGGGGATTATTAGCTCCAGTTTTATTCTTCTTTATTTTAATGAGCGTTCTTCCAACAATTTGGATGTTTGGTTTAGCTTTTTATGATTACACCTTAACTTCAGCAAAAAAAGCACAATTTATTGGATTTAAAAATTTCTTTGACTTTTTAGCAAATCAACAATTATCTGGTGCAGTATCTAGAACATTTATATTTTTAATTTGTGCAGTTTTGTTACAAACATTTTTAGGAATTCTAATTGGAGTTCTGTTTTGGAAAAACGATAAGATGCCAGGTCGTCGTTTAGCATTAACTTTATTTTTCACACCGATGGTGGTAACTCCAATTGCAACTTCACTTTTTTGGAAATTTATATTGGATCCAACACTTGGAATTATTAATTACTTTGCAGAAAGTTTAGGTTTTGCAAGATTTGATTCATTGACAGATCAAGCTTTAGCATTTCCCACTTTAGTTTTAGTTGATACTTGGATGTGGACTCCCTTTATGACTTTGATGACTTTGGCTGCACTTGGTTCTGTGCCAAAAGCAGAATTAGAAGCAGCTCAAGTCGATCGTTTACCACTACATCGTTTAATAGCAACAGTTATTTGGCCTCATGCAAAATTTATTTTAGGTTTAGGAATTTTATTAAGAACTATTGATGCATTTAAAACAATGGATTTGGCTTACGTTATGACAGGTGGTGGGCCTGGAGACAGAACAGAATTAATTGCAATATCTTTGTATCGATTTGCTTTCAAGTCTTTCAAACTTGGATATTCTTCTGCCGTTTCAGTATTTTTAATGTTTATCGCGATTGCTTTGACTTCTATTTATCTCTATATCCTAAATGCTAGAAAGAAAGCTGAGGAATAAATGTCAGATAAAATAGCTTTCAAACCAAAACGTAAATCTGGGCCCATAAAGTTAGCAACAATTGGTGCTTGGGCTGTCTCAATTTTATTTTTCCTTCCAATTGCCTGGATTGTTTCTGCAGCTTTTAAACCAAAAGGTGACATTTTAGTTTCACCTCCTGTATTTTTCTTTAAACCAACTTTAACTAACTTCATTGAGGCAATAAGTTTTGAGCAAACACCAAGTTACTTCATTCACTCAATTGTTTATTCTTTTGGTTCAGTGATCATTGCAATATTTGTTTCTTTTCTTGCCGCCTATTCATTCTCAAGATATAAACCAGCAGGAACTGACTTTTTAATGTTCTTACTTCTCTCAACCCGTTTCGTTCCAGCAGCAGCATTCGTAGTTCCATATTTCCAATTGTTTAATCTTTTAAAACTTAAAGATTCCTATATTGGTTTAATTGCATTTTATGCAATGTTTTCGATTCCATTTTCTGTTTGGATTCTAAAAGGTTTCTTAGATGGTGTTTCCCAAAGATTTGATGAAACTGGTTTAGTTTATGGTGCGTCTCGTTGGCACATTATGTTTAAAGTTATTTTGCCCCAAGTAAAACCAGGATTAGTGGCTTCATTTGTGTTCAACATTTTGTTTGTGTGGAATGAATTCTTGTTCAACTTCCAACTTGGTGGAGCAAAGACTTTCGGTATTCCAGTTGGACTTTTCACAGGTTCTACAAAAGGTGGAGCTATAGATTGGGCTTTCGTTGCTTCGATCGGAACTTTGTATGTTTTGCCTTTGGTCATCGTTATCTATGCTTTCCAAAAGTATCTACTGGTTGGTTTGACATTTGGAACTGTAAGAGGTGAAGTCTAAATGGCCGTTATTACAAATAAAAAACTTCCATTTGCAACTAGAGCTCAAAGACTAAACGTTTATCTTCTATTAATCGCTCTAGTAATGCTTGCCCAACAGTTTACTTACACTATTTATGTTTGGGGTTTTAGATTGCTTTTTGTAGTTGTCACATTACAAGTTGCATTAGGAAATATAAATCCTGATTGGAATGGTAAAAAAACTTTAAAGAAAACCTTAGTTATTTTGTTGATTATTGCTGTGATATTTATTTTCTCCATATTTGTCACACCGTATTTAATCGAACTTGGTAGAGCAGCGAAGAAATACTAGGAAAAAGGATAAATTTAAAATGGCCCAATTAGCTCTTGATGTCAAAGGCTTAACTAAGTCTTATGGCAACAAAGTAGTTTTGGATAATTTATCTTTTACAGCCAGCATGAATGATTTTTCCGTTATTTGTGGAAAGCCAGGTAATGGTAAATCAGTTTTAGTAAGAACCATCATGGGACTTGAAACAGTTGATGCAGGTTCAATCATTGTGCGTGGTAAAGATGTCGCTCAGGTTTCTGCAGGAGAAAGAAATATTGGTTATGTTCCCCAAAGTTTTGCACTATATCCCCACTATTCAGTCAAAGAAAACATCGAATACCCACTTGTGTTATCAAAAGCAAGTGAAGCAGAAAAGAAAGAAGCAGTTGAAAGAGTTAGCGAATTATTAAGAATTAAAGATTTATTACAAAAGAAACCTGATCAATTATCTGGTGGACAAAAACAACGTGTTGCTATTGCTAGAGGTTTAGCTAAATCAACAGATGTTTATGTGTTAGATGATCCATTGGTTGGACTTGACTTCAAACTTCGTGAAAGATTAATTGATGATTTAAGAAAAACTCAAGAAGAATTAAAAGTATCTTTTGTTTACTTAACCTCTGATCCTTTGGAAGCTCTATCTTTAGCAAGAACCGTCATGATTTTGGCTCACGGCAAAATTGTGCAACAAGATTCACTTGATGTGGTTTATGATCTTCCAAACTCGATTGCCAGCATGAACTCACTTGGATTTCCTGAAGCAAATGTGTTACCTGGAGAATTATCTGGAACAACTTTTACTTCAGTTTTAGGAAGTATCAAAGTTAAAATGGATACAAATTCTTCAAAAGTTGTGGCAGGTATTAGACCTGAAGGGTTTGTTGTTGGATCAGGATCTGGTTCTTTTGATGGCAAAATTACTTTGCTAGAAAATCTTGGCTCAGAATTTGCTGTTTATTTCAATGTGAAAAATACAAACTTGGTCACAGTGGTTTCTAGAACAGATAATGATTCATTAGCAAAAGTAAGAAGTAAATCAACCACAATTTCTTATAAACCAGAAGCTGTT
>JBJSWT010000006.1:0-1357 GCA_046086025.1 Actinomycetes bacterium | reverse complement strand
TTTGCGTTAACAATCATAAGTTCAATGATTGCGATTCAGTCACGTTCTGAATCTAGTTTTTATATAATTATTTCAATAGTATTAGTTATATTTATAAGTGACCACAAAAAATTATTTCAACCTTTCAACAAAAAAGTCTTTGTACCTGTACTTATTTTTATTTATAGTTTTTATGAGATATTTACTACCCCGTCAACATTAGGTTGGTCAACCGGACTTCCTGGTGGAGATCCAAATAGAAATATGCAAGAAATTTGGTTTAGAAATATTTCAGATTGGCCAACTTTTGTAACTGGATCACTAGGGGGTTGGCCTTTAGGTTGGTTAGATGTTCCGATGCCTTCAATTGTTTATTTTTTTACAATGGTCGTCTTTATTAGTGTTTTATTCAGGGGCATAATTGAAACGGATTTATGGAAATCACTTTCAATCATACTTATAATTGCGATTCTGTTTTTTTTACCTTTAAGAATTTTGGCTTTGGGAAAAAATTATGTTGGAGAAAATGTGCAACCTAGATATTTTTTACCTTTACTATTTCTTTTGGTTGCATTTTCAATGATTAGTGCTGAAAATAAGCCAGGTATTTCTTTTAACTTTCCACAATTAATTTTAATTTTTGTCGCATCAACTATTTCTCATGCATTTGCTTTGCATTTCACTATAAGAAGATATATCACTGGTTCAGATGTTGTTGATTGGAACTTAAATAAAAATGTCGAATGGTGGTGGGATTTTATGCCATCACCTATGGCAAGTTGGATTTTGGCTGTAATCGGATTCAGTACAGCAGTTTTGATTGGAATTCAACAAATTCATAAAAATACTAAAGTATTAAATTAACTGCTTCTTTAAAAATTTTAGTGTGTGCATCAACATCACTATCTTTTGTAACAGGACACATTAATGCCATGTTATGAAAAGGGGTCATCAAAATATTTCTATTTATTGTGTAAAGATGCATAAATTCATCTAACTCATCATTACTTGCCAAAGCTGATTCTGTGCCATTTTTTGGAGCAGGCTTAGTAAATCTATATTCAGCTCTTGCTCCAAGTTGACTGATTGACCAATCAATATTTGTTTCATCTAAAACAGCTTGAACTTCATTAGTAAATTTTGTAGCTAATTTAATCATGTGATCAAAATTTTCTTTAGTTAATACTTTTTCTAAAGTTGCTCTCATCGCAGCTACAGATAATGCATTTCCAGATAATGTGCCACCAACTCCACCGACATCAACTAAATCAACTCCTGTTTGATTTAAAGCTTTTTCTGCTAACTCTTTAGTTATGCCATAAGCTCCAGAAGGAATTCCTCCACCAATTGATTTACCAATTGTGACAATGTCTGGATT
>JBJSWT010000005.1:0-7841 GCA_046086025.1 Actinomycetes bacterium | reverse complement strand
GTGCCCATTGGTTCCATTAGTTCACCACTTGGACCAATATCTCCCATAACAAAACAATCCGGGTATTTACTTGCAACTTTTTTAGCAAGTTCTGCTGCTGCTTTATTTAATTCAAAAACTCGATCTTCTAATTGATGCATTTGTAATCTTGGTTTTGTGCCACCAAAAGTATTTGTAGTTAAAAGATTTGCACCATTTTTTGCATAACTGTCTAATATTTCTGCCACTTTGTCAGGATGTTCAACATTCCATAACTCAGGAGCACCACCATCGGTTAAGCCTGCTTCTTGCAACATGGTACCCATAGCACCATCGCTTATTAAAGTTTTTCCTTGATCTAATAAATCGTAAATATTTGTCATCTTGATTTCTCCACTCTTAATAAAATTAGTTTTAGTTTTTTCCTAATTCATCAAGTAATGCCGCGAGGTTTTCCTCGGAGAAATCTTTCTCAATACCAGCAACAACCTGTTCTGCAATTATAGCCGGTTCTCCATCTGCATTTATCCATTCAGATCGATTCCAGCCATTCATGTAACTATCAGCATCTGTTTCATTTAAACGCATTGCTGCTTCATCTATTGCTTCTTGAAATCTTTGGGGAAGTTGAGTTTTGACTACTTTGTCTCCTTCTCTAACTGTTACTAAAGAAGGAATGTTTTTCCAACTGGTTATTTGATATTCGCTCATCTACATATTGTCTAACGAATTAGTAGTTATTGCATCATGAACATATTGGGCAAGTCCTTGAGCATGTTTTTCATAGTTTTCTTTAAATCTGTCATCACTTATATACATCAAAGCAAGGCTTGAATGTATTTCATAATCACAGTTATAAAACCATTTAGTTATGTGTTGTCTATGTGCTTCAGCAGCTTCTTTAGCTTCAACACTTTCAGGATCTATTCCTTTTTCCATTAAATTTTTAAATTTTTGCACAATAAAATCTGACTCTAAAGCCATTTGAGCCCAGTCATCTTTGGTGTAGTTTTTAGTCTTTGCTTGAGATTGTTTATAGGCAGAAGTTTGGCCATACTTTTCTTTTGTTTCTTCTTCATATTTATCTGGATCAAAGAAACCAAAGACTTCGCTTTTTTCTTGATCAGAAAGATTTGTGCTCATAATAAGTACTAATTATGTCAAAGCGATAAATCACGTATTATTTAACCTAATTCATATGAACACAAAAACTAGACGAATAATCACATTATTAGTGCTATTTGGTTTAGTAGTAGCTGCCTTAATTCAAACTTTTATTTAGATTCTTTTCTAGCCATAGGAAGTAACAATTCATAGGCTTGCATATCTAGTGCATCAGCAATTGCCCATAAATTATCTAGTGACGGGGATAGGTGACCATTTTCAATTCGAGAAATAGTTTTACGATCTAAACCAGCAATTTCAGCTAATCTTTCTTGACTTATTTTTGCTTGGATTCGAATCTTTTTCATAGATTTACCAAATGCTTCACGACGTTGCTGGATTTCTGCATCAAGGTATATCACGGGCGTACCTTAATGGTTTTTACAAAATTATCAATACCTGATTTGGTATATTTTAATAATTAAAGTTTTTCAACTATGTAATCTAGACAATTAGTTAAAGCTTCAACATCACTTAATTCAACTGAAGGAAAAACTCCAACTCTAATTTGGTTTTTACCAATTTTTCTATATGAATCAGTATCAACTATTCCATTTGCTCTTAATATTGCAGATATTTGTAAGGCATCAATTGAGTCAATGAAATCTATTGTTGCTACAACACTTGAACGTAATTCTTTTTTCTCAACAAATGGTTTAGCAAAATCTCTTGATTCAGCCCAAGAATAAAGAAATTCCGCTGAAGTTTTTGATTTATTACTTGACCAAGCAAGTCCACCATTTTCATTAAACCAAGAAACTTGATTTTCAAACATATGAATTGTAGCTAAAGCTGGAGTGTTATAAGTTTGATTTAATCTTGAATTTTCTAAAGTAATAGTTAAATCTAAAAACGGTGGTTGCCATCTATTAGTTTTCTTTATTTCTTCAATTCTAGAAATTGCTTCAGGACTTAATAGCGCAACAAATAATCCACCATCTGAACCAAATGATTTTTGTGGTCCAAAATAATAGGCATCAAATTCTTTTGGATCAACCATTGCACCACCTGCAGCTGAAGTTGCATCTATTAAGTGCAAACCCTCTTTTGTTGGCCTCTTTACTTCTTTCATTACTCCAGTGCTTGTTTCATTATGTGCTGTTGCATAAATATCAAAACTTGGATTTGGGACATAATCTGGAGCATCGCCTGGTTCAGATTTAATAATGTCAATATTTTTTAAAAATGGTGCACTCTTTGCACCTTGGGCAAACTTATTACTAAATTCTCCAAAAGATAAAAATTGTCCACTTTCTTTAATCAAACAAAATATGGCAGCATCCCAAAAAGCTGTGGTGCCACCATTTCCTAAAATCACTTCATAACCATCCGGTAATTTAAATAAACTTTGTAAACCTTCTCTTAAAGATTTCACAACATCTTTAACAGTTTTTTGCCTATGACTTGTACCTAAATAACTTGGATTTGAAGCAACAAGGGCAGCTAATTGCGTAGCCCCAATTTTGCTTGGACCAGAACCAAATCTTAAATCTTTTGGTTTTAAATTTTCAGGAATTACAATATTTGGAATTTCTGACATATTTAGTAAGAAGGTTTTATTTTGTCTGAAAAACCTGCAACTGAATCTGCACTTCTTGGACCTTTGCCAATATAAGTAGCAGAAGGTCTAACTAATTTGCCGGTATTTTTTTGTTCCAAAATATGTGCAGACCATCCAGCAAGACGAGCACAGGTAAACATGGAGGTAAATAAGTTTGCTGGAACTTGGGCATAATCCAAAACAATTGCAGCCCAGAATTCAACGTTTGTTTCCAAAACTCTTTCAGGATGTCTTTCATGTAATTCTTTTAATGCTGCTTTTTCTAATGCTTCAGCAATTTCATAACGAGGCGCACCCAATTCTTTTGCTGTTCTTCTTAAAACTTTTGCTCTTGGATCTTGTGCTCTATAAACTCTGTGACCAAATCCCATCAATCTTTCTTTGGAATCAAGTAATCGTTTTACATAAGTTTCTGGATCAACACCTTTTTCAATTTCTTCAATCATGTGTAGAACTCGACTTGGTGCACCACCATGTAAGGGTCCACTCATTGCCCCAATTGCTCCAGAAATTGATGCAGCAACATCAGCTCCTGTTGAAGCAATAACTCGTGCGGTAAATGTTGAAGCATTCATGCCATGTTCTGCTGCAGAAACAAAATAAGCATCAACTGCTTTTATATGTTTTGGATCTGGTTCTCCACGCCATCTCTTCATAAATCTTTCAACTGAAGTTGAAGATTTAGCAATGTGATCTTCAGAAACTGGAGTTTGATCTCCTCGGGCAGATTGAGCAACATACATTAAAGCAGTTGATGTAACTTTTGATAAATCTTCTCTAACTTGAACATGATCAATATCTAAAATTGGTTTTAATTTCCAACGTGCACCAAGTTGTGCCACAGCACTTTGAATATCAACTCTGGTGTCACCTGTTTTTACAGGAATTTGATGTGGATCTGGAATTGGTAAACCTGGAGAAAAATTATCATCAACTAAAAGTCCCCAAACAGGACCAAAACTAACTCGACCAACTAAATCCTCAATATCTACACCGCGATATCTAAGTGCTCCACCTTCGCGATCTGGTTCTGCAATTGTGGTTTCAAAGGCAACAATTCCTTCCAGACCTGGAACGAAATCTGGCATTGTTTGCCTTTCTAGATGAAGAAATCTTGTGAGTCTATCTTTGCTTAATCAATTCCACATGGTGGAATCGGGTTATGTCAACTTCGAATGAATGGTTTGAATCTTTAAGAATCTCTTATGAGCAAGGAGATTTAAATGAAAGTGACATATCTAACAACCCCTTCATTCAATTTCAGAATTGGATGAATGAAGCAATTTCAAAACAAATCTCTGAACCAAATGCAATGGTTTTAGCAACAAGTAATAAACAAGGTCAACCCGGATTAAGAAATGTCTTATTAAAGTCATTTGATGAAAAAGGATTTATTTTCTTTACCAATAAAAATTCAGATAAAGCAAAAGATTTAAAAGAAAATCCTTTATGCACTCTTTTATTTTCCTGGATTGATTTACACCGGCAAGTAATTATTAAAGGTAAAGCTAGTGAAATAAGTGAAGCTGATTCAAAAGATTATTTTAAAACTAGACCTTATGGATCTCAAATTAGTGCTTGGGTTAGTAATCAATCAGAAGTTATTAGTTCAAGAAAAGAATTAGAAGAAAAAGTAAAAGATTTCATGAATAAATATCCAAAAGAAGTACCGATGCCAAATCATTGGGGTGGATATTTAGTAAGTGTAAATAGTATGGAGTTTTGGCAGGGCAGACCTTCAAGATTGCATGATCGAATTCGTTACACCAGAAATAATTCTGATTGGGTTATCGAGAGAATTTCTCCTTAATAACTTTTTCACCCTTACTTGCTTTATATCTTCTTAAAGTTTCATCACGTTCTACTTGATGATCAACCATTCTTTTTGGATAACCATGTTTGTAGCCATCTACTTGATCCCAAGGAGTGTGCGCATTGATTCCTTTTAGATGTCTTAATTCTGGAATCCATTTACGAACATAATCAGCATTTGGATCAAACTTTTCTGCTTGCATCATGGGATTAAATATTCGGTAATAAGGAGATGCATCTGTGCCACAACCTGCAGTCCATTGCCAACCATGAGAGTTGCTCGCGATATCTCCATCAAGTAAATGTTTCATAAACCAATCGGCACCATGTCGCCAATGAATATGTAAATCTTTTACTAAAAAGGAAGCAACCACCATTCTTACTCGGTTATGCATCCAACCTGATTCTTTTAGCTGACGCATACCAGCATCAACTAATGGAAAACCAGTTTTACCTTCTTGCCAAATTTTAAGTTTTTGTTTGTAATCTTTTTCTAAATCCCAACCCATTAATTCCCATTTTTGATCTAGTGATTTAGTTTCACTTTCTGGAGCTGTTGCTAAAACTTCAGCATAAAATTCTCTCCAACAGATCTCTTTTCTATAAGTGTCATGATCTTTGGAATCATTTAATTCCATCAAAATTGTGCGGGGATGTATTTCACCAAATCTTAAAGGAATACTTAATTTAGAAGTTCCTTCTAAATCAGGCCTATTTCTATTTTGGTCATAACCTTTTATTCCTGATTTTAAAAATTTGGTGAACAAATCTAAAGCATTTTTTTCTCCAGCTTTAGGTATTTCTATTTCACTTGTTACCTTTGGTCGTCCTTCATTTTTTAGTGGTTTGATCCAATTTGGTTCTTTTTTAAATTTAGGAGCAGGTTTTCTCCAACCATGACTTACCCAAGATCTATAAAAAGGAGTGAAAACTCGATAAGGAGTTCCATCATCTTTTGTGACTCTAAAAGGTGCTACTGCATATGCAGAACCAGTTCTGATTAGTTTTATACCATTTTTTGCTAATTCTTTTTCTACTTCTACATCTCTTTTTCGCCCATATGGCTCAAAGTCTTCTGAGATGTGAACAGTTTTAGCTTTAGCAGCTTTTGCTACTTCAACTATTACTTTTTTAGGATCACCATGTCTTATCAGTAAATTATTATTTAAAGATTCATCTAGTGATTTTAATGATGCATCTTGATATGCCTTTAAAGGATTTCCAGCATCATCAAAAACTTTTGGATCTATATTAAATAGCGCTACTACATTTTTATCGCCATCTTCAAAAGCACTATCTATTGCAGCATTTAAGGCTGGATGGTCATTGAGTCGAAGATCTCTTCTAAACCACATCACACTAGGCATGAGTACAGATTAGTTGCCAAATGTAATCTTGACTACTTTTATTTTCTTACTTTTTTAAACCTTTTCCCGATTAAACGACCAATAAAGGTTGGAATTAACACTAAAAAGAACATGAAGATAAATGACTCAAATCCAAATGACCAAATGGTTTCTTCACTTCCTTCTTCACCAGCTAAAGGAATTAAGCCAATTAGTCCTGCTAAACCATAAACAATCCAGAGTAAAAAGACGGAAGTTAACCAAATTTGGGAAATCTTTTTAGGTTGTTTATAAAAAGCATAAATAAGTGAAAAGACAAATAGAAAAGTAAGAAGTTCACCTATGTAAAGAGAGAAAACCATAGGAATGATGCATATATATAGTGCATGACTGATTTGAGATTTATCAATTTTCACAAAATTCATGCTATTTCAATCAAGCACAAATTGAAATGCATTATGAACAACTTGAGGAGACATATGTCACTTTAAGCACAAAAATTGAATAAATTCTTCCCACCATTGGAAAAAATTGCAGTAAGACTTGAAAATTCCTGTGTTATTTTGGAATGGTGTTGAAGAAAATATTGATCTCGACTTTGGCCACATTATTAATCACAACTGGTTATCCAATGCCATCATTTGCTGACGAAATTCCTGATTACCCAGGCATTGAAAAATTAACACGTGGTGTTGAAAATGAATCAGTTAAAAAAGTACAGAAAGCTTTAATCAAACTTGGTTACCCAATTCCTGTTGCTAATGGAAAATATGGACCTGCCACAACAGCTGCTATCGCAGAATTTTATGAAGTACAAGGTGACACAGATGATGGCACCGTTTTAGGACCACTTGGATGGAAAGCAATTTTTGAAGCAATAAATAGAGAAGAAAGTAATACTCCTGTAAAAGAAGAAGGAGTAATTGAAGAAGACACAGTAAAAGAAGTCAATCCAGATGAATTAATTAGTGAAGGTTTGGATGAAGAAAGAGCAAAGAAAGTTGCAGTTGTTTTAGATCGAGCAGCAAGTGTTAAAGGAACTCGTTATAGACGAGGTGGCACAACCACTAATGGATTTGATTGTTCAGGATTTGTGTTGTGGGCTATGAAACCAGTTGGAGTAACTTTTGGCAGAACTTCAAGAGATATGAGAAGAGAAACTCCAAAAATAAGTAGAGATGAATTAAAAGTTGGAGATTTAGTTTTCTTTCATAATAAAAAAGGAACTGTTTATCACGTAGCAATTTATGCTGGTAAAGGAAAGATTTGGCATGCAAGACGTCCTGGATTAAGACTTGCTAAAACTAATATTTATGCAAAAAGAGTAAGTTATGGAAGAGTTGATTACAACTCTTAATCGTCACTTCCAGAATGAAGTGTTCTTTCCAAAACTTGAGTTGATCTTAAAATTGCAATAACCACAAGAGTCATAGCTGCTGCTGCTAATTGAAAACCTAATCCCACACCACAACCCATAGCAGCTGTGGCAAAAACAGTTGCTGCAGTTGTTACACCTTTAATTCCTTTTGCTTGATTAGAAAAAATTAAACCTGCGCCAAGAAAACCAATACCAGTCATGATTGCATGCATTGATCTTGTTGGATCACCAAATTGAGCATTTAGTCCAACAATTTCTCCCATTGAAACAACAATTGCTGCAGCTGAAGCAACTAATGCCATTGTTCTTGGTCCTGCAGATTTTCCTGCACGATCTCTTTCATAACCAATAATTGAACCAAGAATTGCAGCAAGAATTGTATTAAAAATTACAGTTAACTGTTGCCACGGATCAATCATTGCTAAATCAAACATGCGTTTAACTTTAGTCTTCTAAATGATAAAAGTGCGTTATTTAAATAGTGTGTATGTGCCCTCGGAGGGAATTGAACCCCCAACCTATTGCTTAGGACGCAGTCGCTCTATCCGTTGAGCTACGAGGGCGAAGTAATTTCTAGCCTAATTGATTTAGTAAAACAAAT
>JBJSWT010000004.1:0-3303 GCA_046086025.1 Actinomycetes bacterium | reverse complement strand
TACTCCAGGAACAAGTCCGCCTAAAGAATTCAAATGATCAATTGGTAAATCTGCTTGTTGTTGACCTGCACCAAATGCAGCATCAGCTGAAATTCCTCTGGGAATTAACGCTGCGTGATAGATACCAGTTAATAATCCTGCTTCTCTTGCTGCAGGAAAATCAATAGCTGACCAATACTTTGCAGGAGCTTCACCTAATGGATGAGAATCAGTTCCTTTAATGAAAATAAATCTTGCTCCAGCGTCATACATTTTTACAAAATCAATCAATCGATTACCGCCATGCTGCCATCGAGAAATGTCTGTTCCAAGTATTCGATCCCCGGGTCCTACTCGAGCAGCAACATTTGCTCTATTTCTAGATAAACCTGCTAAAACTAATTTCTTTAACACTGCTTCTTTTTGCGCAACAATTTTTTTAATCTTTTCAGCTTCTGCTGCTGCTTTTTCTCTCACCTTAGTTAATTCAACAACTATTTCTGCAGATCTTTGTTTCTTTTCTGAAATCTCTTTTTCTCTAGCTTGTAAATCTTGCTCTTTTATTTCTAATTGTGCTTTATTTTCATTTAATTCTTTAACAACTTTCGTACTATTTGCTAGTAATGCCTGTAAAGATGCAAAAGTTGCCAAAGCTTCATTTGAATCTTCCGAGGATAAAATAGCTTCTAATAAATAAAGTTCTTGTTGCGATCCATCAATAAAAGTGGCTCTGACTAAATCATCTATTTGGGCTTGTACCCTATTTATCTCTGCAATAAGTGCATTAATTTCTGCAATTATTTGATCTCTTTCTCTTTGAGCTTGTTCAAGTTCAGCTTTTATACGCCGATCTTCTGCAATAGCTTCATTAAGTTCGTTGGTGGTTTGTTTTAGAACTTCCTGGGCTTGGGCTAATTCTTTTTTTGAGGCTGCGATTTCTCCTCGGATGGCATCAATTTCTGCATCTTTTGGCAATGACACAGCCAACACACTTGAACTCTGTAGTAAAAGAAAGGTCACAAAAGTGCTCACGATTTTTCTCATATGCCCCACCCTTTCCACTATGCCACAGACAATTTTTTTTAAAAGTTGAAACGATGAGTGGGCATAAATTGCTTGAATTTTTCGCTATATTTATGAATAATCGAACTCAAAGGAGTAAAAATGGGCGAAAAATCCAAAGGTAACGTTAACAAGAAAAAACCAGCTGCAAAAACTTTAAAAGAAAAAAGAGCAGCTAAACAAGAAAAGAAAGCCGCAAAAGCTAACAGAGGCTAAGTTATCGACGCTCTGAAATGGGCAAAGAATTATCTGGCACCACAACTGCAGTTGCAGTAGGTGTTGCTGCAGGACTTGGTGCTACTTCAGTTGGTGTGTCATTAACTGGGGCATTTTTCCAAACACGTAGTTGTAACCATGTCACAGGATTAATAGTTTCATCATTTTTATTATGTGCTTCAAAGTGAAGATGAGAACCGGTGGTGTGACCGGAAGATCCAACTAAACCAATCTTTTCTCCAACTTCTAAATATTCACCTTTTTTAGCAATTCTTTTTGACATGTGTGCATACCAAGTGGTGGTGCCATCAGCATGTTCCATTATGACTACTCGACCATAAGCTTTTTTCCAACCAGAAAAAATTACTTTTCCTGGATAAACCGCTTTAATAACGGTTCCACGTGGTGCTCGAATATCAATTCCGTCATGTCGTCTTCCAGACCAACGTCTACCTTTTTGGTTATAAACTGCTGAGATTTCTCCAACCACTGGAAGTTTGTAAGGTAAAGATCTACTTGAAGTTCCGCGAGCAGGTTGTTTTCCTCTTTGATTTTCTGGAATTAAAGCTGGATCAATTTGTGCTTGAACTTCTTCAGGTGTTGCTTCTTCAAAATCTTTGCTACTTCTTTGTTCGTCTCTTTGTGAATCAAGAGCTATAAATATTTCTGCCCAACCAATTGGTCCAACTTGAGTTCCGTCATCACTATCGCCATTGTCTGCATAAAATTTTGCGACAGCTCTGGTTGTTTGTGGTCCGTATTTTCCGTTTGCAACTGAAATGTCATAACCTAATTCAATTAATGCTTGTTGCATTCTTTTAACGGCAGAGTTATCTGCCCCGACACTTACTCTGGAAGCTCCTGGGTAATCAGGGACTCCGTCTGCAAATGCTGGGGAAACTGAAATTGTGCTGGCTAATATCCCTGAAATTGCTAGAGATGCCAGGCGTCTTTGAAGGCGCATACCTATAGACCTTACCAAGTCCCCAGGGTTTGTGGGGCTTTAAGGCTCACCGGTTGGGTAAAACTAGGGCTTAATTGTTACCTCGAGGCGATTTGAGTCATCTGCCGCACAGCCGTTACTCATTGGTACTTCCAAAATGCCTTTGACACCTGAGGTAATCACAGATCCTGCAGGAATTGTTGCGGTGAAATAGATGGTCTGTCCAGTTCCAAAGCAACCAGCAGGAGTGGAAGTTGTTGTATAAAGTTTTTTGTCTGGTGATTGATATTTTCCAGTAGTGGTAATCAAAGATTTAGTGTTATTCCCACCAGCCACATTGGTAACAGAAAGTTGCACAATCCATCTGTTCAATGAATCTTGATAAATGGTGCCAGAATCCATTTGTACACCTTTACCCCAATAAACAGCCTTTATGTCATTTGCATATTGCCAGGTGACTTTAGGAAGTTCTTTAATTCTTGAACTAATTGACACTTTTGATCCACCATCAGATTTGATTGACCAAGAAGTGATCTTTCCTTGTTTGTTGAATTTGAAATCTGTGTAGGTTCCAGAAAAACCTGGAACTGACGTAGTTAAGGAAACTTTTCCATTTGTAATTTTGGCAGTTCCTGCAGCTGAATTTGCTGGAACATTACCTAGAGGTCTACCAACTTGATCAATAGAACGAAAGTATTTTTCAGTAGAAAAATAATTTTGGACCATTAAAAGAGCTAAATCAGCAGATCCGGAAACATTCTTTCTTGCAGCGTTAATACTGTCTGGATTACTTGAAGCTAAAGCTTTAAAAACTCTTTCCACTTTGGCTTGTTGACTCTTAGTCAACTTGGTGGAGGCTTGACTTGTTGCAGTAAGGCTTACAAGTAATAAGGCACTAATAAAAACGGAAACAATAGATCTACTGGTTTTAATCATGTTACTAATGTTACTCCGGTAGCTAGGGGCTTTTTTACCTGCAACACCTACTTTGGAACAGAAATTGTGAAGTAGATTTATGCCTAAGTATGTTAAGAATCAGCCCTACGCCAGAAAAAATATTAGATTTATCCCTTTTACCTAATCTTTACTCTTGGCCTGAAAAA
>JBJSWT010000003.1:0-1221 GCA_046086025.1 Actinomycetes bacterium | reverse complement strand
ATTACAGAACTTCCTTATCAAGTAAATCCAGATAATTTAAAACTAAAAATAGCTGAATTGGTTGATACTGGAAAAATTACCGGCATTTCAGATTTAAGAGATGACTCTTCTTCTCGAACTGGAATGAGAATTGTCATTGTTTTGAAGAAAGACGCTGTTGCAAAAGTTGTTTTAAATAATTTATATAAACACACTCAACTGGAAGACACTTTTGGGGCAAATATGTTGGCCCTAGTTGATGGAGTGCCAAGAACTTTAAGTATTGATTTATTCATTTCTCACTGGATTCAACATCAAATAGAAGTAATTCAAAGAAGAACTAAATTTAGATTAAGTGAAGCAGAAAAAAGAGCCCATATTTTATCTGCACTCTTAAAAGCACTAGATAAATTAGATGAAGTTATAGCTTTAATTAGAAAATCTAAAACAGTTGAAGATGCCAAAGCTGGTTTACAAAAACTATTAAAAATCGATGAAATTCAAGCAACTGCAATTTTAGATATGCAGTTAAGAAAACTAGCAGCACTAGAACGTCAAAAAATAACTGATGAATATGAAGAATTAATGAAATCAATTAAAGATTACAAAGATATTTTAGATAAACCAGAAAGACAAAGAAAAATAATTGCTGAAGAATTAAATGAAATTGCCACAAAATATGGTGATGATAGAAGAACAAAGTTTGTGGCAGATGAAGGAGACAAATCTGCAGAAGATTTCATCAAAGCAGAAGATGTCGTAGTAACAATTAGTCGCGGAGGGTATGTAAAAAGAACTAGATCTGATCTTTATCGTGCCCAAAAAAGAGGTGGCAAAGGCATAAAAGGTGCTGCTTTAAGAGAAGACGATGTTATTGAACATTTCTTCGTTGCATCAACCCATGATTGGCTACTTGTGTTTTCTGACAGAGGACGAGTTTATAGAACTAAAGTTCATGAACTTCCAGATAAAGGAAGAGATGCAAAAGGACAACACGTAGCAAATCTTTTAAGTTTTCAACCTGAAGAAAAAATTGCTGCAGTTTTATCTATCAAAAATTATGAACAAGCGCCATATTTATTGTTAGCAACAGCAAAAGGAATGATTAAAAAATCACCATTATCTGAATACGACTCAACTAGAAGTGGTGGAATTATTGGAATTAACTTAAAACCAAATGATCGAGTAATTTCTGCTCAACTAGTTTCTAAGAAAAACGATGTAATTTTAGTTTCTAAAAAA
>JBJSWT010000002.1:0-7700 GCA_046086025.1 Actinomycetes bacterium | reverse complement strand
ATCATCTGATAAACCTAAAACTGGATCTTCTTGTCTTTTTCTGGCACGACGACGATCATTTACCCAAGCAATACCTGTAGCAATAGAAATAAGAAGTAATACTGGAACTGCTAAAAGTGTCATATTTACTGGATCTCCAGTAGGAGTAGCAATGGCAGAAAAAGCAAACACAATCAAAATAACTAAGCGCCATCTTGAAGTAATAGCTTTTGCTTCTAAAACGTCAAATAAGTTAAGCATCACAATAAATAAAGGGGCTAGAAAACTTATTCCAAATACTAAAACCATTCTTAAAAAGAAACTTAAATATCTATCAACGGGAACATAATTTCCAACACCAAGGGGTGTAAAACCAAACAAAATATTTAAACCAACTGGTAAAAATATGTAAGCAAGTACTGCACCGGAAATAAATAAAGGTGTAGCAATTCCTGCAAATAAATATGCTCTTAGTTTTTCTTTTTTATAAAGTCCTGGAGTAATAAATCTCCATAGTTGATAAATCCACAGAGGAGCTGTAACTAACATTGAAGTTACAACTGAAACTTTTATTTGCAAAACAAAAGCATCAGCCACTCCACCTAAAACAAGACGTACATCTCGACCATTTGCTTGAGCTTGTTCCACAATGGCATTAACCGGTTGACTTAATATTTCAAATATTTGTGGATAAAAAACCCAGGCAACAACAGTTCCAATGACAATAGAAACAGACGCTTTAAAAAGTCTGGTTCTTAATTCACGAAGATGTTCTTGCAACGACATTTCTTTGAAACGTTGCACTTTAGTTTCAGGCAATACTAAATACACCTCCCACTTAAAAATTTAAGCGGAATAAAAATAAGAAGTTATGCTTCTGGTTTTTTTTCTTGATCTTCTGTTGATTCTTGTTTGCTGGTGTCATTTTTTGTTTCAGCTTTCAAGATTCTTACTGATCGACCAAGACTGCGTGCCATATCTGGCATACGCTTTGCTCCGAATAACAACAGAATGATGAACAAAATGATCAACAATTCTGGGCCTTGAATGTTCTTAAACATCTAGTCTCCTAAATAAATCTTGCCTGTTTTGTCAAAAATACTCCTCCAAGGTTCCCCTTGCATCCTCGAGGCTTGGGTTTAAGAATACCTACCTTAGATATCTAGAAATAAGACTTGCTTTATAACAATTTGGCTAATTTAGCCAGTAGTAGCCAAATGATAAAGATGTGGCAGTAAATAGCCAGAGTAAATATGGCAACAAAATTAATCCTGCCCAAATTTGAGTTTGGAAAGCAATAATCACCATGGGAATAGTTAGTAACGCAGTTATAAGCAAAGAAATCCAAGCAAGTAATAAATTATGTTGAATATAAAAACTATGTGCCCATAAAAGTGCGGTAGCAACACTTAAAGCAAAAAGAATTGAATAAATAGTTTTTGAAAAATTACTTGCATTATTTGCAATAAAAATTCCTGCAATTATTAAAACTAAAAAGTTATATGGCCAAGCAATACCAAAAACAAAATCTGGCGGTTGCCAAATAGGTCTTTTTAAAGATCTATAAAACCCATCCCCAGTATTTACCCAAAGTCCTGAGCCAATTGCATAAACAAAAACTAAACCAACATTTATAAAACTAAAAATAAGTTTAGTCATTTAATTCATACTTTCCGTTAACTAATTTAATAGTACCTCTTTTTTCAAGTTCCTTTAAATATTTTTTGTGTCCTCTATCTCCACGGCCTACAAAAAGTGGCATAAGTTTTGGTAACAAATCAGGAACTAGCATCACAATTCTTACTAACCAAGATTCACTTGGTTTTGGATATCTTTCAAATTTTGGATTATCTAAAGTTTTCTTAAAACTTTTAATAACATCATTTGTGGTTTGGGGTGGATCTAAAAACTGTAAAGTATTTCCTCCTTCAATTGCTTCTTTATGAAGCATGGAAGTATCAGTTGCTGAAGGTAAAATTGAAGAAACTTTAATACCTTTCTTTGCTAAATCTAAAGAAAGACTTAACATTGCTCCTCTTAAACCAAATTTAGAAGTTGTATAAATTGGGGTTTCACCCAATGGAAAAATGCCTCCTAAAGAAACTGTGGAAATAATTCGTGGATCTTTTGATTTCTTTAACAAATCAATCGCAAGGCGCATAAAAAGTAGTGGGGATAAAAGATTTATTGATAGTTCTTTTTCAATAGAATCAAGACTTCTTTCATCAAATCTTTCAGCAGAAGTGATAGCAGCATTATTAACTAGCACATCAATACGGCCAAATTTGGCACCTATTTGTTCTATGGCTTTCTTCATTTCTGACTTATCGGTTAAGTCAAAACAAATAGCTAAATGATTTTTTCCGGAAAGACTATTTATTAATTGGGTTAATTTAGATTGATTTAGATCTAGTGCAACCACTATGCCATTTTGTAAAGCTACTTCTTTTGCTAAATGTGAACCAATACCACCAGCAGCACCTGTTATGACAAATACTTTGTCAAGGTAGTCAAACTTCATGAAACCCTTGCTTCAGTCCAACCCATTTGTTTAATAAGTTTTAAGAATTGCTTTTTAATAGCACTTGCATCAACATAGCCTTCATGTCTTGAGGATTTAATGAATTTAATTCCCCCACTTAAATCAGGGTTTTTAGAATGTATTAATTTTTCAAATTCTTTTGCCCTATCAGGATTTCTTAATTCATCAGATAGATATGATGCTAAAACTTTAGCGGCAATTCCAAACAAATTATAGGCACCAGAATTCGTTTCAATAAATCCCATGGCGTAAAGATTTTTATATTTCTTAGAAAAAATTGTTAAAAACATATCAATTGGATGTTGCGGATTGCCAAAATATTCTTGAGCATATGGGATTGAATGTCTATATCCTGTTGCAAAAATTACTACATCTACTTGTTCACTTGAGCCATCTTTAAAAATAACGTTATTTCCAGAAAATTCTTTTATATCAGGTTTAGCGATTACATCACCGTGTTGTAATCGTTGCAAAATTTCAGTATTTAAAGTGGGATGAGTTTCAAAAAGTCTATGATCTGGCTTTGGTAATCCAAGTCTTGTTACATCGCCATTAAGAAGTCTAAGTAAAATTCCAAATATTTTTTGTTGTAAAAACATCGGTAATTTTGGTCCAGTCTCAGCAAAAACATCGCTAGGTATGCCAAAAACGTGTTTAGGAATAAACCAGTAACCACGTCTAACTGAAAGATAAGTTTGCTCAGCAACTCGTCCGATATCGCAAGCTATGTCGCATCCAGAATTGCCTGCACCTACTATTAATACTTTTTTACCCTTTAAATCTTGAGAATTCTTATACTCCACAGAGTGCATTATTTGGCCAGAAAAATTTCCTAAAATATTTGGTTTAACCGGATCCCACTGCATACCCGTTGCACAAATTACTTTCTCATAGTTTTTTACTTGCCCATTAGATAGTTCCACTTGCCAAGTTTGATCTGGTTTTTGAGTTACTTTTTTTGCATATAAATTAAATTTAATATTTTCATATAAATCATAATTTCTGGCGTAATCTTTTATGTAATTTAAAATTTGTTTTCGCGATGGATAATCGGGATAACTTTTTGGCATCGGAAAGTCTGGGAAGGCAGATAAAGTTTTACTAGAAATAAAATGTGCTGTTTCATAAAGTGGTGTTCCTGGATTTTCAATATCCCAAAGTCCTCCCACATCGGAATGTTTTTCAATTTGCTCAAATAAAATATTTCTTTCTTTTAATTCTTTGGCAATTGTTAATCCAGCTGGTCCTGCACCAATAATTAAAATCTGCGACATAATCTTAAAAATCCTAGTTTTGTCTTGAACTTCTGCGCAATAGATAAAAGCCCAGGGCAACCATTAAGGCAGGAATGGCGTTCCATCTTTCAACCGGACTTCTAGAAATTGCATTTATCAATGCACTAAAAACACTCAAAATTATTAAAAACCCAACTGTTCTATCTGTTCTTGAACTCCAAGGAGTTTCTAAAGTGATTAATCTATTTGCATAAAGTAGTTGCCAAATCATAAAGACTGAAAAACCTAAATAAATAAGTCTTAAACCAACTGGTAACGATTCAAAGCCACCACCTGCAATGCGGGGAAGCATAGATTTTATGTTTAAAGCACCAGAAAATACTAGGTAAAAATTAATAACTAGAGCTGGAAATAACAGGATATTAAATACTTGTCTTTTCAATTTGCCTCCCACAATTTACAAGCCATTAATTCAGGAACTAATAGTTCTGTCAAGATTTGAGTTAAAACATCATCACTTTCAATTTCAATTGAGGCAATGTTTCCTTGTTGATAATTACCGATTGAACCAAAAGAGGATTTTCTATTATTTAACCAATCAACTGCTTGTTGATCCCAAATAGATCCAGAAAAAATTAAAGCTTGGTAATCAAGAGTTTTTGTTAAATAAACATCAACATGAGACCAGTCGCCTGTCTCGCAGCCATCTGCTGGAAATCTTGGACCCTCGCGAAACATTAACGCTCCTTGCAAAGCACTGCCATATCTTTCAGCTGGTGACATTAAATAAATGCCATTACTACTTTTAGTTAAATTCATAAAAGATTCCAGCCATTGATTTCTAGAATCTAATAATTTTTTAATTTCTTTTGAGGCATTTAAAACAGATTCTTTAACAGAACTATAAAGCCCTAAATTTTCTATAATTTGAAATAAAGCAATCGAAGTTGCTCTATAGGACCAAATACTTACTCCCCCTGTTTCTGGTTTTATCGGAAGTAATACAACTTCATCTACAACTTTGGCTAGTTTGCTGTTTTGCTCTCTAGTTAAGGCAATTGTTTTTACATTACTTGGAATTTTTTCCACAAACTTTAAAACTTCAACACTATTTCCAGATGCTGATATAGCGATGACAACTGTATTTTCTGGAAAACTACTTGGAGTCTCAGCACTAGCAATTTCTGCAACAGCTAAAAATCCCACACTTCTTAAATAGCGGGCTGCATCTTGCGCAGCAAAATAACTGGAACCCATTCCCACCATATATAAGAGTTGATTTTTGCTTAAAGAAAAGTTTTCAAATATTTTTTTTGAACTTAATTCTAATAAAAGATTAGGTAATTCATTGATGTCATCTATAAATCCAGCAACGTTGGTTTCAGCCATTTACCTATCCTATTTCTTCTTTCAAAGAAAGTATTGGAGCATAAAGCCATCTGGGTAAGTATTTAAGACCATAAATAATTTCAAAGTAATACTGCCTAAAGCGTAAATATTCAATTAAGTCTTGATTGGGTGAGTAATTATTGAAGTTTTTAGTATTTTCTAAATAATTACTCAAAAATAAATTCTGACACTTAATAACCTCTTCGTTTAAACTACCGTAATCTAATTGATTTATTCTTTCGGCAACTCTTGCAGCAAGAGAAAAAGAGAGCAATAAATGTGCTAAATCATCTTCCACAGGAGATGTTATATTTCTTAATTCCTTATTTAAAACTGGGGATCCGTCAAAGTCAATTACATAATAATTAGTTTCACTTTTTAAAATTTGTCCTATATGAAAATCTCCATGAGTTATTTGAGATTTGTAATTATCTTGTAACTTTTGTTTTTTGTTTTCAAGTTCAATAAAGTATTGTCCTTCTAAACTATTCCAAATATCTAACATATTTTCTGGATTTGGATATTTTTCGATTCCTGTTAATAACTCTTGGTTTAAATTTGGTAATTCTCTTTTTACTAATTTGTCTGTTAATTGAAGAAAGTCTTTTGAAGAATCTCCCTCAACTTTCTTTAAATCTCTATGCATTTGCGAACTTAAGATTGCAACTTCATTTACCCAAGAATCATTTTTATTTACAAGTTTTTTTGGAAGCCACGTCCAGCCATCTATAGAGTTATCAATAAATTCATAAATAGAAATAAATTCAACTAATTTATTATAAATTTTTAAAGATAAGCTTCCATAATATTTTGGCATATAATTGAAATTGGAATTAGTTAAAGAATTTACAATATTTATGTTTCTATTTGTTAAATCTAATTCCTTTTTTATTTTGATTAAATAATTTCCGTATTGAAAACTTAAATTACTTTGATCAACTTCTAAAGGAGTAATTTCAGTGTCTATTACTTTGAAGTTAGAAGTTTTAGAAGTGTCAAAATGTTCTCCATTTTCTAAATTGGCAATTGACTTAATGGCCCATTGGGCAAGATTTGAGGCTTTGTCTTGATCTAGGGACAGAAGTAGGCCTTCACTAATTTCAAGATGAAAATCTTCATATAAATAGAGTGAAAAGCCGGCCATGCCCCCATCTTGCCCGTTAATTAGATAACAAATTGATATTGATGTCCATTCCTTGTTGCAAATACAGACATCTAACTGACAGACTCATAATTAAATCAAATTCGTAAGGCTTAAAATCCAAACCCTTATGAATCAATTGGAGGAGATATAAATGGCGACAGTGCGAAAATTCAAGTTTTCCGCAACTGTTGTTGCAGCAGCAGCTTTAGTTCTTGCCGCATGCAGTAGCGGAACAAGTGATGAAGCATCTTCTGCATCAGTAGATCCAAATGTGGATATCACTACGCAAAAGTTAGTTATTTCTAACTGGGCTGGTTATTACCCAGAAGATTTAGCTGCAAAAGTTAAAGAAGCAATTGGTGTTGATATCACGATTACAAATCATGCAACTAATGAAGAAGTCATGGGTAAATTAACTGCCTCTGATGATTCAGGAATAGATGTTGCATTTGTATCTGGTCAATACGCACAAGCACTTGCATCTGCAGGAAAAATTATTAACTTTGACAAAACTTTAATTCCAAATTTGTCAAATTATTACCCTGTTGTTTCAGAGCTTGCATATGACAAAGGAACAAATTATTCAGCTCCATATGCTTGGGGAACAACTGGACTTTGTTACCGTTCAGACTTAATAGATTTCACTCCAGATTCTTGGAATGACTTATTGAATCCAAAAGATTCAGTTAAAGGTAAAACAACAATGCTTGCAACTGAGCGTTGGTTAGCTTTACCTGCACTTAAGTTATTAGGTTATTCAATAAATACGACTAATCCTGATGAAATTGCAAAAGTAAAAGAACAACTAATTAAAACTAAACCAACTCTTCTTGCATACGATGACACCGCTTTTTATACCAAGTTAGTTTCTGGTGAAGCTGTGTTAACAGAAGCATGGGATGGTTGGTGTAACTATGGAATTGCGGAAAATCCAAATATTAAATTCGTAATTCCAAAAGAAGGCTCTGATCTATGGGCAGATACCATGGTGATTTTGTCTTCAAGTAAAAACAAAGAAGCAGCACATGCATTCATTAACTACATCCTTCAACCAGATGTACACGCATGGGTTGCAAACAACATCCTTTACAAGGTTCCTAACGCAGCAGCAACTCAAACTTTGGACGTGACCTTAAAAGAAACATATCCAAATATGGGAATAGAACCAATTGAATTAATGAAGGGTGAAGTTGTAGTTGATCTTGGTGCAGACTCAAAACTGTACACAGATCTTGCGACTGAAGTCACCTCAAGTTAATTAAAAGGAATAGATATTGAATAAAAGTGGCGGGAGCGAAAGCTCCCGCCAACTTGGTTGGTTCTGGTCCTTACCAGGCTTAATATTCTTAACAATTTTTGCAGCGTTTCCCGTTGTCTCAATGCTTTTCATGTCAGTTTTAACTGCGGGCAG
>JBJSWT010000001.1:0-4540 GCA_046086025.1 Actinomycetes bacterium | reverse complement strand
TTTCATTTCCTCTAAAACTAGTTTTCCATCTTGAGCAAGTCTTCCCACCAAAGTTTCTGCAACAGCTTTTGGTTGCTCAAAAATTTCTTTTAACATAAACAAATCAAAGCCACCTTTTTCAGCAGCTTTTGAATCCCAATTAACTACATATTCTTTAGTTTGTGCAGGTTTTCCATCAAAATCTGTAATAGTGATTTTGTTATGTCTAAGTTCTACAACTTGATCTTGACCCAATTCAATGGCATTTTTGGTATGAGCGATAAATGCAGACACATCTGATGCTAAAAAGTTTTCACCATTTCCTTTACCAACTACAAGAGGTGAATTTCGTCTGGCACCAACAACTACATCTGGTTGTTGGGCATGAACTGCTACTAATGTGAAAGCACCTTTTAGTCTTCTGACAACTTTTCGCATACTTTCTGCTAAATCATTATTAGATTTTGGATACTCAACATTTAGTAAATGTGCGACAACTTCTGTGTCTGTATCACTATTTAATTTCACACCATTATTTTGTAATTCTTTTCTTAATTCTGAAAAGTTTTCAATAATTCCGTTATGAATAACTGCAATTTCATTGGATTCATCAACGTGAGGATGAGCATTAGCATCATTTGGAATTCCATGAGTTGCCCAACGAGTGTGCCCAATTGCTGTTGTTGAATCAGGGAGTGGATCAGATCCGATAAGTGTTTCTAAGTTAGTTAATTTGCCTGCTTTTTTTCTAACATTTAATTTATTGTCATTAACAACAGCAACACCAGCTGAGTCATAACCTCGATACTCGAGTTTTCGTAAGCCCTCAACCACAACATTAAGAGCTTGTTTGTTTCCTACGTAACCGACAATTCCACACATTGTGTTAACAGCCTAGACGAACCAATCTTGAAGGTAATGTTTATGTCTGTGCTCATCCTTCTTCCACCCAGCGAGGGGAAAAATTCTGTTGAAAAGGGCAAATTAGTCAATTTGTCTAGTATGACGTTTGCTAAAGAATTAACCGGCACCAGAAAGAAAACTTTAGAAGCAGTAGGTGTGAAAGTTAGTAAATCACCAACCGCTAAAGCAATTGATGTTTATTCCGGAGTTTTATATCAAGCACTAGATTTTAACTCCTTAGATTCTGCCAGTAAAAAAAGAGCAATAAAAAGTATTGTCATAATTTCTGCACTTTTTGGTGCAGTCACATTAGAAGATAAAATTCCAAGTTACAAATTAGATATGGCAAAATCTTTACCGAAATTAGGATCCTTAAATTCTTTATGGAAAAAAGTATTACCTGAAACTTTGGAGAAAATAAAAACTGATTTAATAATTGATTGTAGATCTAGTACTTATCAAGGTGTTTGGACTCCAGATTTAAATAAAACTGTTGGCATTAGAGTTTTTACAATTAAGAATGGAAAGAAGTCTGTAGTCACTCACATGTCAAAAAAGACCAGAGGAGATGTTGCTAAACTTTTAGTACAATCAGCAAAGACTCCCAAGACCGCTCTTGAGTTACAAAAGTTAATAAACAAGAAATTTAAGTCAGAATTAGTTAAACCAACAAATAAAACCAGTTGGTTTCTAGATGTAATCGCCTAGGCTCTAAGATAAAATTCACCCATGAGCATTATTCATCCAACCAAAGAAAAGTTGATTCAAACCTTTCTTGACTTATCAAAAAGTAACAGTTGGCATGACATTACCTCTGACATGGTTTTAGACACTTCTGGAATTACTAAAGGATCTTTGTATCATCATTTTGAAGATTTTGGTGAACTAGTAGAAACGGTAAGAGTTAGAAGATTTAGTCAATGGGTAGACGAATCAATCATTACCCTTACAAATCATTTAAGTAATTCAAAATCTAGAGAAGATATTTTGAAAGTCTTAAGAGAGTATGCAACTTATAGTCATAGTGCCCAAAGAGCTCCATTTAGATTAGAAAGAACAGAAACAATTTCTATTACAAGAAATAATCCACGTTTAGGTGCTCAATTAGCAGAGTCTCAAGACAGATTAACTAATGCATTAACCGATGTTTTTAGAGAAGCACAAGAAAAAGGATTTATAAAAAAAGAATTAGATCCAAAAGTTATTGCAGTCTTTGTTCAGGCTTACACAATTGGCATCGTGGTAGATGACATCAGCACAGAACCTATGGATAAAGAGAAATGGGTTGATTTAATCTATTCAATTTTTGACAAATTACTACTTGATTAACAAGTTTTTTTAACTACTTCAGCCAATTCTTTAGCAATTTTTTCAGCGATATCTTGTGTTTCTGCTTCAACCATAACTCGAATTAAAGATTCTGTGCCACTTGGACGTAATAAAACTCTTCCTTTTTGATTCAAAGAAAGTTCTGCTTTTTTTACTGCTTCTTGCAATTTGTCATTATTGATTTTTGATTTATCAACATCTGAAACATTTATTAATATTTGTGGATACTTTTTCACAATTTGGGAAATACTTGATAGTGATTTTTTCTCGGTCGCAACAACATTCATTAATTGCAAAGCAGTCAACAATCCATCACCTGTGGTTGAATAATTTCTCATAATTACATGTCCTGATTGTTCTCCACCTAGAATGTAATTTTTTTCTTCCATCGCTTCTAAAACGTAGCGATCACCTACTTGAGTTTCGATGATTGAAATAGATTCATTTTTCATAGCAAGTTTGAAACCTAAATTTGCCATCACTGTTGAAACAACAGTTTCAGCAGTTAATTGTTTCGAATTCTTAAAATCTTTTGCTAAAAGGGCCAAAATATGATCGCCGTCAATAATATTTCCTAATTCATCAACAGCTAAACATCTATCGGCATCTCCATCGTGTGCAATTCCTAGATCTGCCTTTTCTTTTTTGACTCGTTCAATTAAAGAACCCATATGAGTTGATCCACAATTGTCATTAATATTTATTCCATTTGGAGCATTATGAATTGCTATAACTTCTGCTCCTGCTCGCTGATACAAATCAGGTGCCACATCACTTGCTGCTCCATTTGCACAATCAACTACGACTTTTAAGCCTTTTAATGCTCCTGTTTCAACTGTTTCTAAAAGGTGAGATAAATATGCTTCGTAGGCATCAGCCATTTCTTTAACTCGTCCAACTTCACTTCCAGTTGGATGAGGGACTTTTGTTTCAAGATTTTTTTCAATTTCATCTTCAACTTCATCAGGTAACTTTTTTCCATCTTTTGAAAAGAATTTAACCCCATTATCTGAAAACACATTGTGTGAAGCAGATAGAACTACACCTAAATCTGCTTTGTAATACTGAGTTAAATAGGCAATTGCAGGAGTTGGTAATACTCCAACCTTTAAAACATCAACACCTACAGTTGCAAGACCTGCAATAAGTGCTGCTTCCAACATTTCGCCACTTGCTCTGGGATCTCTGCCAACTACAGCACTAGCTCTTCCTTTGCCGTGTTGTTTAGCAATAACTAATGAAGCAGATTTACCAAGGGAAAAAACTAATTCAGGGGTGAGATCTTTATTTGCACAACCTCGCACACCATCGGTGCCGAATAATCGGCCCATAAATTTATCTCTTGCTGTATTGCGAACGTTTACGTGCTTTTTTCAAACCAGCTTTTTTGCGTTCAATAACTCTTGGATCACGAGTTAAGAAACCTGCTTTTTTCAACACTGGACGATTAACTTCAACATCAACTGCATTTAGAGCTCTTGCAATTCCAAGTCTTAAAGCACCTGCTTGTCCACTTGAACCGCCACCCACAATTTCTGCAATAACGTCATAAGCTTTTTCAATTCCCAAAATCTTAAAAGGATCATTTACTAATTGTTGATGTAATTTATTTGGAAAATAAGTTGCTAAATCCTTGCCGTTTACTACAAACTTGCCATTTCCAGGAACAATTCTTACTCTTGCAATGGCTTCTTTTCTTCTACCAGTTCCAGCAGATGGACCTTGCTTACCAGTCTTTAATGGTTTAAAAGATTTTTCAGATTCGCTTGTTACATAAGTTTGTGACTCGGTCAAAATATTTTCCTTTAGTTAGCTACTTGTTTGATTTGCTTAATTTCATAAGGCTTTGGATTTTGTGCAGAATGTGGATGGTTTGCATCTGCATAAACCTTTAATTTCTTGATCAATTTGTTGCCAAGTTTGTTATGTGGAAGCATTCCTTTAACAGCTAGTTGGATTGCTTTTTCAGGATTTTTTTCTAATAACTTGTCATAACCAATTGCAGTTAGTCCACCTGGAAAACCTGAATAGGAAAATGCTTTCTTTTCAGTTTTCTTTGAACCTGAAAGAGAAACTTTTCCTGCATTTAAGACGATTACAAAATCACCAGTGTCAACATGTGGTGCAAAAGTTGGTTTGTGTTTTCCACGAAGAATAGTTGCCGCAGCAGATGCAATACGACCTAATGGAATATCAGTGGCATCAAGAATGTGCCATTGACGAGTTACTTCACTAGCCTTTGGGCTAAACGTGCGCATACTTTTCTACTCTTCTTTTCCTTGGGGTTTAATTAACTTCCAAAAAAACACTTGAGGTTACAGATTACCCA